>JAIKVR010000081.1 GCA_024685545.1 Eubacteriales bacterium | reverse complement strand
TAAGGACAGCGTGTTTCAGTCTCCATCCCTCAGGGACATCTCGTACAGGCAGTATCCTGACCCTTCCGAGCTTCGGCATGACCAGAAAGCCCTCTTCTATCCTCAGGTTGTTGTTTACACACATAGTGGTATATGACCATCCTGATGTATGCTTTGACTTGAACTTAGGGGCTCCCTGTTTCCTGTCAAAGAAGTTCTTAAAGGCTGTATTAAGATGCCTGAGCGACTGCTGGAGAGCTATGGAATCGACTTCCCTGAGCCAGGGCAGCTCCTCCTTCAGACCGGTGAGCCATTCCGAAAGCTTGCTGTAGCTGACAAATACTCGCTCATTCTGATATATAATGTTCCTGTACTCGAGGGCTTTGTTATAGACATAGCGGCAGGAACCGACTGTTTTCATGGCGAGTTCGAACTGATCCTCTGTCAGATACGCTCTGTATCTGAATGCCCTGTTGCCCATGGCGGTCCTCCTCTCTGTGTTGTTATTGTAGCACAGGAAGGAGTATTTCGCAAACATGTGTTCGATTTTCTGTCTTATACAAGACGAGATGGACAGACATAGACGAACTCACGCAATGACTATCAGGCGCCAAGACTCATTGCCTGTTTACAGCAGATCCCTGGTGCGATTCATCTCACCGCTTATAGAAGCGGGAGTATTCTCGCTGAAGATTGATAAAATTCAGGTGAAATATGGTATATCATCACCTGTCAGTGGATTAAACCGAGACTCTTAAGGGCCTTAAGGGCTCTGAGATACGGAAGGCTAAGTGTCCCGACAGGGTCACCGTATGTAATGTCAGAATGGCTTTCAAGGAAGAACTCTATTTTTGTCTTCAGTTCATGAGGGAGCTTATTGCTTTGAAGTGCCCGCGCGAGCGGCTCTATCCCGGAGTTTCCCAGATCATAGAAGGCGTCAATGTCCAATTGACGGATACGTCCGGAAAGATACGCGTTCACATTATATTCGGCGATGAGCCTGGCAGGGGTGGAAAGACACAGGATGATGAATGCGGCCACACAAAGATATACTATCGCCCTCGTGAGCTTAAATCCCGGAACGAACTGCTTGACGGCGGCCATTACAAAGCATGCAGCCAGCACTGTCAGGAACCATCCCGCCAGCATGCGGCGAAGGGTCATACCGTAGATCGATATGTACAGCACCAGTTTGGCAAAGGCTGTCGCCATCAGGATCAGGGTCACCAGGATGAAGATAAGAGCATTTGCCTTTTTGAACGCTGAGGCTTCCTTTGTATCCTCCTTGCAGAAGCGCGATACCGCCAGTATCACTGCTGTGTTGATGACGGAGACCCACACGAGCTCGAAAAATCCTTTTACTGCGTAACTAGAGTAGATGTATCCCTTGGGCAGCTGTCCGGTGAAGGCGGAAAGATAAAGCTCTTTCTGAGAAAAGAAGAATACAGCGTATACGGCCAGTATGGGGAGACAGAAGACTGCGCATGCCGCAGGTATGACGGATCTGGCGTTCACCGACGCGGCTTCGCAGCTTTCATGAGTCAGCACATCGGCTTTGCGCCTATCTTTATTTCCTATCAGGCAGCCGAAGATATACATGGAGCAGGGGATGGATAAAAGGAAAAGAATGAACTCATCCCAGAAGTCTATATCGAATAATTCGCGGAACCTGTTCATTATGCGGGCAAATTCACTGTCATAACTGAGCAGGGAAATAATCAGCGCGCACGGGACGACCGATGCGGCTAAGGCCGCAACGGCTGAAAGGATCTTTTTTGCGTTTCCCTTGTCCTTCACCGCGGAAACAAGTGCGCCGAAGACGCTGCCGAAGGCCGAGAACGGCATGACGAAGATCGCCTTGATGCTGTCCGCGAAGAACCAGTCGCTTACTGTCTTTCCTTCGGTGAAAGAAATAAAAACATATACACACCAGCCCAGGACTGCTGCCCAGTAGGAATAGTAGCTTATCGCGCTCTCTCCGTTGATAAACAGGCTCACGGCCATGAACCTCGCGAACATCAGGTAGATAGCATTGCTTTTTTTGCCGTTCATACGGATAAAGAAGGCTCCGTAGGAATACATGGCTATTATCATCATGCTTCCGTAAAACGGCGTATACATCGGATCTGTCTTGATGAAGAGATATCCTGCCAGGATGGCAAGAAGCGCGAAAAACGCCTCGTATGCCTCATAGATACGGGCAGGCCTTTCCGGCGGGATATAGGAACGGTATCCGGAAACTCCCGTCAGGCTTTCTTGCTCCATTGGCGGAGTTGTTTGTGGATTTTGATTTTCCATTTCGTTAGTATTATCCCTGCTCATTGCCCGTCCTCCTTATCCTCTACATATTCCAGTATATCGGCCACACTGCAGTCCAATGCCTTGCAGATTGCGTTCAGAGTTGACAGGCGTACTGCTTTGGCTTTATTGTTCTTTAATATCGAGAGATTGGCCGCGGTGATGTCCACTCTTGATGAAAGTTCTCCCAGCGACATTTTGCGTTTGGCCATCATTACATCCAGATTTACGTTGATCATTTTTTTACCTATATCGTCCCGTCGTTTTCCTCTTTTATCTCTACAGCTTTCGCGATTACATCCCGCACCACGGACAATATGGCCCCCATAAAGACCGCAGCGAATGCGATCGCTGATGAAAAGATGAAAATGCAGGCCAGCGCAGCATAGCACACCGCTTCTGCAAAACAGCATGCTGAGAGCACCGTGAGTTTGGATACGCTTTTGGCTGAAAATACTTCGCCGGCCTTGACGTCTCTTAACAGCATGAAGAGCGCTATATCCGCAACGTACGCTACCGCATCGGAAACATAAAGCAGAATAATAATCAGTGTCCCGTGTTCTGTCCCCATTCCTTTATAAGCAAGGTAACGTCCAGTGGCTCCAGGGATAGCTACGGCTATCACAGTCAAAGCAAGAAAAATGATTATTGTAAGTGCTGCTGATACATTGACCGCAAAAGAGATGTTGGATTTATTCAATGTAGCCTCCTGTAAATACAGCTACACTTTAGCATTGAATATATCGATTGTCAATATCTATATATCGAAAAACGATAAATATTTATTGATTCGCATTTAATCTTATTTTAACCGGACTGCCTCTTTCACGGGTTGACAAGATGGTTTGATTGGTTTATAATATTTATGATATCGCGGGGTGGAGCAATAGGCAGCTCGTCGGGCTCATAACCCGGAGGTTGGAGGTTCGAGTCCTCCCCCCGCAACCAATGAATGATTGCCACCGGCTTAGTACTGGTGGCTTTTTTCTTATCGTAATTATATGCTTATGTTTGGTTAAAATGGAAATAGCCGCATTTGATTCAAGAACCTCTTGCGGATACTTCGTTTCCATAGTAAAGTGTTTATTGTTAAAGGTCTTTTATACTAATCGAAAAAAAAGGAATATCTTGGTCATGGAAGAAATCAAAGAGGGCAAAGAAAAAGAGCAGCTTGCGCAGAACGCACAAATCGAGGTTAAAAACAAAAAGAAGAGAACCGCAAAAAAGCTGAAAAGAGCTATAACGATCGTCACGTCGATCATCGTAGCCTGTGTCGTGTCCCTGATCGTGCTGTTCACGGTGATCATTCCAAAAGTTAAATATAATAAGGCGATGACTTTGCTCGAATCCGGCGAATACGAATCTGCATATATGCTGCTTGAGGAACTCGGCAAAAACGATGTTATCACTTCAAATAAATATGACAGGGCGGTGGCTCTGGTCGATTCCTGCGAATATGAAGCGGCGTCTGAATTATTGGAGGAGATCGACGCCTCGTACAGATACGATAAGGCATTAGTATTGATCGATTCCGGTAAATACGAGCATGCTTATATGTTATTGAAAGATCTCAACTATAAAAACAGCGCTGATATTCTGGAAAACATTAGGCCGCAATGCAAGGAATTGCTGCTGTCCATAGCTCAGGTCGGAGATTACGTTCTTTTCGGGTCATACGAACAGGACAACAACTATTCCAATGGTAAAGAGGACATCGAATGGCTGGTGCTTGCGAAAGAAGGAAACCGAATGCTGCTGATAAGCCGGTACGGGCTTGACTGTCAGGAATATCACACTACTACGAAGTTGTATGATGACGTTACATGGGAGACCTGTTCAGTGCGCAAATGGCTTAACGGGATCTTTATCAGCAGTGCTTTCAGTTCTGACGAGCAGGCGATGATCCAAAGCACAACTGTAACGGCGGATAAGAATCCGGAATACAGCACGTCTCCCGGGAAAAATACGACGGATAAGGTGTTTCTTTTGAGTATCACTGAAGCTAATAAATATTTCAATACGGACAGCGCTAGGCAGTGCAGACCGACGGAATACGCAGGAGCGAAAGGTGCTGATACACTATCCTTAAATGGCAACTGCTGGTGGTGGCTGCGGTCGCCGGGTATGTATTCCAACACCGCCGCGGATGTTCCCGATGACGGATCGATCACCTATTTCGGTAACTTTGTCTACAGCGATGGCTTCGCTGTCCGCCCGGCTTTGTGGGTTGAACTCAAATCCAATGATAGCAATACCGGGCTTGGAAATGACGTTATCGACGGGCAAGAAGGTTCCGACTCGACCGACAGTACTGATACTTCCAGATACATAGTCGGAGAAACATACACGGTGCAGACGAATCTCAGAGTGAGAAAAGGTCCTGGAAAAGAATATGGGATCCTTAAAAGAAGCGAGCTGACTTCGGAAGATTATGCGAAGTCTGTTGATACTAAAACAGATGCCGTAATTGCAAAGGGAAGCAGAATCACCTGCCTGGAAATGTCCGGCAATTGGATGCGTATATCTTCAGGATGGGTATGTGTCGAGGATGAAGGAGAGGTACTTGTAAAGTAGATCGTTTCGATCAGATAACGTTATACTGTATTCATCAAGTAGCAAAGAGAGGGGTAACATGGTCATTAATGTTTACGAACGCTATTACAAAGCAGACGCAGTATTCTCGGATGTACCGCGTAACGGTGCGCTGGTCATGTTGATCAGCGATTCTGAGGACGGTTTCATTACCTATAAGGCTGCGGCCACGTTTTTCCCGCACAGAGATGAGGAGGATTACGCAGTCTCTTACGATGCGTATTTCGAAAAAGAGCTGTATAGCGGAAAAGGCAGAAGATCCGGGAAAAGAGAAGCCATTTATATTGATGAGCTTCAGGAAACGATCGACCTGATCGCAAAGGAGCAGAATGCTTCTGTGCTCTGGGATGAGCCGCTGAGAGAGGAAAGAAGAGGCTGAGGTGAGAAGACAGAAGCGATCCGGCAGAAATCTGCGGGCGGTTGTTTAATTACACTGTCATTTCGGCCTGCTTCTTAATCGAAAAAGTTTCAGCTACAAAAGTAACCCCGAAGATCGATCATCTTCGGGGTTACTTTTATTTTGTCTTTTCTTCTTTACAGATTTTGAGAAGAACTGCCAGAGCAATCATAACTGCTCCTGCAAACACGAGCCAGAATGCGTATCCAGCAATAGCTGCTACGACGCCAAGCCATACAACAAGGCCAAGAGCGACAAGAACAACTGAGATAATGAATGTAACGTTTTTCGGTGCGCTGAGTTTCATTTTATGAATCTCCTTTCTTATTTATGGATAAAACTACCACATGAGTATGTTTTGTCAGTTGTGGATATATGGAAATAGACAAGAATCCAGGCTTTTAATGCAAAAAAAATGCCGCGCTGAATGGATACGGGAAGAAAGGAGCCGCTGGAAACAGAAATATCAACAGCTTACAATAACATTCCCTTACGGGGCCCTGTAGATCCAAATAAGAAAAAACGTTTACGGAACATAAGCAGCGATCTATCAGTGTCTTACATATTTGCTTTAATAGGGAAAACGTAAAATAAAAATGGTCGGAGTGAGAAGATTTGAACTTCCGGCCTCTTGAACCCGAATCAAGCGCTCTACCAAACTGAGCCACACCCCGACGCGAAAGGTATTATATCTGAAATTCTCCCTAAATGGAAGTATATTTTGACTTTTTGTTGCTACAAAGTATTCCCGTTTAATACCTCTGACCCGCAATCGTTTTGGCCGGTCAATGGTCGGGACATAATTCCCGAGATACGTAGCATACAGCTATCCGATGATCACGCAAAAAATCCGAGCCTGAAGACCTTATGCTAAAGATACACGGGACCTGGACTGCAAACTGCAGAGAGTCACATGCACAGCATACATGACATGCGTGGGAAAAAGACGGTTCTGGGTATCTGATCAGCGGGTCCTGAGGGCTTCCTGATAGGCTCTTGACTGCTTGAGGATCTCTTTGTAGATATTGACTAAATATTCTGCGGTATCTGGCGGAGAGGACTCCCTCGTTTTGTTCAGTATGGCTTCTTCTCTGGAAGAATCCAGGGTAGCCTTGCCCGAGCTGGCCTTGGCTGCTGCTGCGGCGGCTGAGAGCTCCATCCGCAAAGCCAGCAATTCTCTTATCTTTACATCTGTTTCATCGATCTTTGAGCGTACTTCATCAAGATCCATATCATTCCCCCGTACAGCAGATATTATTCTGTCATGTCTTGGTGCGGCAAACTGCCGGGTCTTTCAACTTCCCGAAACATACTGCATCATGGTGCTGTGCACTTTCAGTTTACCGTAAACAATGCATTTTTACCTTTTTAGAGCATGTGTCTGAAAAGAATAGACTGGAGCCATTATAGCAGTATTCTTCCCGTTTGTCATTTGCTGTTCTCCGTTTCCATCTGCAGCCCGTGCTCCTTTGTCTTTGTTTGAAACGACGGACTTTCTCAGTGCAGATCTAATTTCATGCCTGAGAAATGAAGTGACCGCAAAAATCTCAATCTCTGAAAAGATGCTGTGATCTTAGGAACCGAGATCCAAAAGCTCTATAAGATTTACAGTAAAGCGAGTGCCAAAGACACCAATATAAACTGAAAAACGGTTTTCCCCTGAGGAATCGATGGGCGACTGGAAGATCTATCCGTAAATAGCGGGATAGATAATGGGATGAACGAAGCTCCTGTTTCAGAAGGATAAAGAGTCTTGATGAACTCAAAACATTTTTCCCGTGCTGTATGAGAAGTACCGGCCGCATTCTCTTTTCGTTCTGCCGTTCTTGACATGGACCATGCAATATTGTATGTTATGGGTGCAAATCGCTTTTTTTTGATCCGCAGCAGCTGATATGGCGCCTAGCTAAATCGGAAGAAGAGGGAGACATATACAGATGACAGACGCCGCTGTTGCAGATACTTGTAGGCTGATCAGGGCAGGAGCCGGAAATTGGGAAAGAATCATAAAGATATGATACGGGAGATAATGTGCTGAATCATTATTCCCGGTAAACTGTCTTTTGATAAGTATACAACCGTGACGACAGTACTGTTTGCTGTCAGCACGGTTTTTATAAGGAGGATTGTCATGAAGGGAATCGCTTACGGTGTTGGAGTCGGTCCAGGAGATCCGGAATTTATGACTCAGAAAGCTATCCGTTTGATCAGGGAAAACAATGTGATTGCAGTTGCTGGCAAGACTGCAAAAGAAGCAGTTGCCTATCAGATCGCCGCTGCCGTGGTGCCTGAGATCCAGGGTAAAGAGCTGGTGCCGGTCTATATGCCCATGGTCAAAAATCGGGATCTGATCGATGTTGAACATCAGAAAGGCGCCAAACTGTTGGAAAGCTATCTTGAGAAAGGACAGAATGTCGTCTACATCACACTGGGCGATCCTACCATTTACTGCACTTTCAGTTACCTTCAGCACATATTGGAGAAAGACGGCTACACGGTGGAACTGGTGCCCGGCATCACCTCCTTCTGTGCCGCAGCCGCCAGGCTGAACCTTCCGCTGGCAGAGTGGGATGAACCTATACATGTGATCCCTGCAGTTCATAAGACCAATGACGCACTGGACCAGCCCGGAACATATGTGCTGATGAAGTCCGCCAGTCATATGCAGGAAGTTAAGGAAATGCTGAAGCGCAGCGGAAGGGATGTCTCCGCTGTCGAGAACTGCAGCATGGAAAATGAGAAGGTCTATCGCAGTGTGGATGAGATCCCTGACGACGCCGGCTATTTCTCATTGATAATAGCCAAAGAGCACAATGATTGAGATCAAAAACCTGACAAAACGGTTCGGGGATTTTACGGCAGTCGATCACTTGAGTCTCACGATCAATACCGGAGAATTCTTCGGTCTGCTCGGACCCAACGGGGCAGGGAAGACCACGACCATCAGCATGATGTCTACGGTATTGCTTCCATCAGAGGGAGAGATACGTATCGACGGACAGCTGCTGGACCGCAAGGCGTCGAGCCAGAAGAGAAAGCTCAGCGTCATAACCCAGGAGTACTCCATGCGCCAGGACATGACTATCGATGAGGTGATGGAATATCAGGGACGGCTGTATCATCTTCCCCAAAAAACGATAGCCGAGAAAAGCGACGAGCTGCTGGAATTCGTGGGACTTAAGGAATACCACCGCCGCACGGTACGTCATCTTTCGGGAGGGATGAAGCGCAAGGTGATGATCTGCCGCGCTCTTCTTATCGAACCCGAGATACTGCTTCTGGATGAACCGACTGCGGGTATGGACGCCCTGTCCCGCCGTCAGATGTGGAATCTTCTCAGACAGGTGAACGGGAGAGATATGACCATCATCCTGACGACTCATTATATAGAAGAGGCTCAGGCTCTCTGTGACAGGGTCGCGCTGATAAATCGGGGATCTCTGCAGAAGCTGGATACGCCGTTGAATCTGATAGATGAACTTGGCGCATATGCGGTTGATGAGACGACTGAAGACGGTCTTAAGAGTCGATTCTTCAGTGACAGGGACGAGGCTATCTCGTATCTTTCTCAGGCAGGCGCAATGGCTTCTTTTCGCGCGACCACGCTCGAAGACGTATTCGTGGAGTGCGCCGGACGCAAAATAAGCTAGGTGGTAGTATCATGGGAATAATAACTGTGTTATGGGAAAAATGGGTAGAGTTTCGCCGTGATTTCTACAAGATCACTGTCTCGGCCATGATATCGCCCCTTATGTATCTCGTTATATTCGGTATGGGAATACAAACGACTTCACACGGAGAGCCTTATCTTCATTTTCTGATTCCGGGGATAGTTGCCATGGCCACCATGACGGGAAGTTTCAGCGCTATCTGCCAGAATATGAGCGTCCAGCGTCTTTATGAAAAGGCTCTGGATCAGGTCATGGTGTCGCCGACTCCTTTGTGGCAGTTCATCCTGGGACAGATCATAGGAGGAAGCCTCAGGGGACTGTATGCCGGCTGCATCATATTATTTCTGACTTGGCCCATCCGCACGGATCTTATATTCAACGGGCTGTCCCTATTTATCATGTTCCTCAACGGGACAGTATTCTCCACCATCGCGCTGGTCCTGTCATTCCTTGCAAAGAGCTATTCTGACGCTCCGCGCTTCACGTCGTTCATCATCACTCCGATGTCATTCCTGTGCAATACTTTCTTTTCGACCGATCAGATACCTGCGGGCTTCAGACAGCTTATATCTCTGCTGCCGCTGTCTCAGACAAGCGCTATGATAAGAGCCATCGCAAATGAAGAAGCGCCGGGCATCTTCGGTTTTCTGGTACTCGGAGCCTATCTCGTCGTGTTCGGAAGCATATCGGTTATCTTCATCTATAAGAAGAAGAATCTCTGAGGTGAGCGCGATGGAAATCAAAAACGGGACAAAAGCTCTGCTGGCCGTCAGTTTTGGTACTGCATATTCCGGTCCGCAGTCCGATATTACCGCTGTGGAAACATCACTGCGCAGCGCCTTTCCGGATCATTCCTTTTACCGCGCATGGACAAGCAGCGTGCTGAGGAAAAGGCTTGAAAAAGAGGGCGAGCATATCTTTTCTGTGGAAGGTGCGCTGGAATGCATGGCTTCAGAGGGTGTGAAGGAAGTGGTCGTCCAGCCTACTCACATGCTTTACGGGGAAGAATACCGGCGTACGGAGGAGACTGTGCGCTCTTATGCGGGAAGGTTCACCAGGCTTTCCGTGGGAGCCCCGCTGCTGAATGATGAGAAAGATGTGGCGAGACTGACCGGTATCCTGGAGAAAGAATACACGATCCAGGAAGGAGAACTCCTCGCTCTCATGGGGCACGGAAGCGCAAATATGTCTTTGCCTGTATATGAGCTTATGCAAAAGCAATTCATTCTGGACGGATATAAACAGGTGTGTATAGGTACGGTAGAATTCGATCCGGGAATTGAACCGGTCCTTGCCCGCATCAGACGGGAAAAGCCGAAACGGGTCCATCTGGTCCCTCTGCTGGTATCAGTAGGCGGACACGTCATAAAAGACATGGCAGGAGACGGAGAGGATTCCTGGAAAAATCAGATCCTGAGAGAAGGTACCGAGGTGGAATGTCACATGACCGGACTCGGGAAAGTTGAAGCGGTGAGGGAAATGTATATCCGGCATGCAGAATGCGCCCGGGCCATAACGGAGGATGTATCGAAATGAAACTTAAGCGATATGTGTTATATATTCTGATTGTTTTCTTTGCTCTCGCCGCCGTTTTCCCGTCTCGCGCAGTTGCAGATGACACAGAAGAAGACAGTTACGTGCAGCGCGTAACGGAGGCTCAGAGAGAGATCTCGACTAAAAGCGCGGGCTATTACGGTATGGTGCCTATCTACGGGCGGGATATAGCGGACGGGACATATGAGATCAAAGTCCACTCATCATCTCCTTATTTCCGCATAGCAAAAGCTATCCTGACAGTAAACGGAGATGAGATGACCGCCAGATTCACCATTCCCAGCATGAGCTATCTCTATGTATATCCCGGCACGAGGAAAGAAGCGAGCGAGGCTGACGAAGCCGAGTGGATAGGGTTTGAGGAAGAAAATCATCAGACGACCTTTACTTTCCCTGTGCCCGCGCTCAACGCAGAACTGGAGTGCGCTGCTTACAGCAAAAGAAGAAAGATGTGGTACAGCCGCATATTGGTCTTTGATGCAGCTTCATTGCCTAAAGAAGCTTTGGCTTTCGACCTTCCCGACTATGAGCTCATAGAAAAGGTCCTTAAAGAGTATAAAGCCGTAGGAAGTGAAGAACTCAGGGAACAGCGGCAGCTTGCGGCGGAAGCTCTGGTACCGGTGACTATGGATCTGGATGACGGAGAGTATTCCATCGAAGTCAATATGACCGGAGGCAGCGGAAGAGCCAGTATCAGTTCGCCTACGCTCCTTACCATCCGTGACGGAAAGGCGTATGCGACACTTCTGTGGAGCAGTGTCTACTATGATTATATGATCATTGACGGAGGATACTTTTACAACCTGACAGAGGGCGGCGGACCGTCCTCCTTCGAGATCCCCATCACCGCAATAGACGAACCCATGTCCGTCATTGCCGATACTACGGCAATGGGAGAACCGGTAGAGATACAGTATACGCTTACTTTCTATGCCGAGAGTGTGGGTGACAAGAGTCAGATACCTCAGGAATCCGCCAAGATGGTGCTGATCACAGCCTGTATCATTATCGCAGGAGGCGGACTGCTGGATTACTGGATCAAAAAGAAAAGGAAAGCATAGATGCCGATCGAACGGCATTATTGTTTCAAAGCAGATCGTGATCTCAGCCCGATCTGCCGGGACAATGCACATACCGGTCTGTTTATCACAGACCGGTATGTCTTAATTGGAGCATTTTCTAATAACCGAACAATGTTTCTTATTTGAACTTTGCCAGCAGATCGTTGATGGCAAGCTCTCTTTCCAGCTCGTTGAGCTTGGTGTTTTCGTCGATGACTACCAGCTCTGTTTTGGTCAGCTTCGCAAAGAGCCTGATATCGTCAACTGTCAGAGCGGTCGAAACGACAACATGATGTGCTCCGCCGGCATATATCCAGGCAGCAGCTCCCGTCGCAAAATCGGGGAGGATCTTCCACATCAGTCTTGCCACGGGCAGTTTCGGCATGGGCTTAGGCTGCTTTACCATCCTGATCTTTGCGCAGACGAGTCTGAAGCGGTCGCCCATATCGATCATGGAAACGGCTACCGCATCGCCTTCCACACCGTCGAATACCAGTCTTGCGGGGTCAGCCTTGCCGCCGATCCCCAGAGGATGGACCTGGATCTTAGGCTTTCCTGCTGCAAAGACAGGGGAAACTTCCAGCATATGAGAAGCGAGCTCAAGTTCCTCATCCTTGGTCAGATCATATGTGTAATCCTCCATGAATGCTGTGCCGCCCTGCTTTCCTTCGGCTAACTTGCAGAGCACGGCCATGAGCGCACTGGTCTTATAATCGCCTTCGGCTCCGAAACCGACACCGTCTGCCATAAGATCCTGTACGGCCAGTCCGGCAAGCTGCTTTACGCCGTGCAGATCCTGGAAGTTATCGGTGAATGCGTTGATCCTTTCCGCCTTGAAGAATTTCCTGAGAGCTGCCTCATACTTGGCCTGTTCGCGTACGGTATCCACGTCATCCGTGTCCATCTCGTACTTTACGGCGTATTCCTTCATCATGTCATCGACTTCGCTGTCAGTGACCTCATCGATCAGGTCGACTATGTCGCCGATGCCGTAGTAGTTAACGTTCCAGCCGTATCTGATCTGGCTTTCCACTCTGTCGCCGTCGGTAACGGCAACATCCCTCATGTTGGAGCCGAACATTGCGACCCTCAGGTTCTTCCCGAAATCTATGGCGATGCAGACCCTGGCGAAATTACGGATCTTTTCGATGACGTCATCGTGCTCATAGTAACCGGCTACCACTTCCCTCGGGATACCGAGGCGTGTGACGATGAAACCGTACTCCCTGTCTCCGTGGGCGGACTGGTTGAGATTCATGAAATCCATGTCGATCTCGTCATAGGGGAGCTTTTCGTTTTTCTGAGTGTGCAGGTGGAGCAAAGGCTTATCGAGAGCCTCCAGCCCCCTGATCCACATCTTGGCGGGCGAGAAGGTATGCATCCAGGTTATCACCCCGACGCAGTCAGTATCCGTGTTGGCCTTCAGGCAGAGCTCCAGCGCCTCTGAAGCATCACGTACGGTCGGCATCCATTCGACGCCAACCGTGTCACCGAGCTTGCCGTCCAGGAATCCGGCCATTTCCCTGCTGTCCGCAGCAACCTGTTTCAATGTCTCTTCGCCGTACAGATCCTGGCTTCCTGTAATGAAATAGAGCTTCTTCATTTTTTCTTCTCCTTATTTATCTGTCCGTAATATGCGTTTTTTCCGTGTTTTCTGAAATAATGCTTGTCGAGCAGGTATTGGGGTGCGCTTGAGACATCCCCGTTCAGCATCTCCGTGAGAAATGCCATCCTTGCTATCTCCTCCAGGACCTTGGCGTTCTCAGCCGCCTTTGCGGCATTCTCTCCCCAAGTGAAAATCCCGTGGTTTCTTACAAGTATCGCCTTGACTCCTGTCAGATCCATGCCTTCGAGCGTCTCGTTGATGACTTTCCCGGTATTCGCTTCGTAATCGCTTTCCGTTTCTTCTTTTGTCAGCGCTCTGGTGCACGGCACCTCCCCGTAAAAATAATCGGCATGCGTGGTGCCGTATGCGGGTATGGCGCGTCCCGCCTGGGCAAAGGAAGTGGCGTAGGAGGAATGGGTGTGCACTATGGCACACATATCGGGATGGATGCTGTACATCTTCACGTGCGTTGGCGTATCGCTGGAGGGATTCAGATCTCCTTCCACCACTTTGCCGTCAAGATCGACCACTACCATGTCCGATGGCTTCATGGTCTCATAGGGCACCCCGCTGGGCTTGATGACGACCAGCCCGCTCTCTTTGTCCATCTCGGACACGTTGCCCCATGTGAAGGTGACCAGACCGTACTCCGGAAGCATCAGGTTGGCTTCACAGACCTTTTCCTTAAGCGCTTCAAGCATTTTCGCTGTCCCTGTAAAACAGTCTGCCGGCCGCCCTCTCGATATCAAAGCAGGCTATATAATTCTTTTTGTAGGCTTCAAAGCCGAGGGTCCCACGCTCGTCCGGTTCCGCGACTGTGGTTTTGGCTGTCCTGAATACCCTGTTTTCAAGGAAATCCTCAAGCGTTTCGTTTCCGCCCTTTTCCATGCGGTAGGCTGCGAGAAGGGCCATGCCCCAGGGACCTCCCTCTGAGGCGGTCTCGTTCGTGGCGACTTTCGTGCCGAGCGCATCCGCGAGGAGCTTCTGGGCGACCATCGGGGTCTTGAAGAGTCCGCCATGGCCGGTCAGCAAATCTATCCTGACATTTTCCTCTTTCAAAATATCCATCCCTATGGCAAGGGTCGTAAATGAAGAATAGATGAGGCTGCGCATGAAGTTCCTCAGTGAGAGATGCGTGGCGATATCATGCAGCATGACCGCGCTGCCCTTTTCGGTATCCATTACAGGCTCGCCGGAATAATAGTTGTAGGAAAGTAGACCGCCACAGTCCGGCTCCCCCCTTAAGGCCGCGTTGAACAGCTTTGAGTACAGGTCGGTCTTTTTTATCTTCAGTCCGTTCAGTTCGGCGAAATCTGAAAAGACCTCTACCCATGCGTCGATATCGCAGGTGCAGTTATTGCAGTGGACCATTGCGACCGGACTGCCTGAAGGTGTCGTGACCATGTCGATCTCTGTGTGCCTGTGGGCGAGCGGCTTTTCGAGGACCACCATTGCGAAGATCGACGTCCCGGCTGAAACATTTCCTGTGCGGACCCTTACGCTGTTGGTTGCGCACATGCCGGTGCCGGCGTCACCCTCCGGAGGACAGAAGGGGATGCCTGCTTCCAGCTCTCCGCTCGGGTCGAGGAAAGAAGCGCCTTCTTCGGTGAGGCTGCCCGCATCCGCTCCCGCGGAAAGGACATCCGGCAGGATATCGTCCAGGGTATAGGGGAGCCCCTTCTCCTTCAGGAGATCGTCGAATTTAGCATTCATGCCCTTGTCGTAGTCGTTGATAGCGGAATCTATCGGGAACATTCCGGAAGCTTCCCCGATGCCGACAGCATTGACTCCGGTGAGTCTGAAATGTATGTAGCCGGCCAGTGTCGTTATATATGAGATATCGGCAATATGTTCTTCCTTGTTCAGAATAGCCTGATAGAGGTGGGCGATGCTCCACCTCTGCGGGATGTTGAAATCAAACAGTTCACTCAGCTCGGCGGCCGCCGCTCCGGTGGTGGTATTGCGCCATGTGCGGAAGGGCACAAGAAGCCGTCCGTCTTTATCAAAGGGCATGTATCCGTGCATCATTGCTGAGATCCCGGCGGCTTTAAAGCGCTTCAGGGTGACCCCGTAGTTTTTCTTTACGTCATTGACAAGAGACGCGTAGCAGGCGCGTATGCCATCGTCGATCTCCTCAATAGAATATGTCCAGTAGCCGTCTATCAGCTTGTTCTCCCAGTCGAAGATGCCCTGGGCCTGGACATTGAATCTCCCGTCGATCAGGACGGCTTTTATCCTCGTGGAACCGAGCTCTAGTCCAAGGAAAGCCTCCCCGTTTTCGATCAGGCTCTTTGCTTCTTCATCCATAATTCTTTCCTCTGTAAATATTGTATTGTTTGACCGTAAGTTATATAATCAAATCGATATTTCCCGTTGGGCTAATTAAATTCACGCAGACATCGTTTTGGGGAAATAAGGCAAATCGGGAAGTATTGATCTTCCGGTTACTATTTTATACGTTTTTTTATAGCAATCAATAACCCGAGGGTAAACTTATCTGTTCGGAGGGAAACATAGGGATATAAACTGTGTTGATGATCTAAATCAAATTCCAAAGCCGAATAAGAGAGTTTTTTTGTATCTGAGTTCTTCTGAGAATTAACATATATTTAAGGAGGATCTGTAATGATCAGACAAGTCAAGATCGAAGGCGGAGAGATACGCGGTATCCCTGCAGCCGATCCAAGAGTAACAGCGTTCAAGGGAGTTCCCT
The DNA here is from genome assembly GCA_024685545.1 of Eubacteriales bacterium. GTDB lineage: Bacteria > Bacillota > Clostridia > Eubacteriales > Anaerofustaceae > JAAYHF01. The sequence goes on along the minus strand of JAIKVR010000081.1, from coordinate 34,034 downwards.
TCGCGGCACCTCCGGTTGGAGAGAACCGCTGGAGAGCTCCGCAGCCGGTCATCCCCTGGGAAGGAGTAAAGGAATGCTATACCTTCGCTCCCATTTCGATGCAGCACATTCCCGGACTTGACCTCAATAACATTTACTCCAGAGAATGGAACGTGGATCCCTCCATTCCCATGAGCGAAGACTGCCTGTACCTGAATGTCTGGACACCGGCAAAGACACCTGACGAGAAGCTTCCCGTGCTGGTATGGTTCTTCGGCGGTGGCCTCAGGGAAGGCAATACTGCCGAGATGGAATTCGACGGAGAGAGGATCGCAAGACGCGGAGTCGTCGTCGTCACCGTCAACTACAGACTTAACGTATTCGGATTCTTTGCTCACCCGCAGCTCACAGCCGAGCAGCCCGACGCCCCGGCAAACTTCGGACATCTCGACCAGCAGGCCGGCATTAAATGGGCTATCCGCAACATCGCCGCATTCGGCGGCGACCCGACCAATATCACTATCGGCGGACAGTCCGCAGGCGGCGGCAGCGTTGTCGCACAGCTGACCAGCCCGCAGGACAAAGGCCTCTTCCAGAAGGCCATCATCATGAGCGGAATGATGGTGTCTCTGTACAACCAGAGGCCCCTGATGGATAACTCCTTCGAAGCCATCCAGAAGAGAGGCGTGGAGTTCTTCGATTACCTCGGAGTCAAGACTCTTGAAGAAGCAAGAAAGATCGATGAAGTCACCCTCAGAGACAAATGCGAGGCTTTCGGCGGATTCTGGGGCACCGTAAACGACGGAGTCTTCCAGCTAGGCGATTCTTCTGAGAATCTCCAAGCCGGAAGGAGGATGGACGTTCCTCTGATGATCGGCAATACCTCCAGCGAATTCAAACGCGGATGCGGGGCAAAGACTCTTGAGGAACTCAAAAAGGTCGCCGAAGGATTCGGGGATAAGGCTGACGAGTTCATGAAGATCGTCGGAACAGATCCTGTCAAGGCGGAAGAGATCACCGCCGTAAACGGAGTGCAGATCGCGGTCAGAGCCCTGAAGAAAAATGACGAGAAGAACGGGATCAAATCACCCATCTACTACTATGTGTTCGATCCTGAGATCCCCGGATGGGATAACCCGGGAACATTCCATTCCTCCGATCTGTGGTTCTTCTTTGAATCACTGGCCAAGTGCTGGAGACCGTTCGTCGGCAAGCACTACGACCTGGCCCGCCAGATGTGCAACAGCTGGGCGTACTTCTTCAAGAACGGCGATCCCAACGGCAATGACGCCAACGGCGAACCTATGCCTGAGTGGAAGCCCTTCACAACTGCCGAACCCAATACGATGAGATGGGGAGATGCTCCCGAGCCCTTCGTTTACGAGCCGGATGCCATCACTCAGTTCCTCGTAGACGATTACTGCGCAAAGATCAAATAAATGAATAACGGCGGCTGTTTCCTTAATCAGGGAAACAGCCGTTTTTCTGCGAAAAAACAAATATCAATCAACTTAGGAGGATATGTAATGATCAGACAAGTCAAGATCGAAGGCGGAGAGATACGCGGTATCCCTGCAGCCGATCCAAGAGTAACAGCGTTCAAGGGAGTCCCCTTCGCGGCACCTCCGGTAGGAGAGAACCGCTGGAGAGCCCCGCAGCCGGTCGTACCCTGGGAAGGAGTAAAGGAATGCTACACCTTCGCTCCCATATCGATGCAGCACATCCCAGGACTAGATCTGAATAACATCTATTCCAGAGAGTGGAACGTGGATCCCTCCATTCCCATGAGCGAAGACTGCCTGTACCTGAATGTCTGGACACCGGCAAAGACACCTGACGAGAAGCTTCCCGTGCTGGTATGGTTCTTCGGCGGCGGCCTCAGGGAAGGCAACACTGCCGAGATGGAGTTCGACGGAGAGAGGATCGCAAGACGCGGAGTCGTCGTCGTCACCGTCAACTACAGACTCACAGTATTCGGTTTCCTCGCTCACCCGCAGCTCACAGCCGAGCAGCCTGATGCCCCGACCAACTTCGGACATCTCGACCAGCAGGCCGGCATCAAATGGGCTATCCGCAACATCGCCGCATTCGGCGGTGACCCGACCAATATCACTATCGGCGGACAGTCCGCAGGCGGCGGCAGCGTAATTTCCCAGCTGACCAGCCCGCAGGACAAAGGCCTCTTCCAGAAGGCGATCATCATGAGCGGAATGATGGCATACCTCTACGGCAGACCGATGAGACGCAACACCCTCGCTGACGCCGAGGCAAACGGGGAAGAATTCTTCAAGGTCCTGGGCGTTAAAACACTGGAAGAAGCGAGAAAACTGGACGCCGTTATCATCAGGGATGCGTCCAATACCTTCCGCGGCGGATTCGGTACCGTCGTTGACGGTGTATTCCTGCCGGAAGCCACCGATAAGCGCCTCATGGACGGCAACAGGCACAATGTGCCTCTTCTGGTAGGCCACACCTCCAACGAGTTCTTCGCCGAATTCCCTGCCAAGAACATGGATGAATTCAAGGCTCAGGCTAAGGAAGCATTCGGAGAGGAGACAGATGAATTCCTGAAGATCGTCGGTGACGATTTTGATACAGCCATGAAGGCAGCGAGGATCTGCTCACTGGAGCTCGCCTACAAGTCCTTAAAGAGAGCCGATGAACTCAACGGCATCGATCAGCCCATGTACTACTACTGCTTCGATCCCGAGATCCCCGGCTGGGATAACCCGGGAACATTCCATTCCTCCGACCTCTGGTTCTTCTTCGAGACACTGGCCAAGTGCTGGAGACCGTTCGTCGGCAAGCACTACGACCTGGCCCGCCAGATGTGCAACTACTGGGGCAATTTCTTCAAGAACGGCGATCCTAACGGCAATGATGCCGACGGTACTCCCATGCCCGAATGGAAGCCGTACACAACGGAGGATCCGAACATGATGAGGTTCGCCGATGTGAGCACGCCTGAAAAAGCCGTGTCCAGCGAACTGATGGCTTTCCTGATGAAGGTATATCTTAAGAGATTCGGCAAATAGGCTTGAATGACCAAAGAGGACGGCAGAAAACAGATACCTATAAGAAATATTTATTGAAGTTTAGGCTTCTGTTTGTCATAGTCGGTTAGTAATATTTCTGAAGATAGGATTATACAACTTAAACAATTTAATGATGTATTTAGTCAATGGGCGGCGGGATTCTTTCTCCGCCGCCCATATGTGTAAGAATATCTTTTGTTTCCACTCTGCTTTTTATACAAAAGCGGGAGTAATTCTGTATCGGTATCAATCCCGGTCCGAATCGCTCCCAACTGCTGTTATCTTTCCATATCGTTACTTTTCTGGTGTTTCTTCGGTGAAGGATGGAGCCGTTCTTTTTCTTGTTGTTGGATTTGACGTATAAGCTCTTCACTTGGTGTATACAATGTCCATGCTCTGCTTTTCATGAGCATGTGGAGAATCTCGTTTAAAGCTGCCATGGCTACGTCGTAATCAATTCTGTCTTCTGGTCGAAGCACATACTGCGCCTGCATGACTGCATATGCTTTCCTGACTTCATTGTTTTCCGCTGTTGTTTCAAAGAAAGTAAACTCCTGCGGCATAATGCCGGGAATTCCGTCAAGCCTCCCAGCTTCCTCTTCGATGCGGATATCCAACAGTCTTTTGACCATTGCGTCATCTACGAGAAGGTGCTGGATGTCTGGGTTGCGGATCATAACTGCAAGATCGTAGATGTGTTTGGCGGCTTCAAACGCCCGCTGGGAATCTGCGGAGCGTCTGACGTACGCTTCCACTGCGAACAGCTTATCGATGAAAATCCGTTCAAGCGTGATCGTCATGATTGAAAACGGCGTGACGTTGTATTGCTCCCGAAGAATCCGCTGTTCATTCTCCGAAGCAAGATCATAAACCATAGGCGCAATCTCAAGACTTGCTATGGGTTCGCTAATCGTAAAGGAGGTTGCTTCAATTTTCAGTTTGCCAAACCGTTGCAATGCGTCGTTTGGGTCATAAACGGTGATTGGATTATAGGTGAAAAAGGAGATCACTTCAGAGCGGTTCGTTCTTCCAGAAGAAGCGTCACGATCCATTGTGGTGTATTTCTTGGCAGCCTGTTCCAGACGTCTGTCATTTTGTGACCGACTGCATCCACGGGTATCGACTGAAAGGTCGATATCTTCCGAAAAACGATTCGTAGTTCTTAGCGCTTTGTACAACGCCGTCCCGCCTTTGAAGTAGGCGGGCAGACCCGCTTCCTGTTTTTCTGCTAGTTCGTGAAGTATCAGCACGACATAGTAATCCTTTTCCAGAACGTCTGTCCGGTATCCGGTTCGATTATGAACCTGTTCAAGTAATACTCGGAACGCATTTGTATCCTGATGAAGTTTCAAATTCTCTCCCTCTTCTGACTTGCCGTATGAGCAAGCTTGATTATCGTTTTTTGATTGTAATATTTGTCGGCATAGTACAAAAGTGTCTCGTATTGCAGTCCGTTTTTCTGGATATGATCGGCAAGAATTGTGTATGGATTCTTTGCATCAACAGGGGCTTTATCAAGAAGATCAATGGCATCCAGAGTTTGGAGATATGCTTTGTTTTGTTTATTTATAGGAGCCTTCGGAGGACAAATAGAAACACCTAGCTTGCTGTCATGCCGAATGCAGTCCTTAGCGATGTTTGTCGCAAATAGATGCTCCGTCGGCATTTGAGTTGTCAATCCCATGTGATGGAGAAGACGTAGCCCTGTTTCATATCCGTTATCTGGGAGAAGGTATTTGTTGGCAATCAGTTCTTCCCGGTTGACCCCTATCTCACCGAAGGGGGTTACGACAGTGCGGTAATATATTCCTTTTTGGTAGCAACGTAAGTCTGGCAAATTGCCATTATCCATGATGCGCTTTACTGCAACGGCAGTTGCAGCAGCAGCCTTTTTTTTGTCGATCCCATAATTCGCGGCCATAGCCTCTGCTATCTTATCCGTATAGATCGGGGTTCCATGCCCCTGCTGTTCGAAAAAGTTCTGAACGTATTCTATATAAGTCATCAATAATCACCTTGCGATATAATATTAACGTATATTATATTATAAATACGATATAAATATATCATTTTAGTGTTGCTTCTGTCAATAGAATGTGTTTTCTCACACAATGATATTTCCACAATGAAACGGTCATGTGACTTAACTCGCAAAGAAATCGGAATTGGCAGTACTGATTCCATGACTATGGATTCGTTCTTCTGAATGAATTAACGCAATATGAAATGACATAACCCGGAGGTTATGCCATTCAAAAATATAACGGCCTTATGGATATCGGCGGAATCACCCTATTAAGAAAATCCACATCTATTTCTCGTGTCTGGTATGACTCTTGGAGGCTGCCGGTAATCGTCGTTGTATTTCCCGGAAAATATATCCCTGAAATTCTGCGCCTTGATATCCAGCAGGATAGATCTGAGTGATGTCTCATTAAGATGCGGCAGACTGTCCGCAACATTAGCGATCACTGCGGCCTGTCCTTTATCTGTGATCTCGCCCACTGCTTTCCTGCCCGCCTCGCTCATGGCGAGCAGACGGAAATAAACAGGCGGGTTCTTGTCGAAGTATTCCTCCATATCTTTATCTATACCGAGGAAAGCGTTAATGAGTATCCTTCTTGCACGGCTCTTTGTCAGGCTTTTTGATGTGACCTTGGCAGTGAATGCCTCCATAGATATGTCCAGCTCACTCAATGCCGAGATCATCCGGTTTTCTGTTCCTTCAGGCAGTTCCTTGACTTTTTTCAGGCCGTCCGCACCGACAGAGATCAGCATTGCCTTGAACAGGATATCGAACCGCTTCCTGTCATCTTCTGTATCTGAAAATCCCGCTTCTTCACGACTGCTTTCGGGAAGCAGAGACGATATGTTTTTGCCTTCAGAAGCCTTGCTCCTTATTGCTGAAGCGCTGGCGGCTGCGAGCCTTTCAATCATGAGTGGCTCGGCGCTGCAACCCAGTCTTTCAAGGGCCATCAGGTATTCCAGCGCCAGGATGTTATTCGGTTCCCTCAGGAACGAATAGTCTCCGCCGTCCGTTTCTTCCAGGGCTTCTATCCTTGCGGCAGGGTACGGGGTATTATCTTTTAGCTTGGCGGATATATTATTATTTACCCGATCAACCTTCATGAGGTCGGCGGATCTGAGGAGCTTATCAGCGATGTTTCCTTGCACGCCGAACGCCAGAATCCGGCAGCCGCTGGCTTCGCACAAGCGGATATGGCCTTCAGCGAAGGATCGTGCGGGGGATAATGCGAAGATATGGGGAGTCTGAAAAACAACATCCGCCCCGCCTCTGACGGCTGCGCGGGCTCTTGCAAATTTGTCGAAGAAGGCAGGCTCGCCCCTCTGGGCGAAAGGTCCGCTCATCCCGCAGATGACGGCATCTATGCCGTGTTCTTTTACTCTTTTTATAAGGTATTCGTGCCCGAGGTGAAACGGGTCAAATTCAGCGGGGATATAGGCTTTTTCCATCAGAAACCTCTGAAAGCATAGAAAAGATACTGCTGGGCGATCCCTGCATTGTCGCCCCATTTGCCGCTGGCAAGAGCATATCCTTTCTTTTCATTGACCTTTTCGAGCCCGTACTGCTCCGAGAAGATGCGCTTTACCCAGACATCGTGAGGGCAGACGCTCATCCTTCCCATTCCGAACAGCAGCACGCAGTCGGCGACTTTCCCGCCCACGCCCTTTAAAGAGAGAAGATATTCGCGGGCTTCTGCAGTAGGCAGTGAGTTTAGCTTATCCATGTCGAAGGCACCGTCCAGTACCTTTCTGACTGTCTGCACTATGTATTCATCTCTGTATCCTGTGCCAAGCGCATGCAACTCCTCTGTCGTCGCAGCTGAAAGCTCCTCCGGAGTCGGAAAGGAGAAATATCCCCCTATATCGTGTCCGTAGGCCCTGCATACTGCGGATATTATCTTTTTTATGCGCGGGATATTGTTGTTTTGCGAGATGATGAAAGAGATCAGTGCTTCCCAGGTGTCCTGGCGCAGTATCCTGATACCTTCTCCCTTTCTTACCGCCCCGCTGATGGTGTCATCGGTGCTGATCATCTTCCTTATCTCGCCGTAGTCGCGGTCAAGGTCAAAAAAAGCGCGCCAGATATATTCGAATTCCTCAGTCGAACACTTTGATAATGTAAGAGTGCTGCCTTCCTGCGAGGCAGTGAGCACTCGCCCGAAAGCAGGGCCGCACCAGCGGCCGTCCTCCGCTTTTTCAAAGCGGAAGCACTGCCCGCAGTCGAAGATTTTGTCCAGATCAAAATCCGTAAGATCGCTTATGACGACGGTACTGCCGTTACTGTGGGCTTTCCAGCCCACTGTTTGCTGTGTCACTTCGTTTCCTCGATGGGAATGGTGATTACTACCTGGACTCTGTCAGGGTACTTTTCCTCTGAGTAATCGGCTTCCAGTCCGGTCTTGACGATGGTCTCGTATGCCTGCTTGATCGTATTGGTGTAGATGCGGTAGTTGAAATGGTTTTTGATATTGGTCCTGCTGGAGTTCATCAGCACCTGGCTCTTCATGTCTGCCACCAGCTTTTCGCTCTGACGCACGTTCAGGGAGCGCTTGTGTATCTTTTCCACTGCCTCCAGCCTTGTCTTTGTGTCGGGGATGGAGAGCAGGACCCTGGCATGCCTTTCGGTAAGGCGGTATTCAAGGACCTTTTCTATGACTTCGCTGCCGAGCTTAAGTAACCTCAGCTTATTGGCTACGGTGCTCTGGGTCTTGCCGATCCTGTCAGCCAGCTGCTGCTGGGTGAGCGAGTATTTTTCGATCAGCTTACTGTAGGCCAGGGCTTCCTCGAAATAATTGATATCCTCTCTCTGGATGTTCTCGATGAGGCTCATCATCTCAAAATCTTCCCCTTCGCCTCTGAGCAGCACACAGGGCACGGCGGAAAGCCCGGCTATCTTTGAGGCTCTGAGCCTTCTCTCTCCGCTGATCAGTGAATACATGCCGTCAGGATTCTCCTTTACTGTCAGCGGCTGTATGATGCCGACAGCTTTTATGGAGTCTGCCAGCTCTCTTAAGCTGACTTCGTCGAAGTTCTTTCGAGGCTGGTTTTTATTGGGCTGTATTCTGTCTATGGGGATGACCTTGATTTCTTTTACCATTTTTGCCATGTCGTTTTCTCCGTTCTCTTTATTTATTATCGGCCTTGGCCAGTTCTATCATCAAAACGCTGATATCTGCAGGTGAGACTCCCTCGATGCGGCTCGCCTGTCCGAGGTTCAGCGGACGGTATCTGTCCAGCTTCTGACGGGCTTCGATCCGCAGGTTCTTCGAATTCTGATAATCGAAATCCACGGGTATCTTCTTGTCCTCCAGCTTGCGGAAGCGTTCGATCTGTTTCTCTTCCCTCAGGATGTAATCCTCGTACCTTATCTGGATGACAGCCTGCTTAACAATGTTCTTGGGCAGCGCTGGCCTGTCCTCATCAAGGGGAGCAAGATCCTCATAGCTTATGGTCGGCCTCTTGAGCAGAGTGTAGAGCGTTGTTCCAGGGCGTATCCCGCCCCCAGTAATCTCCGAGAGCTCCCTTAAAGCGGGTGAGTCGGTGACCTTGACGGATCTTAAGCGTTCTATTTCCCTGTCAACGCTTTCCCACTTGGCCAGCATCCGTTTGTAACGCTCTTCGCTGACCAGCCCGAACTTATAACCGAAAGGCATGAGGCGCTTGTCCGCGTTGTCCTGGCGGAGCAGCAGCCTGTACTCGACGCGGGAAGTCATTATGCGGTAGGGCTCGGTGGCGCCCTTTGTGACTATGTCGTCTATGAGCACTCCGATATATCCGTCCGCGCGGGTGAGCGTGAGCATCGCCTCGCCTCTGACGTACTGTGCTGCATTGATCCCGGCAACGATCCCCTGGGCCGCGGCTTCCTCGTAACCGGATGTGCCGTTTATCTGTCCCGCAGTGAACAGCCCTTTTACCGGTTTCGTCATAAGCGTGGAGTACACCTGTCTTGGGTCAATTGCGTCATACTCTATTGCGTAGGCGCTCCTCATTATCTCGGCGTGCTCGAAACCTTTGAGAGAGTGCAGCATTTTTTCCTGCACGTCTTCCGGAAGGGAAGAGGAGAAGCCCTGCAGGTACATCTCGTCGGTGGATGCGCCCTCAGGTTCCACGAACAGCTGGTGCTGTTTCTTATCCGCGAAGCGCACGACCTTGTCTTCTATGGACGGACAGTACCTCGGCCCGGTTCCGTGGATCACCCCGGAATAAAGTGGCGAACGGGAAAGATTTGCCCGGATGATATCATGCGTCTCTTCGTTGGTATATGCCAGATAACAGGGAAGATCCTTTTTATCCTCACCGAGATCGTCGTCAAAGGAAAAAGCCTCGCTGTCCTTGTCGCCGTACTGCGGGGTGAGCACCGAGAAATCGATGGATCTTCTGTTGATCCTGGTCGGAGTGCCTGTTTTGAGGCGGTTGATCGTAAAGCCCAGTTCCCTTAGGCTGTCGGAAAGCTTATATGATGCCATCAGTCCGTTGGGGCCGCTCTCCTGAATCGCCTCTCCGATGATGATTCTCCCCTTGAGATAAGTGCCCGAACAGATGACAGCGGCTCTGCAGCGGTATATGCCGCCGGTATAGGTCATCACTCCGCATACCTTTCCGTCGGAGTCCGTCATGATCTCGACGGCCTGTGCCTGCTTCAGATACAGGTTGGGGGTATTCTCTATCACCCGCTTCATCTCGTCGTGGTACCTGGCTTTGTCCGCCTGAGCCCTCAGGGAGTGAACGGCCTCGCCTTTGGAGGTGTTGAGCGTTTTGATCTGCAGATAGGTCTTGTCGATCACCCTGCCCATCTGCCCTCCGAGAGCATCGATCTCGCGCACGAGGTGTCCTTTGCCGGTGCCGCCTATCGACGGGTTGCACGGCATCATGGCTACGCTGTCCAGATGCATCGTCATGAGCATGGTCTTCATGCCCTTGCGAGCGCAGGCTAGAGCTGCCTCGCATCCCGCGTGTCCGGCACCGATTACCACTACGTCGTATTCACCTGCTTCGAATTTGATCTTTATATCGTTATCCATTGTCATTTGCCCAGGCAGAAGCGTGAAAAGATGTCGTCGATAACGTCTTCTCTCGCTGTCTCTCCGGTGATCTCTCCCAGATAATCCCTGCAGTCGTTGATGTCTATCTCGATAAGGTCCTCCGGCATCCCTTCGTCCAATGAGCTTATCGCATGTCCTATGGCGTCCGCCGCCTTGTCTATGAGGGCCTTATGCCTTGCGTTGACTATAAGCGCTGCGGATGTTATGTCTCCCGGTGAATCCATGGCGAAATCCGCGATAACACCCGTCACCTTTTCCATATTCTCGCCGGTCTTTGCGGAGCATACGATGCATTCGTCGTTCCTGAAATAATCCAGCGTTTCTTTATTGATCCCTAGGTCGCATTTGTTAAGTACCGCGATAAAGGGTCTGCCGGATATCTCGGTCCTCAGGCGAATGTCCTCCTGTTCCAGCGGGGAAGAAACGTCCACGGTCCACAGGACCAGATCGGCTTTTTTAATCGCAGCTACCGACCTGTCTATCCCGATGGCTTCCACCGTTTCGCTGCTCTCGCGTATTCCCGCGGTATCCATCAGCTTGACGGGCACCCCTGACAGGTTCACCAATTCGTCGACCACATCCCTTGTCGTGCCCGGTATGTCGGTCACTATCGCCTTGTCCTCATCCAGTATGCGGTTGAGCAGCATCGATTTGCCGACGTTGGGTTTGCCGGCGATGACGGTCCTGAGCCCTTCGCGGGATATCTCTCCCTTGCGGTAGGTCGCCCCCAATGCCTCGATATCGTCCCTTATCTCTTCCAGGGAATCCCTGAGCCTGCCGACAGTCACTTCCTCGATATCGTATTCCGGATACTGTATGGTCACTTCCAGATCGGATAGAAGGATGAGGATCTTATCTGTGATCGCGTTTACGGCGTTCTTCAGCGCTCCGGCGATCTGCCCTGCCGCTATTTTCGTGAACAGTTCGGTCTTGGATGTGATGATGTCCTCTACGGCTTCAGCCTGTGACAGGTCGATCCTTCCTCCGAGGAAAGCGCGTTTAGTGAATTCGCCCGGTTCGGCCACCCTCGCCCCGTTCTTTAAGAGCAGGGCAAGCACGCTCCTTGCCGCGAAGAGCCCTCCGTGGCAGTTGATCTCTGCGGTGTCCTCTGTCGTGTAGGTATGAGGTGCGAGCATCTTGCCGACCAGCACCTCGTCCACTATCGAGCCTTCAGTGTCTATGATATGTCCGTAGGATAGCGTATTGGCCCCCGCTTCGCTGAACGGCTTTCCGTTCGGGCGGGAGAACACCTTTTCGGTTATCTCGAATGCTTTTTCTCCCGACAGCCGCACGATGGAGATGCCACCGGTGCCGACCGGAGTGGAGATAGCGGCGATAGTATCGTAATCGTTCATTTTTGTCCCATGATATATTTTTACAGGTTATTATATAATATTTCGGCATCGATTGACAGTTTTTCTGCCCCGCCCGGAAAATAATCCGGGAAATAATCCGTCAAAGCGCAATAAAATAAAGCTCCGCCATTGCGGACGGAGCGCTGATGACGATATCGTCAATCGACCTGTCCCAGCCTTACAGTGGACATGAAATCCCTGATCGTGCCGGCGTGATCGAATATATTGCCTGCCGTATCGTTGATGTAAAAGCAGAAGATCACGCACTCTGCATCCTCTACGGTCATATAGATGTATCCGCACATCTCGTCGTGACCGGCGTTTATCTGCGCGTAAAAGGCCTGATACGGCTTGTTTCCGAAGGCGGTGCGCGTAAGGGAAGTCACCGTGAACCCGTGTTCGCTCTCCTCGAAGAGGTAATTGAAAAGCTTTGAGACATAAGCCAGATTGTCCAGAGTTGATTCAAAGGCTCCTCCGGTTAGATCCAGTTCTTCTCTGGGAATATCCGAGCAATCCTCGCTGACATAGGGTGATGCGTCCATTACGGATATCAGGCCTGTGATCTTGTCCGTCAGTTTGACTGAGAGCGATGAAACGTTTTCTTCCGTTATCTCCTGATGCCTCTTCAGTCTGAAAGATATGCCCATTTTTTCATATGTATATGTCCTGCCTACGCAGCCTGAAAAGAAGAGCAGCGCTGTCAATATGACCAAAAGGCTCCCGATCTTTTTCATCCCCTGAAATTATCCCTTAAGAAAGCAATTTCCGCTTTGTATCCTTCCAGCTCGTTGGGCGTCTCAAGGATAAAAGGCAGCGTCTTTAACGCCGGATGGTTCACTATCCTTACGAAAGCATCCCTGCCCAGAGATCCCTCGCCGAGCCTGGAATGTCTGTCCTTACGTGAGTCAAAGGGATTGGCAGAGTCGTTAAGATGTACGGCCTTGAGTTTATCCAGGCCGATTATCCGGTCGAACTGCGTCATTACGCTGTCAAGCCCGTTCACGATGTCGTATCCTGCGCAGTAGACGTGACAGGTATCCAGCGTCACTCCGACCCTGTCGGAGTGCTCTGAACGCGCGATCATCTCCCTTATCTCCTCAAAGGAAGAGCCCATCTCGTTTTTCTTGCCGCTCATCGTCTCGAGCAGGAAAAATACATCCGGCGAGTCCTTCATGGCTGCGTTCATGATGCCCTGTATGCGTGAAAACGCTTCTTCCATCAGGGCTCCCCCTCGGCTGCCCGGATGCACATTGTACAGTTTTACGGGAAGGATCTCCAGCAGCGCGGTGTCCGCTTTGGTCAGTTCGTTCGCTCCCGTATAAACTTCTTCTTTGGGCGAGGCCATGTTGATCGTATACGGCGCGTGAGCCACGATCGGGGCAAAGCACTTTTTGTCAAGCATGCTGCCGAAGAGAGCGATGTCCTTTTCATCCGGGGACTTGGCAGCACCTCCGCGGGGATTGCGCGTGAAAAACTGGAAGGTATTGGCATCGATGGATAAAGCGGTCTCACATGCGGCTGAATAGCCCTTGGCTGTTGAAAGGTGGCAGCCTATGTTCAGGGAACTCAATTGCCGCCTCCGCCTGCAATGGCATCGAAGAGGGCCCTGTCGGGGTTTATCTTCCATGAGCCGTCTTTCGCTCTGTAGACGCTGAGCGTGACAGTCGTTTCTGTTCTGGCTATTTTGCCGGGCAGATCTGCGTATATCTGCGGTACAGTCCTGCAGAGCATCGCGTATCTCTCGCCTTCACCGGCGGCTTCATATGCTTCGCTGGATTTTACCTTCTGCAGCGCTCTTGAAACTTCCTCGGTCACTTTTGAAGCGGGATATGCCGAGATCGTGCAGGTGATACTGGCCTTGTCCCCGCTACTCTCTACTTTGCCTGTCTTTACAGAGAGGCTGCCGTAGATGAATTCGATAAAGCTCACGTCGCTTATCCGTGAGAGGTAGGTGTCATGCTCGCCGGTGTATGCTTTCCGCACCTCTTCGTAGGCTCCGGGTGAATTCAGGATATCCTCCGCTTTTTCGAAATCCAGCGCATTAAGGGATGAGAAAAGCATCTTTACGGCTTTTTCGGGTAAAGAAGAAGCACATGAGGAAAGCCCCATGACGAGAACGATCGTCATGAGGAAAGCGATGTGTCTGATTGTCCTGTTTCGCTTCAAAAGAATCATTGCGTTTTATCCGAAGACAGCCCGGTCATCCCGGGCCGCCCAAGCGTTATTTTACAACTATATTGTATATCTTGCCTTTGACGTAGATCTCCCTGACTATGGAGCTGCTTCCGACGGATCTGGCGACTGCGGCCGACTGGTGTACGGCTTCCTTTACGGTCTCCTCATCGGCGTCGGCTGCTACCGTGACCTTGTCCCTGACTTTGCCGTTTACCTGGACCGGGATCTCCACCATATCCTCTGCGCACTTTGCCTCATCGTATTTCGGCCACGGAGTATGGGCTATCTGGCTCGGATATCCGCATGTCTGCCATATCTCTTCGGTGATGTGCGGCGCTGTCGGGTTGAGCAGGATGAGGAAGGTCCTAAGATCTTCATCGGTGATGGAAGGCTGATCTGTGTAGAGGTTGAGCAGCTTCATCAGCGCGGCAACGGCCGTGTTGAACTTCATGGAATCGATGTCTTCGGTCACCTTCTTTATGGTCTGGTGGATATACTTCTCCAGAGCGGGGGAGTATCCTTTGCCCGGCTTTACCATATCCGGCAGCTTGAAGACTCTGTCCAGGAACCTCTTGCAGCCCTTGACCCCGTTTTCGCTCCATGGAGCTGCCTGGGTGAAGTCTCCTATGAACATCTCATAGGTGCGCAGCGTGTCTGCACCATAGCTTGTCACGACTTCGTCCGGATTAACGACATTGCCCTTGGATTTGCTCATCTTTTCGTTGTTTTCGCCGAGTATCATGCCGTGGCTGGTGCGTTTGGCATAGGGCTCGGGTGTGGGCACGACTCCGATATCATAGAGGAATTTGTGCCAGAAACGCGAATAGAGCAGGTGAAGGGTGGTGTGTTCCATCCCTCCGTTGTACCAGTTCACGGGCAGCCAGTATTTCAGCGCCTCGGGATCGGCCAGAGCCTTGTCGTTATGAGGATCCGTATATCTCAGGTAATACCAGCTCGACCCTGCCCAGTTGGGCATGGTGTCTGTTTCTCTCACCGCGTGGCTGCCGCATACCGGGCAGGTGGTGTTGTACCATTCGGGCATGTTTGCCAGAGGGCTCTCACCAGTGTCTGTGGTCATGTAATTGTCCACCTGGGGCAGCTCCAGCGGGAGCTGGTCTTCCGGCAGCGGGACCCAGCCGCACTTGTCGCATTTTACCATCGGGATAGGCTCGCCCCAGTATCTCTGGCGTGAGAATACCCAGTCTCTCAGCTTGTAATTGACTTTGCGGGTCCCGATCCCCTTCTCTTCCATGATCTCGATCATCTTCGAGATTGCTTCTTTGCCCTTGAGTCCATTGATCAGCGGTGAATTTACGGCCGTTCCTCCGGAAGCGTCGGTATAGGCAGCTTCGGAGATATCTCCGCCGGAGATAACCTCCCTGATCTCCAGGCCGAACTTCTTCGCGAACTCGTAGTCCCTCTGGTCATGGGCGGGAACTGCCATGATGGCACCGGTACCGTAGGTCATCAGGACGTAGTCGGATACGAAAACGGGGATCACTTCTCCGCTGATGGGATTGACTGCGTCCAGCCCTTCCAGGCGCACGCCCGTCTTGTCCTTGACCAGCTCTGTGCGTTCGAAATCGCTTTTCTTCGCTGATTCCTGGCAGTAACTGCGTACTTCGTCTATGTTGCTTATCCTGGAAGCGTACTGCTCTATGTAAGGATGCTCGGGAGATATGACCATGTAGGTCGCCCCGTAGATTGTGTCGGGCCTTGTGGTGTATACCGTCAGCTTTTCATCCGTGTCCTTCAGCTGGAAATCGACTTGGGCTCCTTCCGAGCGCCCGATCCAGTTGATCTGGGAAGATTTAACCCTGTCGGGATAGTCGACCAGCTCAAGATCGTCTATGAGCCTCTGCGCGTATTCGGTTATCTTGAGCATCCACTGGTTCTTGACGACTCTTATGACTTCGCCGCCGCATCTTTCACAGTGTCCGTTGACTACCTCCTCGTTGGCCAGACCCACCTTGCAGCTGGTGCAGAAGTTTATGGGGAATTCCTTCTTGTAAGCCAGTCCGTGCTTGAAGAGCTGTATAAATATCCACTGGGTCCATTTGTAATAGGCGGGATCGGTGGTATTGATCTCGCGGGACCAGTCGAAACTGTATCCTATCATCTTCAGCTGCTTCTTGAAATGGGCAACGTTGTCGCGTGTCACGACAGCGGGATGGACCCCGGTCTTGATGGCGTAATTTTCGGTGGGTAGACCAAAGGCGTCCCAACCCATCGGGAACAGGACGTTATAGCCCTCCAGTCTCTTCTTGCGTGAAATGATGTCAAGCGCCGTGTACGGGCGCGGATGGCCGACATGGAGCCCCTGACCGGATGGGTAGGGGAATTCCACGAGGGCGTAGAATTTCGGCTTGTCCGAGCTGTTGGAGGCCTTGAAGGTCTCTTCCTTATCCCAGATCTCCTGCCATTTTTTCTCGATCTTTCCGTAGTCGTAATACATATGTTGAACCTCCGAAAAATACACATAATCGATTTTACGTTTTTTGTTCCGATTAGTCAATCTTTGAATGAGTCTATTTGAGGAAGCGCCCGTTATTTCAGGCCGGGCACGTAAGAGTGTCCTGCTTTTCCGAAACGAAACGGACGGGCCGGATGCGGGGATCACTCACAGGAATTTCTTCGTCACATATCCCGCGAAATCAAAACCCAGGTCCGTGAGCCTGTAGAAGCCTCTCTCTTCCTCGGCAAGGCCCTCGCTTACCGTTTCATTTATTATATCCTGATACTTCTCCCTGAAATCCTCACCGAATCTTGCGGAGAAATCGGCCTCATCCAGACCCGAGGCCTTGCGCAGTGCCAGCATGATATAATCCTCCGCGAGCTCGCCGGCCGTTTCCTCATACAGCACGGAGGCAGCGTCCCATTCGCCCGTCCCTTCTGCAAAAGTCCTTATGTATTCGCCGATATCACCGGTCGTCTCTAAACGGGCGTTACCTAGAAAAGAGCAGGCTGCGGCACCGAACCCGGCATAGCTGCAGAAATCCCAGCAGTCGGTGTTGTGCCGGCATTCCATACCGGGCAGGGCGAAGTTCGAGATCTCGTAGCGCTTAAGTCCGTGCGAAGCCAGTATCTCCAGCGCCATGTGGTACATCTGCCTGTCGGCTTCGTCATCCTGCGAATACGTCCCGTCCTCATACAGCCTGTATATGGGAGTATTCTCCTCCAGCGTCAGCGAGTAGCAGGAAATATGGGGAGCTCCGAGATCTACGGCAGCTTTCAGAGTGTCCTCGAAATCCTCAGCCGTCTGGCAAGGCAGCGAGAACATAAGGTCAAGGTTGAAGTTGCTGAAACCTGCCTTCTGCACGTCCTCGGCGGCTCTTATTATATCGTTTCTCCTGTGGGCGCGACCGATGAGCCTTAGGATATCGTTGTCCATGCTTTGGGCTCCCATAGAGATCCGGTTTATGCCCGCTGCTTTATAGACCTTCAGTTTTTCCGGACTCAGGCTGTTAGGGTTGGCCTCCAGCGATATCTCGCAGTCCCGCCCCAATGTGAATCTTTTCGCCGTCTTTTCCAGCGCTTCAGCGATAAGACACGCATCCACATAAGAGGGCGTGCCCCCTCCGAAATAGACGGTATTTACCGCTCCGTCATAAGGGAAGAGCTCTATCTGCCTGAACAGGGCTTCAAAGTAGCTGTCTACAAGGCTGTCCATGCCTGCGTAGGAGACGAAATCGCAGTAAGCGCATTTTGACGCGCAGAACGGTATATGTATGTATATCCCCTTGTCGGTGTTGATCATCAGTCGTCGTCCAGCTTAAGCACTGCGGTGAAGGCTTCCTGGGGGATCGAGACTGTGCCGATCTGGCGCATGCGCTTCTTGCCTTCCTTCTGCTTTTCCAAAAGCTTCTTCTTGCGGCTGACGTCTCCGCCGTAGCATTTGGCGATAACGTCCTTGCGCAGAGCCTTGACGGTCTCTCGGGCGATGATCTTTCCTCCTATCGCCGCCTGGATGGGTATCTCGAAAAGCTGGCGCGGTATGTTTTCCTTCAGCTTCTGTGCGATAGAGCGACCTCTCGGGTAGGCGTTGTCGGAAAAGACGATGAAGGAGAGCGCGTCGACGATGTCGCCGTTTATGTAGATGTCCAGCTTGACCAGCTCGCTCCTCCGGTATTCCTTCAGCTCGTAATCCAGCGAGGCATATCCCTTTGTGCGCGATTTCAGCGAATCGAAAAAGTCGTATATTATCTCATTGAGGGGCATCACATACTTGAGCAGGACCCTGTTCTCGATATATTCCATCGTGACGTATTCGCCCCTTCTCTTCTGGCAGAGGTCCATCACGCTGCCGACGTATTCCTCTGGAGTCATTATGGAAGCGTCCACGTAGGGCTCCTCCATGTAGTTGATCTCCGAAGGCCCGGGCAGGTTGGCGGGATTGTCCACTTCCACGACGCTGCCGTCCGTTTTTATGACCTTATAGACGACGCTGGGGAAGGTGGTGATCACGTCCATATCGAATTCCCTGTCGAGTCTCTGCATGGTGACTTCCAGGTGCAATAGTCCGAGAAAACCGCACCTGAATCCGAAGCCCAGGGCAGCGGATGTCTCAGGCTCGTATGAAAGGGCAGCGTCGTTGAGCTTCAGCTTGGCCAGATCCTCCTTGAGATCCTCATAGCGGCTGCCGTCAGCTGGATAGATGCCGCAGTAGACCATCGGACGGACCTCCTTGTATCCGGGCAGCGGTTCTTCTGCGGGATGGGTGGCCAAGGTCACGGTGTCTCCGACCCTGGTGTCCCCTACGTCCTTTATGGATGCGGTGAAATAGCCGACGTCTCCGCTCTCGAGCTTTGCTACGGGCATCAGCCTGTCGGTGAAGACCCCTACCTGATCCACATCGAACTGTTTTCCTCCGGCCATGAAGGTTATCCTGTCTCCGGCCTTTATCGCTCCGTCGCGGACTCTGATCGAACAGATGACTCCCAGATACGGGTCGTAAACGGAGTCGAAGACCAGGGCTCTCAGGGGCTTGTCTGTATTGTCCTCGGGGTGCGGTATCTTGGTCACTATGGCCTCCAGCACCTGGTCGATGTTGATACCTTCCTTGGCTGAGATGCGCGGGGCGTCCTGCGCAGGGAGTCCGATGTAATCCTCGATCTCCCTTACGGCCATATCCGGATCCGCGCTGGGCAGGTCGATCTTGTTTATCACCGGCACGATCTCCAGATCGTTGTCCACTGCGAGATAAACGTTGGCCATCGTTTGCGCTTGGATGCCCTGAGTGGCATCCACGATAAGCACGGCTCCTTCACATGCTGCCAGGGAACGGGATACCTCATAGGTGAAATCCACGTGTCCCGGGGTGTCGATCAGGTTGAGGAAATACTCCTTGCCGTCCTTTGCCTTGTATATCAGGCGTACGGCCTGCAGCTTTATGGTGATCCCTCTCTCGCGTTCGATGTCCATCTTGTCCAGGACCTGTTCCACCATCTCGCGTTTTGAGAGCATTCCCGTGGATTCAATGAGCCTGTCCGCAAGGGTGGATTTGCCGTGGTCGATATGCGCTATTATACTGAAATTTCTCGTCAGTTCCTGTTTTATTCCCATCTGTTCTCCATCCTGCTTTTGATGATGCCGCTCAGAAGCTCCTCGTAGAGCCATCTGTTTTCCTGATTGCGCCCGTAAAAGGCCGCCATCTGGGAAGCAATATTGTTTATCTTTGAAATGTCGCTTATCGTCTCGATGACTTCTCCCGAATCTTCCTGCTTGTCAGCCTCGAAAAGAGAACTTACGCACAGAAGTATCAGCCTGTCCGAGGAGTTGTAGGACACTTTGTTCTCCAGAGCGCCTGTATCTATGGCAAGGTCGAAGACGATCCTGTCGCACTTTATGTCTTCGAGCAGTTCATCTCTGGTGAAGCTGACCTCCTGCGGGAATTCCCTGAGGATCGCAACATATTCCCTGCGTGCCGTCTGGGGCAGGAAAGCCGCCTGTCTTTCCGATATGCCCCTATGCTCCGCCGTTTCGGAAATGGCTTTATCCAGCTCACTTATCCTGTGCCTTATGTCCGAAGCGCTGTGTCCGGCGCCTTTCATTCGGGAGATCAGAAGCAGCCTCACAAAATGTATCTCGCTGTAATTGGCCTGATTCGCCTCGGGGTAATCCGGAGCAGGCATGAAATCCCTCTCGATATAGTATTTCACCATCCTCTCGGTGATGGCTGCGCCTTTTTTCTCTAGGGCCTCCTTGAGCTGTCGCATTTTCATCGCTTATCCTCCGTTAAGTAGCGAATATGTAATATTATAGCACGAAATGAGCCGGAAATATATACGAATGAGCAGTGCGGCCCGGTAAGGAACAGCTCTGCCGCGGAGTTTTCCTCATGGTTTTCGGCTGTTCCTCCTTGTATGCAGCCAGTGCCTGCTGAGGTGGATCACACTGCTGTATCAAAAACGCATCGGACGGTATATAATATTGATATGAACGCAGCCTTGAAGGAAAAACTCAAAAAGCTCCCGGACAAGCCGGGGATATATATGCATAAAAACGAAGAGGGCAAGGTCATCTACGTCGGCAAGGCGAAGAACCTGAAGAACAGAGTGCGCTCCTATTTTCAGGCAAATGTAAGCGGAGAAAAGACAAAGAGCCTCGTTAAGCATATCCATGATACCGACTGGTTCGTGGTGGATAATGAGACCGAGGCTTTTCTCCTTGAAAGGGATCTGATACGGGAGTACAGACCTCATTACAATATCCTTCTCAAGGACGACAAGTCGTATCCGTATATCAAGCTCACGACAGGAGAGGCATACCCCCGTGTGATCCTTACCCGGCGCCATGTGCCCGACGGCGGCAAGTATTACGGTCCCTTCACCAGCGCGGATTCCGCCCGCAGGGTGGTCGAGGCAATCAACCTTTATATCCCCCTGAGGATGTGCTCCAAAACCCTTTTCTCAGGCAGGAAGGTAGGGAAAGTCTGTCTGAACTATCATATGGGTCACTGCATCGGTCCCTGCACAGGACTCGTCAGCGAACAGGATTATGCCGGATATGTGGATGAGGCAGCCGAAGTGCTCTCGGGGAAATACCAGGAGCTCGCCGAGAAGATAAAGACCGACATGCTCCGGGAGTCGGAGAAGATGAATTTCGAGGCGGCTGCCCATCTGAGGGACCTGATGGCGTCTTTCAGCGATATCTTTGAGCATCACCAGAAGATCTCCGTTTCCTCCACCGATGACAGGGACATCATGGCGGCGGCGTCCTCGGAGAATCTTTCCTGCGTAGTGGTGCTGAAGGTTCGTGGAGGAGATATCACGGACACCGTCACAAGATACATGAGCAAATCCGGTGAGGATAAGGACAGCGAGGTGCTCCTCTCCTTTATCCAGCAGTATTACACTTCAGCCGACGATATCCCTCAGGAGATAGTCCTCTGTACTCAGATGGAAGGACAGGACGGTCTTGGCGGACTGGAGGAGACTCTCAGCGACCTGAGAGGCGCAAAGACGCGCATCTTATTGCCGAAGAAGGGCGATAAAAAGAAGCTCGCTGATATGGCTTACCGCAATGCGAGCATGAATATACAGACCCGGATGACTGCGGAGGCTGTCAGAAAGGAAAAGGCCGAAAAATGCGAAGAGGAGCTCAGAGGCCTCCTCGGAGTCAAGGACAGGATAGAGCGCATCGAAGCGGTGGATATCTCCAATATTAACGGAGCGGATAACGTCGGAGTCACCGTTGTCTATTTAAATGGAAAGAAAAGTCCGAAAGACTACCGCAGGTACCGTATCCTTACGGCCGGAGGCGTCGGGGAGGGCAACGACTACGCGTCCATGGGAGAGGTCGTTCGCCGCAGACTGTCCAGGGCAAAGGAGGAGCTTAAGACCGGGGAAGAGAACCCCAAGTTCCTTCCGCTGCCGCAGGTGATCTTTGCGGACGGAGGACTGAACCATGTGAAGGTCATACAGGATATCATAGACGAGTTCGGTTATGATATCACTGCTGCAGGGCTGGTAAAGGACGCGCATCATAAGCTGAGAGGGGTGATGACCCTTTCTTCCGGCGAGACCAGGACCTCTTCACTTCGATATTCCTCAGGACTGCTCAACGATATCAGCGATGAGGTGCACCGCTTCGCTATAGAGTACCACAGAGCCTCCCGCAGCAGGAACATGATAAAAAGCGAGCTTACCGATATCGAGGGCATAGGACCGAAGAGAGCCGGGGAACTCATAGCTTATTTCGGCAGTCTGGAAAAGATCATGGAAGCCAGTGAGGAAGAGCTCGCCAGATGCCCCGGCATGAACTCCGCGGCGGCGAAAAACGTTAAAAATTATTTTAATGAGCGGACAATAAACCGTTAAAAGTATGTTAATCTTGCTGTGAGATACATAAAGCACAAAGGAGATATAAGACAATGATATTTGTAGTTCTTGTTCTTTTAGTTATCGTTTTGATTTCAATACTTGGTTCGATCAGACAGGTCAACGAATATCAGCGCGGAGTGCTCTTTACCTTCGGGCGCTTCACGAGGATAATCAATCCCGGCCTCACAGTGGTCCTTCCTGTCATGCAGTCCATGAGCAAAGTCGATATAAGGACGAAAGCCGTGGATGTGCCCCAGCAGGACGCCATCACAAGGGATAACGTCTCCGTCAAGGTAACCGCGGTTGTATACTATAAGGTAGCGGATGCCGCGAAAGCCATACTCGAGGTCCAGAATTACACCTATGCCGTCAATCAGCTCGCACTGACCACGATGCGCAACATCGTCGGCGAGGTGACTCTTGACGAGCTTCTCTCGAACCGCGAAAAGATAAGCGAGTCTCTGGAACAGATGCTGGACAGATCCACAGGCATCTGGGGCGTCAAGGTCGAGAACGTTGAGATAAAGGATATCGAACTGCCCGAAGAGATGAAGAGGGTCATGGCTAGGGTCGCCGAAGCCGAACGCGAGAAGGAAGCTGTCATAAGAAAATCCGAAGGCGAGAAGCAGGCAGCCGTCAATCTGGCGGAAGCCGCAAATAGGCTCAGCGCGGTACCCGGAGCGCTGCATTTGAGAACACTGGAGACCATCAACGACGTATCGGCCGACCAGTCCAATACTATCTTCTTCGCCATGCCTCTGGAGATACTAAAGGGCATTGAAGGGTTCGCGAAAAAGTACGGCACAGACAACTGATGATTGACTGCAGGGGCGGCAAGGCGGCGTCTGACACCGGCTGCTTCCCCTGCTTTTTTATGCGCTGAATACGTTGGAATATAGAATTAATTAGGAGGATAGGAATTATGGGATGGATCATTCCTGCTGTAGTAGCGGTCTTTGTTATCGCTATCTGCCTTTCCGGCTATGTCAAGGCTCCGCCGGATCAGGCATACATAATATCAGGCCTTCGCAGAAGGGTCATCGTCGGCAAGGCCGGAATCAAGATACCCCTGCTGGAAAGGCTTGACAAGCTGTCTCTGGTCATGATCTCGGTCGACGTAAAGACCGGAAGCTTCGTTCCTACCGCAGAATACATCAACGTCATGGTGGACGGCGCGGTAAAGATAAAGATAGGGGACAGTGTGGAGATGCTGGAGCTCGCAGCTCAGAACTTCCTTAACAGGACGCCTGAGTACATAATCTCACAGGTACAGGACGTACTCGAGGGAAACATGCGTGAGATCGTGGGCCAGATGAATCTCAGGGACATGGTCACCAACCGCAAGCTGTTCGCGGAAAAGGTGCAGGAAAACGCGGTGCCCGATCTTAACAAGATGGGCCTGGAGATCGTCAGCTTCAACGTCCAGAACTTCACAGACAAGGAAGGCATCATAGCTGACCTGGGAATAGACAATATCAGCCAGATCAAGAAGGAAGCGGCCATAGCCAAGGCTGAGGCGGAGAGAGATGTTGCTATCGCGGAAGCAGAGGCCAAGCAGAAAGCCAACGAAGCAAAGGTAGCCGCAGACACGAGGATTGCCGAACAGAACAACGACCTGCGCATCCGCTCTGCCGAACTCGTCACGCAGTCCGACATCAAGCAGGCAGAGGCAGACGCAGCCTATAAGATACAGGAACAGCAGCAGAGGAAAGTCATAGAAACGACCTCCGTAGAGGCTGACATTGCCAAGAGGGAACAGGAATCCCTGCTTATGGAAAAGGAGATTGCTCTGACTGAACGAAGACTGGAGGCTGAGGTCAAGAAGACCGCAGAGGCGCAGAAATATGCCGCCCAGCAGAAGGCGGACGCGGATCTTTATGCCAGGGAGCAGGAGGCTGAAGCCAGAAGGATAGAACGCGAGAAGGAGGCTGAAGGCATAAGGCTCGTAGGCGCAGCGGAGGCTGAAAGCATACGCCTCAAGGCCGTCGCAGAGGCAGAAGGCATCGACAGGAAAGCGGAAGCCATGAAAAAGTACGGCGAAGCAGCCGTGATGGACATGTATTTCAAGGTCCTTCCTGAAGTTGCCAAAGCCATCGCCGAACCGCTCGCCAAGGTCGATAAGATCACGATGTACGGCGACGGCAATTCAGAAAAGCTTGTAAAGGAAATGGTCAATACAACCAGCCGAGTAACGGACGGCCTCCTTGAGGGCGTCGGGCTGGATATAAAGAAGATCATAGGAGATATCGTAAACAGAAGCAGTTCAGAGAACCCTGACAGTGAGGAAGATAAAGACAGTTCAGGACCTCAGGCGAAATAAAAAATGGTATGACAGCAGCAGCGGGATATCATCCCACTGCTGCTTTTTTGTCCTTATTCTGTCCTCAGGGCGATGACCGGGTCTTTCTTAGCAGCGATGCGGGAAGGGATCAGACCTGAAATAAAGGTGAGGAAGACGCTTATGATCACGAGAGCAATGCCTGCTACGGGCTGCAGGAAAGCCCTGAGTGAACTAATTCCGGTGATGCTCCTCAGAATGCGGGTTATCGGTATGCACAGGGCAACAGTGATGCCGATGCCCATGGCACCGGAAATGAGTCCTATGATGAAAGTCTCAGCGTTGAATACTCTCGAGATGTCCTTTTTGCTGGCGCCTATCGCCCTCAGAAGACCTATCTCCTTGGTGCGCTCCAAAACTGAGATGTAGGTTATGATGCCTATCATGATAGAAGAGACCACAAGGGAGACCGATACGAATGCAACCAGCACGTAGCTTACTGTGTTGACGATGGAGGTAACGGAAGACATCAGTATTCCTGTTATATCCGTATAGGTCAGAGCTTTGTCTTCATGCCCCGATGATGTCATCTCGTCGTTGTAGCTCGATATCATATCCTTAAAGGCGTCTTTGGCTTCGAAATTCGCGAAATAAAAGGAGATACTTGTCGGCTCGTTCAGGTCCGCAAAACCAAGCTTTCTCAGGTTGATCTCCCTGGAATGCTCGTTATCGGAGGATGTCATCGTAGCCGACATGAGGCGGTTGAGTTCTTCCTCGTTGAGCTTGAATGTAAACGCTCTGGCAAATGCGTCAGTGTCGACATGTATCGAACCGGCCATTTCGGCGATGAGATCTGTCCCCATTTTCGTGGCGTCAGTGGCAACAGCCATCTTTACCTTGGTCTCCGTCAGGAGCCTTCCCATGTTTTCGGTCGTGCCCTGCATTATCGGGGTCGTCAGGGCTGCCTGTGCAATGGCCGCTGCTGTCCCCTCGGCAAAGGAAGCAGTGCCTCCCTGCTGCATGCATACGGAGGCTGCGGTAGAGGCTATGAGCCCTTCATATATCTGGTTGAGGGCAGTGGAGGGAAGACCGTATTCTACAGTGATCCCTGCGATCTCATTCTGTCCTGCTGCACCTTCGACGTAGTTCTGGACAAGGCTCTGAACATCCTGGACGGATATCGTCGCAACTCCGTTCTGCATCCTTGAATCGATGAAACCGGTGAAGAGAGCGGTGAAGGTGTCGGTAAAGGCTACTTCGGCGGGGGATGTGTCCGCGGTGATCTTGCCTGTCATGTCCCCGATACTGCTGGCCATGATGGCTTTGAGTTTATCCGGATCGATATCCATGCCGAAAGCCTTTGAGAGACTCTCCTTATCTATCTCGATCATATCCTCGAAATTCAGACCTCCCGAGGTGTCCTCCTCGTTCAGCTCATCGAAGGTCTTGCCGGTGAACACGTCCCTGTCCGACGTCTGCCTCTGGGAAGAGGTGATCTCGCTTTTGGAACTGTAATCGATGATATACCTGATGAGGTCGGAGGTGTATGCGATGCCCGGGGAAATCGAGGATGAGAGGGATCCGGCCTTAGGCGTCACGATGCCCACGGTGTTCAGTGTGAGTCCCTCGTCCACGAGTTTCTTCATGTAAGCTTCGTCATCCGTCATGTCCAGCCAGACCTTGTACTCGCTGTCGTATTTATAGAAATCCGAAGGTATCACAAGCTTGTATTTCAATCCGAGGAGCTCGTCGTAGGTGAATTCCATCGAGCCTTCAGGTACCGTTACCTTTTCCCCCTTGGCGACCTTGGAGAGCATGTCGCGGAATTCCGCCGGATCCTTTATTCCAATCGCATAGAGCATGAAATCGCTGATCCTGTTTGCATCTTCCAAAACCAGTATCACTTCGTCGAAGCGCTCGGGCCATCTTCCTGCAATGACGTCGTACTGTTCATACAAAAGCTCTCTGTTGTCCAGCATCTCGTTGAAAAACGATCCGGAAACATAGCCCGTGGAATATCCGCCTGTAAGGTTTGAGGGGTTGAGCCGGATCACATCGCCCGAAGTGTCGGGAGAGAATATGCGCGGCGTGATGCCGTATCCGTACCGTATCGCGGTCACGTACTTATCTACGGTGTCCGCGTTTTCGTTGAGATATGAACGGAAACTCTCAAGGTCGTTGGTGCCGATGCGTGAGAACATATCGGTCACCATGCGCACCTCGCTCACCTTGCCCTCCTGTGTGTCTGAACTGTCCCGTGCTCTGTCGGCCATGGATGTCACCAGACTGGTCAGGTCTGTCGCTGAGGAATCTATCGAAAGAGGGTATGAGGAAAGGGTCTCCTCCTGTATGCGGGCGATATAATCGTTGACACCGTTGGAAAGAGACAGTATAAGGGCGATCCCGATGATCCCGATGGAACCGGCAAATGATGTCAGCAGGGTCCTCGTTCGTTTGGTCATCAGGTTGTTGGCGGAAAGTCCCAGCGCGGTGAAGAAATTCATGGAGGGGCGGCGACGCTTGCGATCTTTCTTTTCGTCTGCGGGTGTCTTCTCTTCAGGGGTGCAGGGATCGCTGTCTCCCGAGATCTCACCGTCGGATATGTTTATTATGCGTGTCGAGTACTCATTGGCAAGGTCAGGGTTGTGGGTGACCATAACGACCAGACGGTCGTGAGCGACCCTCTTCAGGATATCCATCACCTGGCGGCTGGTCTTGGAGTCGAGAGCTCCGGTGGGCTCATCGGCAAGAAGTATCTTCGGATCGTTCACCAGTGCGCGGGCTATGGCGACTCTCTGCATCTGGCCTCCGGAGAGCTGATTGGGCCTTTTCTTTATCTGATCGCCTAGACCCACTGCCTCAAGGGCATAAATGGCGCGTCTGCGGCGATCCGCCCGGGATACGCCCGACAGGGTCAGCGCCAGCTCCACATTAGCCAAAACACTCTGGTGGCTGATAAGGTTATAGTTCTGAAAAACAAAGCCTACACTGTGGTTGCGGTAGGCATCCCAGTCCCTGTCCTTATATTCTTTCGTGGAGACGCCATCGATAATCAGATCCCCTTCGGTATACTGATCCAACCCTCCTATGATGTTCAGCAGGGTCGTCTTACCTCCGCCTGAAGGACCCAGGATGGAAACGAATTCATTCTCTCTTAAAGTCAGGCTGATGCCTTTCAAGGCGTGCACATCCTCCCCTCCTGGGGAAGGGTATACTTTTGTGATATCTTTAAGCGTTATCATATAAGATGTTTATTGTCCTTCTTTTGCTTTATTCTTCTTCGCGATGATCTGCATTGTAAGTGCGCGGGCAAATTCCGATATGCCGTTATAGCCCATGAAGCATCCTGTGAGCAGGGCGGGAAGACGCCATTTGCCCGTAACGTATAGAGCCGCGAGCAGTGCCACTATCGGGCCTATGACAGCGAAGATGAGGCTGATCATTATCGTTTTATTGTATGCGGAAGGCTCGTTCGGGTCCGGTGTCTCCGGAACGTTCTGTTTCTGTTTCATTGTTTTTCCTTTTTTAGGTATATATACTATTATACTACCTTAAAGCCTCTTTCCTTAATTGTTACGGCTATATTCGATGCTGCCGGCTGATATTAATAATCTGAGCCGGAGTGTTTTCAGCCGCTTTGACGGAAGGATGATATGGCAATGAATCAATGAACGGCCGTTAATATCGAGGCTGACACATACGCGGTCAACGAGTATGATCATGCAGCTTTGTTCCTGCATGTCGGAAAAACGGGACGGCGAAGACGAGACAGCTGCCGCCCTTGAGATGAGAAGCGGTTCGTAATAAGATGGATACGATATATCCTGATGAGCAGAAAACCGAGCATAACAATAGGAGGACACAAATGTCTGAAGAGAACTGCAAAGAATGTTCCAATACCCATGATTGCCCCTGCAGCAACGTTAAGTGCGAATTTTACAAACGTTGCTGTGACTGCCTCGCGAAGCACCTTTCCTGCGGCGGATTGCCTGCATGCGCAAAAGCCGTGGCGGAAGCGAAGAAGGAATGATCGGATATCCGGAAAGGAACTGCCGCTGACGACAGTTCTTTTTTACACTGATGACGGCGGCATTCTGTCCGACCTATTGTAAAACAGACGATCGGAGATAGCCTTGTTTCTCCCTTAAGCAAAAAAGGAGACGCTTCACAGTGAAGCGTCTCCTTTAAAAGATCTTAATTATTCCCACTGCGACAGCAGTTTATGCATCCATGAATATACGTCCATGTCATAGACCTCGCTCAGCCTCTGTGATGTGAGAACTTCTTCCGTCGTTCCGAGCGAGACCACTTTCCCTTTGTCAATGAGCATCGTCCTTGAACCGTAGGCCTTTGCCAGATTGAGATCATGCACGACCGACACGACCGATTTCCCCGGTTTTGAAGCCCATTTTTCGATGAGCTCGAAGGTCTGTTTCTGATAGATCAGATCCAGATGGTTCGTCGGCTCGTCAAGGATGAGCATCTCGGGGTCCTGGGCGAACAGCTGTGCTAGAAAAGCTCTTTGGAGCTCTCCTCCCGACAACGTCAGCAGGGAATGGTCCATAAGGCTTTCCATACCGGTGAGCCTGATCGCCTCCATGATTGCATTCTCCTCGTCTTCATCCTTTTGCGCCGAAAGGAAATTGCCTTCATAAGAATACCGGCCCAGTCTTATCAGTTCATATACCGTGAATGCATAGGATACATTGTGGTACTGATTAAGTACGCCGATATGCCTTGCCATCTGGCCTGCTTTTATGTTCCTGATATCCTTCCCGTTGATAAGGATGATCCCTTCATATTCTGTGGCTTTGGAAATGGCACGTACGATAGTGCTTTTGCCTGCACCGTTCGGTCCGACGATCATCAGCCAATCGTTGTCGGATACGGTAAAATTCACGTCAGAGACGAGAGGCACGCCGTTCGCCCTGACAGTCAGATTCTTGACATCAAGCATGGCCCTTCCTCCTGGATGAATAGAATATGTAGATAAATACTATTGAGCCGATGAATGATGTCACTACGCCGATTGGGAGAACCAGCGGCCTGAGTATCGTTCGTGCTGCCAGGTCTGCCAGAAGAAGGAACGTGGAGCCTCCGAAGAAAGAAGCCGGCAGAAGCCTGCGGTGGTTGGGACCGACGATGAGGCGCGTTATATGAGGGATCACCAGCCCGACAAAGCCGATGGTCCCCGCGATGGAAACAGTGACCCCTATCAGCGCGGAGACAGTAACAAGGATGATCAGCTTGAATTTCTTTACGTCCACGCCTATGTTGCGTGCGTTGTCTTCTCCGATGGCAAAGGCGTTCAGTTCTCTCGCACACCGCAGTATGATTCCCCCGAAGACTATCACGGCGATCAGCAAGATCCCAGCGTTCTCGAAGCTTGATCCGGAAAGAGAACCCATCGACCAGAAGGTTATGTTCTTAACCCGCTCTCCGGCGAAGGTGACTACAAGGTTTATTATGGCGCTGACGAACATCGAGAAGATCACTCCGATAAGGATGATCGTCTGGGTGGAGAGGGATTTATCCAGCCGGTATGCGAGCGTAAGGATCAGAACGAGCGACATAAAGCCGAAAAGCATAGCCATGCCCATCTGTCCCAGATTGGCGAACATCGGGAGGTCCATGCCGAAAGTTATCGACAGGATCGCCCCGAGTGCTGCTCCGGAGGTCACCCCGAGGGTGCTTCCATCCGCAAGAGGATTCTGCAGAAGACCCTGCATGGCTGCTCCGCAGATGGACAGCGCCGCTCCTGTCAGGGCTGCGCAGCATACCCTGGGAAGTCTGACTGACATTATTATTGCCCGGTGAGAGGCCGGGCAGAGCTCAGTTCCTCTGATGGTGTCGCTGATGGCGTAATAGATATCCTTTATGGGTACGTTCACGCTCCCCAGACAGATACACAGGACCATCGCAGCCAACATGACAGTAATAAAGATGACGTAGTCAGTCAAGCGGAAGCTTTCCGTTTTCTTCTTCATAGATGAACCGCCTTGGGGAGGTATGGCCTCCCCTGTGATTATAATGTGTTTTTGTTAATTGCCGTAAACAAAATCGTAGAGCATCTTCGCTCCCTCGGTCAGTCTCTGCGAAGGTCTGGTCAGCCTGCTGTCAGAGTCCATCAGCACATTGCCGTTTTTAACTGCAGTAACGCCTTCCCAACCTTTGCGGGAGAGGACCTCCTGAATGTAGTCGCCGGGATCCACCCCGGGCGTGGACAGGATCACGATCAGATCGGGATTTCGTTCGATGACCTGCTCCTCGGAAACCTGCGCCCATGTATCGACATCCTCGAAGATATTTTTCAACTTGAGCATTTTTGCCAGCTCATTCATAAAGGTCCCGTCGCCTGCTGTCCAGAGTCCGTACATCAGAGGAGAGACCTCGAAATAAACTGTCTGTGTCCCATCGCCGGTCGCATTGCTTTCCAGATCGGCGAATACGGACTTCATGTCTGACACGACTTTCTCGGCTTCCTCATCCTTGCCCATGACCGTGCCTATAAGCCTGATCTCGTCGTAAATGCCGTCGATGCTCTGTGCGTCCGTTACGACAACTTTGATCCCGGCAGCCTCCAGAGCATCCATCTGCTCCGTTGTCTGCGCCATCGTGCTCATGAAGACCACCTCGGGTCCGAGAGCTATGATCTCCTCCACGTTGGTGTCGTTTCCGGAATTGACCTTCGGAAGAAGAAGTATCTCCGCCGGATAATCGCAAAGTTCCCCACGGCCTACGCAGTTATCCAGGCAGCCCAGTGCGTAGAGAATATCTCCAGTGGCGGCGGAGAGCGGGATTACCTTCTCCGCCGGCTTGTCGAGCTTTACCGTCCTTCCCGTCATGTCAGTGACGGTGATTGATCCTGCGGACTGCTCTTCCGGACGGCATGCCGTCATGGACACCAAAAACAGCACTGCCAGTATTACGGCAGTGAATTTTGCGTACTTCAATAATATGTACCTCCCTTTGCAAATATCTATAAAGGACCGTGCTGATTCGATCCTCTATATCCGCCTAATGAAACAAAAAAGCATCGGATGCCCGATGCAGACCTCAAGAAATTACCCTTGAAAAATCTTTAGGCTGGATACATCGGGTTTGAAAGATCTGGCTTGCCGTAAGGCTTACAGTAGCAAGGATGCTGCCGCGGATTTCCACCGTGTTCCATGCAAACCACGAAGATAATTAACAGTTACATTATAAATGAAAAAAGGTATTATTGCAAGTCGCGGACCTCATATTTTGAATAAACGACGGTATCAGAACTAAATTGAGTTGAAAAAGCCTCCCTGAGGAGGCTTTTACCATTCGATATTCTCCACTTCGTCCGGTTTTATCTGGAGCCGCTGGAGCGTTGCATCGAATTCCGTTTTTTCCCCCGAAGTGCACAGCAGCACCTTCCTGTGTGTTTCTTCCGAGAATGCATGTCTTTTTGTCAGATACTCCGAAAGCATGTGCGTCTGTTCCACCGCGGGGTCGATAAGTTCAAGAAACGGGTAGATAAGGCTGATCTCTTCTCTGATAATCGGGAAGTGGCTGCAGCCCAGGATCAGTTTTCTGATCGTACGATCCTCGACTATCGGGTCGATGCATTCGCGTATCTTTTCATCCAGCAGGGAAGCGTTCTCGAGCTGGGAGTCAATGATCTTGGGCAGCGAGGTGCTGGCATTTGATCTCACGGTTATCCTTTTGCTCAGATGCGCTATAGCCTTCACATACGCTCCGCTCTCAACGGTAGCTTTCGTGGCGATGAGCCCTACGGTCTCTCCCTCATGAGCTTCACGTCCTACGGCGCTGGCACCCGCGGTAACGATGTCGATCAGCGGTACCCGGCTTTTAAGCTGTTCCTTCATTGAGGAGATAGTGTTGCAGGCGAGCAGGATCACCTTCACATTCTGTTCTTCAAGGAAATGTATCATCCTGTTAGCCAGGAATACTATTTCCTCGGGGGTCCTGTTCCCGTACGGCATGTTGGCGGCATCCCCGAAATAAATGATGGATTCATTCGGCAGACTGGTGAATACGCAGTCTGCCGCGGTAAGACCGCCGACTCCGCTGTCAAGGATCCCTATCGGAGAGTTGTCACTCATCTCGCATCTCTTCCGCCTTTTCGCGTTTTTCGTTTATATATCTTAAGAATTCGTCCACGGCATCATCCAGCTTGTCGTTGACTATGATCTTTTCGTAGTTGACTGATTCCTTCATTTCCGCCTCGGCTTTTGCCAGGCGTATCTCCAGCTGCTCCTCTGTCTCGGTGCTGCGTGCTCTCAGTCTGGCTGAAAGCTCTTCGAAAGAGGGAGGCATGATGAATACCAGAACGGCCTTGTCGTTTTGGTCCTTGATCTGATATGCGCCCTGATAGTCGATCTCAAGTATCACGTCGAAGCCATCGGCGACGAGGCTGTCCACGTACGGGCGCAGTGTGCCGTACCTTTTGCCGAATATGTCTGCGTGCTCATAGAATTCCCCGGCAGCCAGCTTTTCATCAAACTCCTCATCGCTCAGAAAGAAATACTCCTTCCCATTCTGCTCTTCGCCGCGAGGAGCCCGCGTAGTGGCGGAGATGGATATCCTCAGTCTGTCGTCCTTTTCTGCGGCAAGGGCGCATATCGTGCTTTTGCCGCTTCCGGAAGGGCCGCTTACAACGAATAGATTGCTCAAATCGTCCTCCTTACTCTATGTTCTGGACCTGTTCCCTGATCTTTTCCAGTTCGGCCTTGATGTCCACGACTATCGTCGATATCTCAAAGCTGTTCGACTTGGAGGCGATCGTGTTCACCTCCCTGTTTATCTCCTGCAACGTGAAATCGAGCTTGCGTCCGACGGGCTCGCTTAGTCCGAGCATTTTCTTGAAGGAGGCTATATGGCTTCTGAGGCGGACGATCTCCTCTGTGATATTCACTCTGTCAGCGTAGACTGCCATCTCGGTCGCAAGTCTGTCTTCCGAGATGAGCCCTCCGGTGTAATCCGAAACGTTCTTCATCAGTGTCTCATAATATGCCTTCGGGATCGCGTCGGAAAGTTCCCTGATCCTGTCCACGTTATCCCCGACACCGTCTATGCGTTTAATGAAATCGTCGAGAAGAGTTTCCCCTTCCTGCGTACGGGAGGCTTCCAGAGAATCCAGAGCTTTGTTCAGCAGGCCTGTGTAGATCTCCTCTAGCTCTGCGGAATCGTCTGAGGCTTCGTTGGCGGTCACGACGTACGGATAGCCCGCTATCTCGCCTGCGGTGATCTTATCGGAAACACCGGGACAGTCATCGATGATCTTGAGCAGTATGCCATAATAGGACTTTGCCAGGCCGCTGTCATAGTACAGGCTGTCCGGTGCTGAAGCGTAGCGAAGGTACTTGGCTGAGAGCTCTATATGTCCTCTGGCCATTCTCGCGGAGATGATGCGGCGGGAGAGCTCCTCGAATGACGAGAGCTTGCGCGAGAGCCTGAAGGAAAAATCCCTGTAGCGGTTATTCACTGTCTTGATCTCGATGGAGATAGACTGCTTTTCATCGGAGTATTCGGCGGAGCCGAACCCAGTCATGCTTTTCATATTTTCTTTACCGTTCTTTCCTGCAAACGATTATATCATATACTGGTCTGCAATAGGCAAACAGCGGTTTATTTTATTGCTGCGTCTGCAATGGCTGCAGACCCTGACAGGCGGTCTCTGCGCCTCTTCCCTTTGCTTTCCCTGATTTTGCCCGACCGTTCCAACATGCTTTTTAATATTTACTACTACTAGCATTTGTGATAAAATAACATGGATTATGCCATAGTTCGGAGGGGTCATGGGAAAGATATATGCGATGTTCAACCAGAAAGGC
>JAIKVR010000075.1 GCA_024685545.1 Eubacteriales bacterium | reverse complement strand
CAAAGGCAAATTAAGAATAATAGAATAAATATCTGTGAGATAAAGGAGCTGGTCAAACAGCTCCTTTTTATTATTCATCAGATCGGACAGAATACATGTTCTTCGGATACATAAGATAATCAGTTAGGAAATATGACTTTGCATATTGAGATAATATCAACCGGATAAATGTAAGAGACAGTCACTAATGACTGTCTCTTGAAATGAGATCCCTTTTAATGAAGTGGTGACCCCGACGGGGTTCGAACCCATGTAACTGCCGTGAAAGGGCAGTGTCTTAACCACTTGACCACGGGGCCACAAACAGCATTGATATTATACATGATTCCGTTAGTTTTGCAAGTAAAATCGTATCCATACCGTAAAAAAGTTGAAAGAGGAGATTAAAGAAGACTGTTTTGCTTGACAGTTCATCGCTGTGAATATATAATATCATAGCATATTTGAGAGTATAGATCGGCAGGTGATATAAATGAAGAGAACATTCCAGCCCAACAATCACAGAAGAAAAAAGAATCACGGATTCAGAGCCAGAATGGCTACTCCCGGCGGACGCAACGTCATTGCACGCAGAAGAGCAAAGGGCAGAGCCAAACTGACCGCGTAAGCACGCAGTAATTTCAGAATATACGAATATTCAGGATCAAGGGACATTGATCCCTTTTTTCTTGTCTTGAAAACAAGGTCGATCCTTTTCACCCGGAGGAAACGGTGGAGAGCGTAAAAAGCAGCCGAAGGTTTAAGGAAATATACGCAGGAGGTTTGAGCAAAGCTAACAGCCTCCTCGTTCTATATAAACTTGAAAACGGCCTTAATGTTACCCGTGCCGGCATCTCAGTCTCCGGCAAAGTTGGCGGAGCGGTCATTCGAAACAGGCAAAAGCGCAGATTAAAGGAAATATTGAGGCACAGAGACAGCGCAATAATAAACGGCTATGATATAATCATCATAGTGCGCGTCAAGGCCGCTGACGCTTCTTACAGGGAACTCGAGGAGTCGCTCATGAGTCTTTTGAAACAGCAAAAGCTCCTGAATCCGGAGACATTGAAATGATGAATAAGCTTGCCCTCATTCTGATAAGAATCTATCAATCCTTCATCTCTCCGCTGCTCGGTCCGCACTGCAGATATGTGCCCACGTGTTCTGAGTATGCTCGTGAGGCGCTGGAAAAATACGGTTTTGTTAAGGGATCTTATCTTGCAGCCCGGCGTTTGTTGAGGTGCAATCCCTTCAGCAAAGGCGGCTACGACCCGGTTCCATAACTCTTCGGAGGTTTTTATTTATGACAGTGCTTTATAACTTCTTTGGGAAGATACTGGGCGCGCTGTACGGTTTCTGCGGATCCTACGGCTGGGCCATCGTACTCTTTTCTGTTTTCGCCAAGGTCATTATGATACCGATGACCTTCCAGCAGACCCGCTCCACACAGATCATGAGCGCTCTGGCGCCTGCGCTCGATATCATCAATAAGAAATACGCCAATAACGCAGAAAAACGCAATTCAGAGACCCTGAAGCTCTATCAGCGGTATAATTACAATCCGATGAGCGGCTGCCTGCCGCTACTTCTGCAGATCCCCATTATAATGGGCTTATGGAAAGTGATCAGACAGCCGGTGCCTTATGTATTCGAGAGCGAGGCTGTTTATAATACCGTATCCCAGTCATTCCTGTGGATAGCGAATCTTTCCACATCTCCCTGGGAAATACTTAAAGCAAGCAAGATGTCCGGGGAATTCTTCCTCTCGATGATCATTCCACTAGTCTCAGAGCTTATGACCATAATCCAGCAGAGAGTCATGAACCCCAACGGTTCGAGCAACGGACAGATGGCGTCGATGAATATAATGATGAATTTCATGATCCTTTATATGGGGATAACCATGAGCCAGGCTGTTACGATTTACTGGACTCTTCAGACCTTCCTTGGGATCGTGCAGAACTGGGTGATCAAGAAGTTCTTCCCACTGAAGATCAACCCGCCTAAGATAGTAAAGAAAAAATCGGGAGTAAAATCCATCGAAACTCCTGCGAAGGATAACTAAGCAAAAATGGAATTAAAAACTGTAACAGCTAAAGGAAAGACTGTCGAGGAAGCGATAAATAACGCACTTGAGGAACTTGGGACCACCAGCGACAAGGTGACCACCAGGATCCTTGAGCTTCCGGATTCAGGCATCATGAGCGTTTTCGGAAACAGATTCGTCAAGGTGGAGGTCACCGTAAACGATGATTCACTGGTCAAGGCCTGTGATTTCGTTCGTTCGCTTATGACCCATATGGGTATTGACGCTGACGTGGATGCTACCTATGGTGAGGATAAGCTTATCGTCAATATATCAACGGACGACACAGGCATACTCATAGGAAGGCGCGGACAGACTCTGGATGCCATTCAGTATCTGACATCGCTTACCGTCAATAAAGGCAGGAAAGAGTATCAGAGAATTGCTGTGGATGTCGGAGATTATCGTGAAAAACGCAAAAGCGCTCTTCAGGATCTGGCTGACAGAATCGCGCTGAATGTGGAGAAATCCAAGAGAAGCTACGAGTTGGAACCGATGAGCTCATATGAAAGACGCATAATACATTCTGCTCTTCAGAACTACGAGCATATCACTACCCATTCCGAAGGCGAGGAGCCGTACCGCCACATCGTAATAGAATATAAACGCTGAATTTTGAACTGTCTTATGACAGTTCTTTTTTATTCAAGAAAAACTTGAATGTGGGAATAAGCTCGCTTAATATCGGGTGTACAACACGCAGCCAATGGCAATCTGTGCCTAAAAATAGAAGAAAAGTATAGCTTTTTTATCAATCAGATGATAATATAATTGTGTTTGCTGTGTGTACAGTTTCCCAATACACTTTAAAATTATTAATATCATAAGGAGTAACTAAATGATTATCATTGGTGAAAAAATCAACGGATCGATACCCTCTGTTGCCAAGGCGATTCAGGAAAGAAATGCTGACCACATCCGTCATCTTGCTGAGATCCAGACACAGGCCGGTGCTACCTACATCGACATCCTCTCTTCTGTTCCTGTAGAAATCGAAGTCGAGACAATGAAGTGGCTCATTGAAACTGTTCAGGAAGCGACAGATCTTCCTATCTCCATTGATAGCCCCAACCCCGAGACTCTTGTTGAATGCATGCCTTTTGTCAACAAGCCGGGTCTGCTCAACTCCGTATCCGGAGAAGGCAACAAGATGGACGTTGTATTCCCCGCCATTCAGGGAACAAAGTGGAATGTAGCCGCTCTGTTAAACGGAAACTACGGCATCCCCAAGACCGCAGCTGATCGTCTGAAGGTTTTCGATGAAATCATGGAAAAGGCTGCCAAGTTCGACATTGCTCCCAGCAGGATCCATGTTGACCCGCTCGTAGAGATGCTCTGCACCGCTGAAGATGGAATCAACATGATCGCCGAGGTCATGGAGACCATGAGGGAGAAATATCCCACCATCCACATCACCGGCGCATGCTCCAACATCTCCTTCAACCTTCCTGCCAGAAAGATCATGAACCAGGCATTCATCGTTCTGTCCATCTATAAGGGAATGGACAGCGCTATCCTTGATCCGACCAACTCCGATCTTATGGGCATGGTCTACGCTGCTGAAGCTCTTAAGGGCGATGACGAAATGTGCATCAACTACATCTCCGCCTACAGGGATGGACTCTTCGGACAGAAAAAAGCCAAATAAGATAAATCCATTTGAATTGATTACAGGGCTGCTTGAACAAGCAGCCTTTTTTATTTATTGATTTCCCGGCACTTAAATGATCTTATTTGAAAGGTATACGGACAGGATCTGTGGATCACACGAATGATGCAGGATACTTTACTGTTTCAGCCGCGTGCAGAAACCGCCTGAACGAATGTCCAGGCGGTCTTAAGCGGTTTGTGCAATCGGAATAACTTAACGAATGCCAGGGGAAACGTATTGATTAACCCACGTTTCCTTTTTTTACTTTCGAGAAACCGACTTCAGTGCCGTTTGCGATACGCTTCAGATTCTCGATATGCTTTAGAAAAATGGGAACAGATGAAGCGAGTGCAAAGCACCATGCCCATGGTAGTCTATAAAAAACAGCCAGATATATCGGGAAAAGCGTGATATTGGTCATTGTAGCTATCACGATATGATCAAGTG
>JAIKVR010000049.1 GCA_024685545.1 Eubacteriales bacterium | reverse complement strand
CCGCGGCATATTAGGTATCCCGGCCTCATCAAAGGCTTCAAATAGATTTACCTTATGAACTGACCATGCGCACTGGTTCAAATCGGTGACAGCACAGTCCATATTCAAGTCGAAGAAGATGGCGTTCTTTTTCTCACACAGCTTAATCTGAAACAGCGGGGCTATTGGGTGAAAGGCTATTTTTATATTGTTTCCGACCTTCATCACCCGTTTGATATAAGCATAGACCGCCATCTGGTTTGGGTCAGTTATTCCTCTTAACTCGGTGTTTTCGCGGCATATGATAGCAGGGAATGACATCAGTTCCGCTATTCCGTCGTCGGTGAGTGAAGAGCACCGGTCAAAGATCTCCTGCGGGACCATCCGCTGGCAAAGAGCACGGCTGGTAGAAACAGTGACGATATTATTTACGAAGACATCATCTTCCAGCGTAACAATGAGCTGATAATATTTCTTGCTGAATTTCTGGATCGCCATCATTTCTTCTGCGCTTCCGCTCCGTTCCTGCTGCGGAAAATTATAGTTGAAATTGACGATGCCGCCCGGCTGGTTGTTTACGTTGACATTAGTATTCCCAACTTGCCCAACGTTCTGCTGCCCGGGCGTCAGAGCCTGGCTGGGTACAATTTCGTTGCTCACAGGCCCCCTCCTTAAAAGTTAAAGTTGATAGTGCCATTATTCGTCACGTTGACATTGTTATCCCCATTCTGGATGACATTCGTCTGCTGCTGAATAATGGTCGTTTTTTTATCCTCCTGGGCCGACCCGGCATCGTCGTCCTCACCGGCATCCGGAATATCGGAACCGGCAGAGTTTTCTCCTGAGCGGCTGTTTTTTCTGATTTCTTCGGCCATAGAGTGCTTCTGCGCCTCAAAAGCAGTAGCTATAGCAGCAAGACCACTGGCCATTGCATCCGTGTTTATCTTTGGCATTTCGACAGCTTCAAACGCAGAAAGTAGCGTCTCTCCGGCACGCAGCACGGCCCCATTTATTACATCGTCATCACTTCGTTCGTCAAGCACTTCCGGCTCAGGAGAAACAACTTGGCTCTCTGGCGGCTTACCCAGCTCCTCATTTTCAGCTTGCTCGTAAAGCTCTACCGAAATTGTCCTTTTGATGTCGTCGCCCAAATGACCAGTATATTGGCGCTCTTTGTACTTGACCTTTGCACTATTCGCATCCAGCGTAGCGATACCACACTTATTCTGGTTTGCCCGGCGCTTGAGAACATAATGCAGCACGCCCAAGAGGAAAGGCTGCAGCTCAAATTCTGATTCAGTTCTCAGCTCTGCTTTTGATATGGGGGAGCCGTCGCCCCGGGAATAGAAGAGATCCGTGTCTTTGATTCCTTCATCGTTCTCTATGATATCCAGGCACGCCTTGACGAACCAGCCTCGCATCTCCGGGTTCAAGTGCCATTTAACGAAATCACATATTCGCTTCAAAGCCTCTTTGTATCTGTTTTTGACGGTATCATCAAAAGCGGAAATATACGCTGTGTCGTTGAAGGGGACGTTGATGCTGCCCTCAAGTTTTCCCTCCCGATAGTTTGAAGTATCGGAAGAGGACCCGATTGTCTGTACCCCGGTGAAAGTATACACAAGATCCGCCATAAAGATCGGATTCTTGTGCTCATCCTTCACACCCTCCTGATGCTGCCGCGGACTTGCATCAGGTAGTGTGGCCTTTCTAAGCAGCAGATACAGTACACAGCCACTCAAAAAAGGGGTTTTGTTTTCCATAGTCGTCCGTCCTCCGAAAAAAACAACTCAAAAAACTCAAACAACAAAATGTGCCCGCGCTCACCACTTGACAACAACTGAGCCAACGATACGGTGGAACCGTAAGGTTAAGTCAAAAGAGCCTTATGCCCGCATTCCGCAAGAAGGGAAATGTACCATTCATTATACCTGATAAAGGTGAATTTCACAACTGCGAATGCGAAAGTTTGAGAAAATTCCGCAAAAATCCTCACGCGATTACAGAAATTTTCTCAAAGTACGTCCAGGGCAAGACGTTAAACTACCTGCCGGAGCCGAGGTGCCGTTCAGTCAGTCGACGGGCTGAGCGGGGTTCGAGGCCAAGGTGAAGGCGAGCACATCAACCAAGGATGCCAGCATCACGAACTGCTGGCCACCTTCGTGAAACGGAGAAATCCGACGAGGTGGCCATGAAGAACAAGTCTGGCGGTCATAAGGGTTTTTCTCCGTTTCAGAAAGCCAACGGAGGAAAACCTAAATGGCAAAAGAGAACCTGCCGCGGGTCGGCAATGCGCAGCCTGACGCACCTTTCAGGCACGGTACGTCGCTCGGGGAGCACGGAGAAATCCTCTTCGACTGCCCGATCGAAATCAAAGACAAGGCGGACCTTGACAATTATGGCATCACCTGGGACGACTGCCGGTACCTGCACTTCAACGGCAGCCAGCGGATGAGGGTGTACTTCTTCAAGACGGATAACCGCGAGCTCGCGGAGGCGCAGTGGTCCTACATCGATACGCTGCACTCGAGCGGCTTTGCAAGCGTGCGTTGCATGATCCCCGGCCAGAAGAAGCCCTACATCAAATGCCCTACAACGAACTCCTGCGCCAGATGCCCATATGGCCGGAAGCCGGAGGACAAGCAGGCTCCAGTGATCTCACTGGACGGTCTGCTCGAAGACGGCTTCGAGCCTGCCCCTGCAGAATCCGTGGAGTACCGGGTCTTGAAGAAAATCGAATATGAGGAGATCCGCGCCCGGATGGACGCCGAAGATCCCAGGATCGCGCTGGCCTTTGAGGGGAAGGAACTGTACGGGGAAACGGTACAGGAGATCGCTGCTGAGCTTGGCGTGTCCGCGCCGAGGGTCTACCAGCTGATTGCCAGAGCCAAGGAAATCGGAAAAACTTATCGTAAGGAGACAAAGTAATGGACAAGTTAGGAGTAATTGAAAAGATGATGAACTCTGAGAGCGGCGGCCTCTATGCCGCCATCACTGGGATCGTGCTCGTTTACGGCGTTGACCGTGTGACGAAGAGCCGGTACAAGGTTGACGCGAGGAAGGAGTCCTTCACGCTCGCGCCCGCCACTGTGACGGACGATCCCGAAAAGAAGCCCACTGAAGAGTCTGAGAACAAACAGGGCTAAAACAGAAAAAGGCGGTGTCGGAACTGATCACTCCGGCACCGCCGATTTTATACTATCAAACAATCACACGATTGTACTATCACACGATTTATCGTGTGTTTGTATGAACCCACCCTCTCCGACTGTCCATCACCTGAGCGGGAGAGCGGCTGGGTTCACAATCATTGCGGGTATAAAAGAATCAGGCAACTCTCGAAAAGTGCCTGATTTCAAGGGGTTTTCAGCCTGTATGCTCTTTCATGTGTTTGTATCAAAT
>JAIKVR010000016.1 GCA_024685545.1 Eubacteriales bacterium | reverse complement strand
GGGTCCAAGAACTACGAGAAGCAGAAGATAAAGATAGCGAAGGCATACCGTCATGTCTCAAACCAGAGGAAGGACTTCTGCCACAAGCAGTCAGCGAAGACAGCCAATTCGTACGACATAGTCTGTGTGGAGGATCTGGACTTAAAGGAGATGGCGGGAAAAGAATTCGGCAACGGTAAAGCCACCCTGGACAACGGATACGGGATGTTCCTTAAGTTCCTTGAGTACAAGCTCAGTGACCGGGGGAAGGTACTGATCAAAGTCGACAGATGGTTCCCGTCAAGTCAGACATGCCATGTGTGCGGTAATACCGACAGTGAGTTAAAGGATCTGAAGATCCGTCACTGGGTATGTCCTGTCTGCGGGACCTCGCACGACCGTGACATAAATGCCGCAATGAACATCCTTAAAGAAGGACTAAGAGAGTACATAAGGGATACGGCATAGACATGTAATACAGCATACCATTACGATAGGGCAGGAACTGTCCGAATCCACAACGCCTGTGGAGCCGGCGGCCTCTGTGTACGGCGATACGTCGCCGTATGCAAGCTGCAGCGTTGAAGCAGGAATCCTACACTTCTCTAAGTGGCGGGAGTGTTCAAGCTACAT
The DNA here is from genome assembly GCA_024685545.1 of Eubacteriales bacterium. Lineage (GTDB taxonomy): Bacteria > Bacillota > Clostridia > Eubacteriales > Anaerofustaceae > JAAYHF01. Next base: position 14,359 of record JAIKVR010000016.1, on the reverse strand, counting down.
AATAATGGATATGACAAGACCGCTACAAAACACAGCGCCGCAGGGAAACCTGCGGCGCTGTGATATTGTTCGATAATGTTGTTTTACGCTTCCTTCTGAGGATAGACGCTCACCATCTTCTTGTCGCGTCCGAGTCTTTCGAACTTGACTATTCCGGATTCCTTTGCGAAGAGAGTGTCATCTCCGCCCTTGCCGACGTTGAGTCCCGGGTGGATATGGGTTCCTCTCTGGCGGACAAGGATATTCCCGGCAAGTACGAACTGGCCGTCGCTCTTCTTGGCGCCCAGCCTCTGAGCATGGGAATCACGTCCATTCTTCGAGCTTGAAACTCCCTTTTTATGAGCGAAAAGCTGCAAATTGTCAATAGTAAATCTGATCATCTTTATTCCTCCGTTACACTTACTTCGATATAGTCCTCATATTCGTCTTCCAGCCCGAGCATAGCCAGATACAGCGTATTGGCAATCGTCTGGGCCTGAATGCTCTTGTAGCCGTCCTCCTCATTTATCGTAAAGGACGTGCTGCCGTTTTCCACAGTAACTTCCGTTTGGGTCTGAACATATTCGTCAAGCCCGTTGATAGCTGCGATGAGGAGCGCTGAGACAGCTGAACAGACGATATCGTCTCCATATTCCGCCATTCCCGCATGCCCTGAGACCGATACTCCTATGATCTTCTGGGTGCCTGATTCAAAGCGGAAATGAGCTTTTATCAAGCCTCTTCTCCCTCAAGGGCTACATCGGTGATCTCCAGCTCGGTATACGGCTGACGATGCCCCTGCTTCCTTCTGTAGTCTTTCTTCGGTTTGAACTTGAAGACGACCACCTTTTTGCTTCTTCCCTGGCCGAGGACTTTGGCTGTGACCTTGGCGCCCTTGACTGTAGGATCTCCAACGGCGACATTATCCCCGTCTGCCAGAAGAAGGACTTCCGGGAAAGAATAGGTCTGCTGGACTTCATTGTCCAGTGCGATGCGCTCGACCCTGATCACATCGCCTTTCTGCACGCGGTACTGTTTACCGCCTGTCCTGATGACTGCATACATTAGAATGTACCTCCACTGTCCAACCTCGCTGCACATGGGCGCCTGATCTCAAGCTTTAAAGCCCTGCGCATGCGGATACAAGCCGTGTGGTTAACACAGCGAATATGAATATAACACAACGATCGGTTTTATGTCAAGATTATATCGAAATTAAGCGGAAAATCAAAAGCCCCTGAACGGACGCAGACGGAAAACCACTCTTCCCTTGACGTTTTCCGTTTTGATCTCGCCGATGCTGCGGGAATCCACGCTGTTGGGCCGGTTATCCCCCAAAACGAAAATAGCTCCTTCGGAAATACGTACCGGTCCGAAATCGGGATATACGAGATCCCCGCGCAGATAATCCTCTTCAAGGAGTTCCCCATCGATATACACTCTGCTGTCCCTGATCTCAATGGTCTCTCCGGGAAGCCCAATGACGCGCTTCACATAATCCTTTCCCTTCGAGATCTTGATGACTACGATATCCCCTCGGTCAGGTTCACTGAACCAGTATGCCGTCTTCAGGAGGCCAAGCTTCTGGTTTTCCTCCAGCGTAGGAAACATGCTGGACTGTTTTACCACAACGACCTCAAAAATAAACATCCTGATGATGAGAGCTGTAAACACCGCCAGCAGCAGGGTTTTGATCCATTCCCAGGCTTCCGATCTGGCGTCGGACGGTCTTGCTTCTTTTTTTGCCATATCTGGATTATATAACATTGCGCACTAAGCGGCAACCGTTTGCGGATAAGTTCGGCGCTTAATAATCAGGCTCTGCCTGTCAGTTCTGAGGCTGTGGTCCATACTTTCGAAGAAATATCCCATGGACATTCGGTGCTGAGATCCATCGGGAGAGCAGCGCATGCGTGTGTTCAAGGCTGTTTTCTGACAGCTTCTGATCATAAGAGAATCATTATAATTTCCCATTTGTTTTGGTTCGGGTGCGTATGCGGTGCTAAAATTAAGCATATTGAGGAAAGATATGTCTGAAAATACTGATATAAAGGACCGTGACGCAAATAAGGCCAGCAGTGCGGCAGTTACACACGCAAAACTGCCTGCCGACTCGATCATATCTGCTACAGATGCGTCATCGGCCGGCAGGAAGCCGTCGGGGAGGTCATCCGCATCTAAACAGAGCACCGCTCCTTCCGGAAAACCATCACAGAGGACAAGATCCAACAAGCCGGTGAAGACAAGGCCCGCAGCGTCTGCCTCTTCCAGACTGGCGAAGCGCCGTGCGAAGAAGAAAAAGCCTCTCGCTTTAAGGATCGTGTCCGCATTTCTTGTTATTGCCATTATCGGAGGAGGAGCCGTTTATGCCGTAAAAAATTACGACAAGCTGCTCTCAGTCATGGGACTCAAGGGAGACTTCTCTGCAGGGCAGGCAGACAACGTAAAATTCAGCGTGCTCTCGACAAAGGAAGGTCTCTATGAAAACATAGACGCTTCCATCCTTTTAGGGGATACCAGCGCCATCAATATCCTTCTGTTCGGGCTTGACAAATCCTCGTCCAGGGAAGGCAAATGGACCGTATTCCGTCCGGACACCATAATGGTGGTATCCATCAACTTCAATACCAAACAGATAACCATCCTCTCCATTCCGAGGGATACCTACGTCAATATAAACGGTTCCACAGGAAAGGACAAGATAAACTCCTGCTTCGCATACGCTTCCTGGCGGGAAAAGTATTCAGACCAGGAGGAGCTTTACCAGCATGGAGTAAGATACCTCAAAAACACGGTCAGCGCTCTTCTTGGGGGCATAAACATAAATTACTACATCGGTCTGGACATGGATACCGCCGCGAAAATAATCAATGAGATCGGCGGGGTCTATGTCGAGATGGACAAGGAGTCGATTACTTTCCACGGAAAGTTCCTTTTCAACGGAGGACACCGTGTTTACAACGGCAGTGAATTTTTGTGGCTTGCCAGGATCAGGGATTATCCAAACGGAGACGTTGACAGGACCAAGGTCCAGCAAAAGCTTCTCAAAGCACTGTTCGCGCAGCTCAAGCAGACGAAGATCAGCAAGATACCGAAGCTCATAGAGCTCGCTTACAAAAGCATTAAGACCGACATCGATATCAAGACTGCTGTGTCTTTTTCTCTTTCAGTAATGGAATTCGACCATTCGTCTATTGAAACCGCGACATTCCCGGGGCTGTTCGGAAGCCGCAACGGGATATCGTACTGGATCGTGAACCAGTCCAAAAGAGTACAGATCGTCAAACAGCTGTACGGGATCACGACTCCTCTGCTACCTCAGGATCCTCAAACGGATGATATTCCCGTTGACCCCGATGCAGAGGGAAACGAAGGAGAAAACGGCGGAGAGACAGGAGGAGAGAACGGAGGAGATACCGGCGGAGAAGGCGGGAATTAAAGCATAATAAAAGAAGGGCGGACTTATTTGTCCGCCCTTTCATATTTTGATTGATCCTACCGAGATCCTTATCGAAGAACTGATTATTCGACTGTTATCATCTTCTTCTGCGGCTCCTGATAGCCGGGGATATCGAGCGTCAGCACGCCGTTGTCATATTTTGCCTTTATCTGGTTCTCATCGATTCCGTTGCCGATGTAGAACTGACGCTGGCACTTTCCGAAGAACCTCTCCTTGTAAACGTAATCCTTTGATTCCTTGGTGGTGTCCTTCTTCTTTTCCGCGCTGATCGTAAGGTATCCGTCCTTGACATCTATGCTGATGTCATTCTTTTCGTATCCGGGAAGATCCATCGTCAGCTCGTAACCGTTATCCTTCTTTACGATATCGGTGCTCATCCTCTCTCTGGTGTTCTTTCCGAACCCGAAATTGTCCATCCAATCATCGAAATCATAATATCTTCTAAGCATCTTCATACCCTCCGTATGTTTTATTTATTTAACTTACGATTGTATTATAACAGAATTATCAGCACTGTCAAGCAGTGAGTGCTAAAAAAATTCCTTTTAACCTTTCTTTAATTATTCTCCGCAGCACAGCGTCATCATACGTTCCATGTCTAAAATCAAACTGCCGTACGGATTAATATAACAAGTTCGTCAGTCTGTTGACATTAATATAGTAAAGTGCTACATTGAAATCGGTAAATTTGTTTAAGCAGCGATTTATTCTGTTTTTCGGTATATGTCAGTTTAATGACGAAAACAGATGATCCAGTATTCAAGGAGGCTTATATGACAGAGAAAATGTACCATGAAAGCGCAAGAGACATACCGGTATACGCTGAATGCGACATCCTGGTCGTCGGTTCGGGCAGCGCAGGACACAGCGCCGCGATAGCGGCTGCTAGAGCCGGAGCGAAAAACATCATCCTTATGGAACGCTACGGCTATTCCGGAGGAGATGTCACTGGAGCATATGTTCTGATGGTGCCCAAGCTCTCATGGAAAACACTCCCCTTCGTTCGCGGACTGCAAGAGGAATGGTTCGACCGCATGGATAAAAACGCCCCGGGAAGCGTCTGGGGCCCGGAGATGGGCGATATAGGAAAGCAGGACAAGGCTTTGATGTTCAGATGGCAGCATAAGATGGACACGGTAAGCCCCTCTGATCCGAGGATGCTTGTCAGGAGCGTCTACTTTGACGGACCTCAGCTGGAGATCGAGCTCGATGACATGCTGCTGGAGGAATCCGACCGCATTAAGGTCATGTACCACAGCTGGGGCACCTCGCCGATAATGGAGAACGGCGTGATCAAAGGTGTCATCTTTGAGAGCAAGGAAGGAAGAAAGGCCGTCCTCGCAAAAGTGGTCATAGACGCCACCGGCGACGGCGATATCTTCCGTCAGAGCGGAGCTCCTTATGAGAGCCTCTCGGATCCCAAGACCCGTTCGACCACCACGACTCTGGCATGGAGGGTCGGAGGAGTGAACAACGACTACCTGCTCGAATGGAGATACGCCCATCCGGAAGAATGGAGGGCTGTGAGCCAGGAGGTCACCAGGATTGCAGGGATGAGGATGTCCCCTCCGAGCTGGGATGAACCTAACAACAACTGTCTGGTCTTCAATTCACATCCGGCCAAGGACTGCTCCACGGTAAAAGATCTGACGGACACCGAGATAAATACGCGCAAGACGATCCGCAAGGTCATCGAATACTGCAAGAAAGCCGTGCCCGGAGCCTACAGGGATATGTACCTGATGAGCATCTCCCCGCAGACAGGCGTAAGATGCTCTCACCGCCTCAAGGGCGAATATATGATGAGCCCGAAGGACTGGGCTTTCGCCATCGAGAAGCCGGACGTTATCGCATGGCATTCCACTATCTGCCGCATCAATGACTGCGCCCCTGTCGAGATCCCCTACGGAACGATCCTTCCGCAGAAGGTAGACAATTTGCTCTGTCCCGGCCGTCACGTATCAGCGGACGCTGTATCCATCGACTGGATGAACCTGATACCGCAGTGCATCGGCACAGGTCAGGCCGCCGGAGTAGCGGCAGCCGTGGCCGTCGCCGACCATACAGGGACCCATGACGTCGATATAAAGAAGGTCCAAGACATTCTTGTGGACCAGAACGTGCCGCTGCCGAGAAACGACAGGGTCGATAAGGCTTATACCGAGCTGGTCAATGAATTCGATCACGGTCTGTATACGGAGATCGCCAAGCAGGCCAGGGAGAATCCGGAAGAATTCGCCAAATACCGCCAAGGCTGATCAGCAGGCACAGCACATATAAGCAATAAAAGCAACGCGGGGGCTTCTGCCTCCGCGTTTTTGTTTTGTTATCTCGATGATCCGCCTTCAGACTTCCATTTTCCGTTTTCATCGGATCCCGGAATTGCCGCTGTGTTTTCCCTTTAAAGCTTTTCTCAAGCGGACCGCCATCCCTTTGAAACGGCATGCGGCAGTAAAGGAGACCCTGCATATGGCAGCGATCATCTTTCTGTACAGAGGGATCGAAGAGTCCCTCAGTATCATGGACAGGGACGTATGCGGCAGATAATCCTTTGTCGTTTTCTCCTTCAGAACAGATGCGGCTTCAGACGCGCCTTCTTTCAGCAGGGCGTTATAGGAATTCATCGTTCTGGCGATAAAGCGTTCTGCAGAGAGTGCTGAAAGGGCCGGAAAGCTCCGCGAGATCGCCTGACTGCGCAGAAACATCATATGGCAGAAGTCCAGTGCGGACGTCGACACCGCCGAATGCGTAATGCTCCCCTTTCTTTTGACATAAGCACATAGCTTAAGGTCCACACGCCCCAATATCGGGATCATGCCCAATACCTGTGTGATATAAAGCACATCTTCGTATTTATATCCTTCGGGAAACCTAAGATCGCGGATGAGCGACGTTTCATATATAGCCGCCCAGACGTAGGACTGCTCTGTGCCTGTCAAAACGTCCTCCATCTCCTTTTCGGAAGTCACTGAACGGACAGGAGGAGCTGAGCATTTCGGAATCGAAGGCCACACGAAGCTGTTTCTGGTTTCACTTGTGGTTATGTATCCGCAGCGCAGATAAGGCAGACCGCTAAGCACTGCGGCCTCATGCATGATACGTATCATGTCAGGGTGGATATAGTCATCACCGTCAATGAACACTATATAGCTTCCGCTCGCGATCTCGACTCCCGCGTTCCTAGCACCGGAAATCCCGCGGTTATCCTGGTGCACTACTCTGATTTCTTCGTGTGCGGCGGCATACCTATCGCATATCTCCCCCGAACCGTCAGTAGAGCCGTCATCGATCACGATGACATCCAGGGGAGCATAGGTCTGATCCACGACCGAATCCAAACAGTCCGAAATATAATCGGCCACATTGTACACCGGAATAATGACACTGATAAGATCCATTTTTCTCCACGCAATAAGGTTTTGCTTTCTCTATTCGATTTTAGCACAAATCAGCCGGAGAGTTCCCCCTGCAAGTTCGATTTCCGTGCTCCGAATCCTAGGGATTACCTGTCGATCTGCGTGATCGGAAACTGTCAATCCCATGATTTATACATGTTTTTTGAATACTCATGAATGATCTCCACCACACGTTCCTTTGAGATCGGCAGCCAGCGGTTAAGCCATTCCAGAAGAAAATTCATGACTCCGGCATAATGAAAATAGGAGACATAGTATCTGGTGGTATCTTCGATCGGGATCAGCGAATACTCCACGTGGGCGCGGATGATAGAAGATATATATTTGTTGCTGTTCGTGCATGTGCAGAAACGCCGTAAAGTCGAGTTCCTAAGAAAACTGTCCAGGTACAGGGCAATACTATTACGGCTTACCCCTCCATCCTCCAAAGGGAGCTCCCATTGGGTATCCATACCTGAGATCATCTCGTGAACGCTGTCCTTGAGCACCTCTTCTATCAGGAGCTCTATGTACTCGTAGTGAGCATAGAATGTGGAGCGGTTTATGCCTGCTTTCTTGCACAGCTCGACGACAGTGATCTCTTCGGGCTCTTTTGTTTTAAAAAGTACAAGAAAAGCCTGTTTTATTGCGGCTTTGGTCTTCTCTGACCGAACTCTTCTTTTATCCAACACATTACCTCTCCTACAATAAATCCCGACATTTGTCGGAAATTGTTTGTTGACATTTATTATAAAGGCCATCGATAATAGAATCAATCCTTTAACAGCTGAATATCACAGGAACGGCATGGACATCGCACGTTAGAGGAGGATACCTTTCGAAGGCGATCCTTCAACGCCGACGGAAGGATTTGCTTTTGTTAGCCGGTTTTTTGATCAGAACCGACGCTGACACAAAATATCATGTAAGGAGTGACTATGAGCAGACTTAAGATCAGAACAAAAAGCCAGGCTCAGGAGTTGGTGGACAACATGTATGCGGGGATGGAGCGCCGCATCGCAGCCAGTCCATCCGGACTTTGCCCCATCGACATCACGCGCAGCTTCCTGAGTTTGTGCCATGCCCAGTCCTGCGGGAAATGTACTCCCTGCCGGATCGGACTGAAGCAGTTATCCGAACTTCTCGAACAGGTGCTTGACGGAGAAGCTACAATGGAGGCACTGGACAGGATCAAAGCAACGGCAAGAGATATCGTCGATTCAGCCGACTGCGCCATCGGTTTCAACGCCGCCACACTGGTCCTTAACGGTATGGCCGGATTTGAGGACGATTTCAGGGAGCATATACTCCATCATCAGTGCCTTGCTTCCCACAACAACACCGTTCCCTGCATATCCTTGTGCCCGGCGGGCGTGGACATTCCCGGCTATATCTCGCTTATCGCGGACGGCCGTCCGGCTGACGCCGTAAGGCTGATACGTAAGGATAATCCCTTCCCCACCGCCTGCGCGTATATTTGCGAACACCCCTGCGAAAGCCGCTGCCGCCGCAGCATGATCGATGAACCGATCAACATCCGCGGTCTGAAGAAATTCGCAGTCTGTCAGGCTGGTGACGTTCCGAATCCTCCCTGCGCTGAGGATACGGGCAAAAAGGTCGCGATCATAGGAGGAGGACCCAGCGGTCTTTCCGCTGCCTACTATCTGCGCCTCATGGGTCATGCCGTCACCGTTTTCGAAAAACGTAAGCAGCTGGGCGGAATGCTCCGTTACGGTATCCCCAGCTACCGCTTCCCAAGGGAAAAACTTGATGAAGAGATCGCATCCATCCTATCCACAGGCATCGAAGCCCATACAGATGTCGAGATTGGCAAGGACATAACCATGGAGCAGCTCAAGAGCGATTATGATGCCGTATACATCGCCATCGGCGCCCAGACAGACCGCAAGGCAGGGCTCCCCGGCGAGGACAGCGGTCATGTGATTTCCGCCGTTGAGATGCTCCGCGGGATCGGCGATCATCAGATGCCTGATTTTTCCGGAAAGAAGATAGTCGTAATCGGAGGTGGTAATGTCGCTATGGACGTTAACCGCTCCTCCGTCCGTCTCGGAGCTGAAAAAGTCACCTGCGTATACAGACGTCGTCAGGCAGATATGACTGCTCTTCCCGAAGAAGTGGAAGGCGCACTGGCAGAGGGCGTGGAGCTGCTCACCATGATGGCCCCTGTCCGTATCGAAGCGGATGAAGAGGGCAACGCCGTAGCACTGTGGGCCAAACCGCAGATCTCCGGAGCCTTTGACTCAGGCGGCAGACCCTCACCGGAGGCAGCGGATCTGCCCGAGGTGCGCATTCCTGCGGATCTGATCGTTGTTGCCGTAGGTCAGGGAATCGAATCCCGCCACTTCGAAGAATCCGGGATCGCGATCAAACGCGGCTCCATCTCAGCCAGCGACGACACGGCAGTAGACGATGAAAAGGTCTTCGCCGGAGGTGACTGCGTAACCGGACCTGCCACGGCGATACGCGCCATCGCAGCCGGCAAGGTAGCCGCTGCAAACATCGATGAATTCCTGGGCTTCAACCACGAGATATCCGTAAATGTGGTACTACCTGCGCCTAAGATCAACAGCGTTGCACCGCACGGCAGAGTGAATCTGACCGAGAGGGAAGCCAGTGAACGGAAAAACGATTTTGACGCCATCGAACATGAGATGACCTGTCTGCAGGCGAATAAGGAATCCGCACGCTGCCTGCACTGCGATCATTTCGGTTTCGGTAACTTCAGAGGAGGGAGGGAAACAAAATGGTAAAATTGACTATCGACGGGAAAGAAGCTCTTGTCAAGGAAGGTACTACGATTCTTGAAGCCGCGGCATCTATCGGCATCCGCATCCCTACTCTATGCTACCTGAAAGAGATCAACGAGATCTCCGCCTGCCGCATCTGTGTGGTAGAGGTTGACGGCTTTGAACGTCTGGTGCCTGCCTGCACCGAAAAGGTCGCTGAAGGTATGTCAGTGCATACGAATTCCAAACGTGCAAAGACCGCCCGTGAGACGAACCTCAAGCTGATCCTCTCCGAGCATGACGGCGACTGCACCACCTGCGTGCGCTCCCAAAACTGCCAGTTGCAGGATCTGGCTGCAGAACTAAATATCATTGACAACCCCTATCCCAAGAACGTAAAGAAGAATGAGTGGCCTGAAAACAGCTACCTTGTCCGAAAGGAGAGCAAATGCATAAAGTGCATGCGCTGCATTCAGGTTTGTGACAAGATCCAGGGTCTTAAGATATGGGACGTAAAGGGCAGCGGTTCGCGCACCACGGTAGGCGTGCGGTTGAACCGTGTATTCACCGAAGCGGACTGTGCGCTTTGCGGCCAATGCATCACGCACTGCCCCACCGGAGCCCTGTCAGCAAGGGACGACACTGCCAAGGTCACGGCGGCTCTGGAAGATCCCGAGATCACCACCGTCGTACAAGTCGCTCCGGCTGTGCGCACTGCCTGGGCTGAGCAGTTGGGCCTCACACATAAGGAAGCCACTGTCGGAAAGATGGCTGCCGCGCTACGTGCACTGGGCTTCGACTATGTTTTCGACACAAATTTCACCGCTGACCTTACCATCATGGAGGAAGGCAGTGAATTCATCGAGCGTTTCACTCATAAGGACCAGTACAAATGGCCTATGTTCACTTCTTGTTGCCCTGGCTGGGTGCGTTTCGTAAAATCACAATATCCCGATTATGCCACCAACCTGTCTACAGCCAAGTCCCCGCAGGCAATGTTCGGAGCGGTTGCTAAGAGCTACTTTGCCGAGAAAATCGGAGTGGACCCGCACAAGATGCGCGTTATCTCCGTAATGCCCTGCACGGCCAAGAAGAGTGAGGCTGACATACCTAACCTGAAGGACGCCTGCGGTGATCCTGATGTGGATGTGGTCATAACCACCAGGGAATTGAGCCGCCTTCTCAAGAGCTATCATGTAAATGTAAAAGATCTTGAAGAGACCCCGTTCGATTCACCTCTGGGCAGCGGAACAGGTGCCGCAGTGATCTTCGGAGCCACAGGCGGCGTTATGGACGCTGCACTACGCAGTGCTTATTATCTCGTGACAGGGACCAATCCTCCTGCCGACGCATTTACCGCGGTACGCGGTATGAAGGGCTGGAAGGAAGCTTCCTTTGAAGTGCCCGGAGCAGGCACTGTCAGAGTCGCTGTAGCAAGCGGTCTAGGAAATACCCGTGAATTGATGGAAGCCGTTAAAAAAGGCGAAGTGGAATATGACTTCGTTGAGATAATGGCATGCCCCGGCGGATGCTCCGGCGGCGGCGGTCAGCCGATTCATGAAGGGGAAGAACTGGCGGATACCCGTGGTCAGATCCTGTGGGCTCTGGACAAAAACAGCCAGATCCGTTATTCGCATGAGAACTCGGATGTCATCGCTCTGTATAGGGAATATCTGGAAAAGCCCCTCGGCCACAAATCTCACCATCTGCTACATACGGATATTACCGAATGGTCCGTGCCTCTCAATCCCGATCTGCAGTAAAAAACATTCAATTGTGACGGTGCGGAAGCATGCTTCCGCACCGCCCGAAGGAGCTTATAATGAATAACAAAACAAAATGGATCACCCGCAGCGCCATCTCCATCGCACTGATAATCGTAATACAGCTCGCCACCAGAGGTTTTGGACAGCAGCTGATAACCGGATCTCTGGTCAACCTGGTCCTAGCGTTTGTGACATTTTTATATGGATGGAGCGTCGGCGCAGTAGCTGCTATAGTTTCGCCCTTCATCGCCCATCTTCTTGGAATCAACGCCCAGATCCTTGTTGTTCCGGCTATCGCAATCGGCAATCTGACTTACGTTCTCGTAACCGCTGTGATGGTGAAAGTTCTGAAAGGGACAAAATCCTCCGGTGATGGAAAACTCATCGGATCGATCAAGACTCTGGCAGCCGTTGTCATCGCTGCGGCATGCAAGTATGGGATTCAATATCTGCTGATCGTAAAATGGATCGCGCCCTCATTCCTCCCGGAGAAGGCTCAAGCTGTTATGGCCGTGAATTTCGGAGTGATGCAACTATTCACAGCCTGTATCGGAGGGGTCTTAGCCTGTCTGATATATCCGTTGGTCAGCGCAGCATTAAAGGACATGAATTGAGCGATACAGTGAAAAACAGAGATCTCCCATATAACGGGGGTCTCTGTTTTTTAGGTCAGGCTCTGCTGAATCAGCTCCATCATCGAACGCATTAATATGTTTGCATACAGCAGTTCAGTTTTTTGCATAAGCAATCCTTGAAACCTCTAGCTTTTGTTTCAACAGACAGTTTTGTCAGAAAAGACACAGATTCTTTTGTCTTTTTGCTTTTATCATGTGATTCATAGTGATGCTGCCAGGGTTTTCATATTGAACACTCCCACCACTTAGAGACGTGAGGGATTCCTGCTTCAACGCTGCAACTTATATACGGCGACAAATCGCCGTATACAGAAGCCGCGCGGAAGACACCTTAAGCACAGTCCAAGAGGCTTATCATGTAAAAAAGGCAAAATGAATCACGTTCAGCGTCATTCGTTTCACTGATCATCGTAATGCAGACTGCAACCAGGAGCTCAGTCAATAGCTGATTACAGGGTCACTGGTTAATCTATTCCTAGCACTTGTGACGCTGTATTTCGGATGGAACATCGGTGTGACTACCGCTGTAGTTTTCCCATTCATTGCTTATCATCCAGGTATCAACGTTCGGATCCTCTTGGTCTCGGCTATTGCTGTCATAGATCTGACTTATGCTTGGCGTTTTTCGATGTTAATCTCGTATACCATTTCTTATTCATAAAGAATAAAACTGACCTCGATATATCTAGACAGGCTGTTTTGCTACTCTCATGATTATCATTCCTGTGATTCAGGCGGCCCAGAAGTTCCATTATCAATTAACACTGTTTCTCTGATTCGAAAAACAATGCTATTCGGATCAATCTGTAGTTCAATGTTCTCGCTTTGAAATTCCGGTATATCACCTACAGTAATGACCGTACCGACTGGACAGCCTTCAAGGTCTACTGCCACCGTATCCAACAAAAACTCCGGCTCTGCCGCATGAGGGACCTGCATCTGGATCTGTTCTAAAATCCCCTGCGCCTTATCCTTATTCAAAAGAACTATATCGGCAATACTGTTTGCCTTCCTTCCTTTTTCTAAGATTTGAAAGCTGATGTGGACAATCTCGTTCTTGATACTGTCGTAGTTCAATTCTTTAATAAGGGTATGTAAGATTTTTCCTTCCACTTGGATATCCACTAAGCTTCCTACCCTCTTGGTCTTCCTGAGCAGTTTTGCCATGGAAGATGAGATCTGAACCGAAAGAGATTCTTCCAATCTGGCTCCATAGACCACACAGGGTACAAATCCAGAACGTCTGAGTTGTTTTACTTTGACCTTTGTATCACGCAAGTCGGCTTGAATAAAATTCATTTTTTGTTCTCCTTAATACATTTGTATCATATGTAAAAGAATGATTTATAACTCTGTGTCAGCAAGTACAAAGTAATGAAGGCATTTCTTAAATGTATGGTCCTTTTATACCATATTGTATTTTAACATGTATATAAAAAAATAGCAAGCTTCAGTATCCGGAGTGGGCCTGGACCCAACCCAGGAAGGATATGACCTTCTGTCAGTCAATTCGCTATAAATGGATTTCCTTCCCCTTATTAGCTAGCTCACTTGTTAGCTAAACCAATCTAAAAAAAGGGGGGTTTGACTCGTAGTTCTCTAAAATGAGTCAGCCGGAATCTGAAAACCCTGTGATTACCTGCCATGTATTTCAGGGCATAAAAAAACCTGGAACTATCTAAATTCCAGGCTTATTAGTCTCGTGAAGTAGATTCAACGCTTGTTGAACTGAAGTTCTAAGAGGGCACCTTTGGAACCGTATACCTACAGTTCTTTGCCCTCTGGGTCATAATTCAGATGCTGCCTTCCAGAGGAACTGATCTCTTGGGCAAAGGCTTCAGGGTTCTTAAGGTCGTACTCCTGATGATATTCTTCCGCTGGATAAAAGCTCTTGAATGCCTTCAGCGCTATCATGGCTTTCGGCGGTTCTCCTGTGCTCTCCATTCGCTTTGCGGCAAGGGAATTCAATCTTGATGCGAGCCCGAACGGGAATGCTGAAAACTCGCCGTGGTCCAGAGCGGCAATCTTAGCCTCTGCGGCAGCCTTCTGTTCCTCATCCGCATAGAAAATAGCCAGAGTATAGGAAAAGCCCTTGTCTATGAACTGGCCTTCCCCGTCAAAAGGATCCACATTCGCAAGATAAATATCCAGAAGCATATCGAAATCCACTTCTGAGTCATCGAATTCCACCTTTATAGTCTCACGATGTCTCGTTTTCTGATGCTTGACGTCTTCGTAGGAGGGATATTCCTCGTTTCCGCCACTGTAGCCGCTGGTCACGGAGATTACTCCATGATATGCTCTAAACACGGGAGTGATGCACCAGAAGCATCCCCCTGCAAAAAAAGCTGTCCTGATCATTTTCTTTCCTTGTTCT
>JAIKVR010000003.1 GCA_024685545.1 Eubacteriales bacterium | reverse complement strand
ACACTTTTTCATACCAGTCAAATCCGGCAGATATGACTGATACTGACTGATACTCTACGTTTAGATGCACTTCACTTTACATGACCGGTTTCAGAATAACTGCTGTTTTCTTTCTGAATAACACCTGCCGTTCAGATGATTCCTGTGATAGAATGTCCTAAACCACAAAGGCGACTGTTTGATCAGAGCAAACGGTCCCGCAGGAGGACAGATGAAACTACATTACATGGGCAGATACAACCTGGATCCCGAAAACCTTCCCCATGGGGAGCACATGCCGGGAGCAGTGCCTTTCAGGGAGCCGGAAGATACCAAGAAACTGAGCCTTATCGCAACCGCTGTCTCACTGATGCTGGTCATCATCTTCGGTGAGCCTGTGCTCATGCGCGGAGCGGATTACTGGGCAGACCCGCAGCTGATGCTCGGATGTGCAGCTTCACTGCTGGCACTGCTTCCCCATGAATTTCTGCATGCGATCTGTTTTAAGGGAGACGTTTATTTATATACAAACCTGAAGCAGGGGATGCTTTTCGTCACAGGTCCCGAGACGATGTCAAAGTGGCGTTTTATCTTCATGAGCCTTCTGCCAAATATAGTATTTGGATTCATTCCTTATGTATTGTGGATGATATTCCCCGATCTGGTTTTTCTGGCAGTGTTCGGAGCATTGAACATATCCTCAGGAGCAGGGGATTACATAAACGTCTTCAACGGGCTGACCCAAATGCCCGGAGGTTCCCGCACTTATATATACGGCATGCATTCATTTTGGTACATGCCCGGAAAGGAATAGACAATGGATACACTGGAATTCAGGTATGACACACAGCTGCTCATAGCGGGCAGCGATCTTGACGAAAACGCGGTAAGGGACTACTTCATGACGAATTTTAAGGGCGACTGCCTGCTTGCGGTCGGAGGGGGCGATCTGATCAAGATTCACTTCCACACCAACGAGCCTTGGGAAGTGCTGAAGTACTGCGCATCCCTCGGGGAGATCTTCGATATAGTCGTCGAGGACATGGACAGGCAGGCCAGAGGACTCAAAGGCTGACAGGCCACATATCCGGAGTAAGCTCCGGACTCTTTGTTACCGATGAACTCGGCAATAAGCGAAAGTTGTGCGATAAGTCTGTTTGAGCTATAATGCATATGCACCATGAAAATAACTCCGCCGTTTTGCGGAGGTCACGGGAGATAACATGACAAAGACGATAACTGTCAGGGGGACCGGCCGCGCATCGGTCTCTCCTGACCAGGTGGAACTGACGATGTACCTGGAAGCTAAGAACATGGACTATGAAAATGCCATGGATACTGCAGCGCAGAATATCAGCCTGCTCACCAACGCACTGACGGAGGCCGGGTTCGAGGAAAAAGATCTGAAGACATCCAGTTTCAATGTGTACACCGAATATGACAGCGAGCGTCAGGAGGACGAAAGCTACAGAAACGTCTTCAAAGGCTATGTCGTAAGTCACAATCTGAACCTCAGATTCGATTTCACCTCGGAAAGACTGACGAGTGCCCTAAGTGCGGTCGGAACATGCAAGGCACGCCCGCAGCTCAACGTAAGCTTTACCGTAAAGGATACGGAAGCCGTAAACGAGGAGACGCTCCGCAACGCCGCTGCGAATGCCCGCAAGAAAGCAGAGGTACTCTGCGCTGCTTCGGGCAAGAAGCTTGGAGAACTCGTCAACATAGACTACGGCACGGAAAGGCAGGGGATGTATTCCAACACACGCTACGCAATGGCGGACGAGGTCATGGCGGAAGGCGCATCCATGATGAAATCCGTCTCGATAATGCCTGAGGATATTTCCGTCTCCGACAGCGCAGTCTTTACCTGGGAGATCGTTTGACGGAAAGGATCTCAGCTTTTCTCATGGGAAAAGCAGCTTTAATGGGCATGCCCTCCCGGGGACAT
Organism: Eubacteriales bacterium; assembly: GCA_024685545.1. GTDB lineage: Bacteria > Bacillota > Clostridia > Eubacteriales > Anaerofustaceae > JAAYHF01. The sequence goes on along the minus strand of JAIKVR010000003.1, from coordinate 23,103 downwards.
GCGATGATATCAAGGAGACATTATGAAAAAAACTGTCGGCATGCTGCTGGCCATGTTACTTGTCATTTCTATTTGCTCAGGCTGCGCACACCGTGAAGACCAGGGCAACGATCCGGCACCAGTCCCTCCGCCAGAGCAGGGGAATGACGTTCCGTCCGGCACAGGCGGAGATGAAAAAAAGACGGATATACCGGAAGGACCGGACTGGTCAGGATGGGATATAACCGAACAGTCATCGGCCTCGGAGACGTTCAGAGGAAGATATCTGGTGATCAGCACCATTACATCGGACATCACGGCTTATGACGGGGAAGAGAACTCGATAACTCTGATAAAGGCACAGTATCCGGTCATGACGGCGGTCTCAGGCTCTCCGGAGGGCTATGAGAACATAGCTGCCTTCTATTCCAACGATCACCGCGAGCAGGCTGACAGCTTCATCGCCGAGAACTGCATGGATCTGATAGGCATCGCTGCTTCATCGGCTGATAACGGGGAAAGCTTTTCGCCCGTCACCTACTGCGAGACCTGCGAGATCATCCGCGAGGACGAAAGGATATTGTCCGTTCTCACCGTAAGGACGATCGGTTCCGGCAGCGGGGAGACCGGTACGATCGTCACCGGAGAGAACTATGACATATCAAACGGTACAAGAATCACTCTGGAGGATATGGTGTCCGATCTCGGGAAGCTCTACGGATTGATGGCCTCTGAATTAAGGAACGACCCGGATCTTGAACTGACCATGGACGAATACAGCCTTACACTGTCCCTGAACGCCAACATCGGAGATATCCCCTTCACGGTCGGAAAGGATGGACTCAACTTCTATATCAGCCCGGAATATCTGGGCATGCAGGAAGGAAAGGATGTGACACTGTCACTGAAAAGCGCCGCGCTTGAGGGCATGATCGACCCGAGGTACAGATAGAAAGCGGCATGCACACAGAATACGATACATAAAGACGCAGAGCGATAAAGAGCCATTCTTTTCTGAAACGGCATGATCTTCGTATCATGCCGTTTCCTTTTTTTACGCAGATACTCACAGTGCAATGGAATCCTCAGCATGGCGGAGGAAGCTGCCTCGCGGCATTTTCCGATGATTCTGCCTTCATTCACGTACAGCCTGATGGGGCAGGAAAACTCTCAGAAATGTGTATTCTTCAATGTTGCTTAAATGTATCGCCGTTATCCTTTACTCACAAACCGGGAAAGTGCACGCCCGGGGCGAAAAGGATCCTTGTCTCAGACGGGTCCGTAAATATACTTAAGGAGAATACAGACATGAAGAAGATCATCATTATTCTATGTATAGCAGTTTTACTGGTGAGTCTCGGCCTGGCAGTATATGCCGCTACGAATAACCAGACCTCACAGACAGATATCCCGCATGGAGAAAAGCCTCCCGAAGAAGCGCCTCAGATGAACGGGATAAAACCTTCCGGACCTCCGGATATTATAGACTTTGATGCAATGGTCAAAAAAGGTGTCATTTCACAGGAAACGTGCGACAGGATAAAGTCTTACATGGAAGAGCATAAGCCTTCTGATCTGCCGGAAATGAACAGCCAGCCGTCCCGGATGAATGGCAATGACCCTTCAGATCGCCCTGAGCTTCCCGAGATGAACGGCGAAGGTCCCGCAGGAGGGCTTCTGGATGATCTGCTGAACAGCGGCATTATCAATCAGACCGAGTATGATGCATTGTCCGAGGCTGCGGCAGAGTAAACGTAAGGCAAACAATAAAAAGAGAGCTGCCGCGTCATTTGATGCGGCAGCTCCTTCCCGTTTCAACTTATCTATCATGTTCCTTCCGCCTGCAGTATTGCAGTTTCTGTCAGGAAGAGCCCCATGTCGGGCTTCAGTACAATATCTCGTCACCCTTTATTGTGAAAGTGATGCTTTCGGTGTCGAAATATCCGCCGTAGATGTCGTTTATCGTGAAATTGTAAAGATATTCACCATCGGGCAGGATGCCGAACTCAAGGGCTGAGTATCCGTTATAGACATATTCAGAGCCTTCCGCCCATCTTTCTCCCTCGCCTTCCAAAGCGACCGCATAGTAAAGCGGGATTATCACGTCGCCTTTGCTGAGCTCTGAAGTGATCCTTCCTGCCATGCCTTCTTCGCTGATTGGATCCCTGATCCCGAGGATCGTGACGACGTCTTTTTTGTAATCGTGGCGAAGTATGAGGTTCGTACGTTTACCGTTCACCTTGACCGGAGAGGAATAAATGTCGAAGCCGTCGCCTTCCGTCTCTATGAGCACCGTCAGATTCTGGCCGTCAGGAAGGGAGAACCAGTAACCGTCGAAATTCTCGGTGAATCTGCCCTCATCCCAGTCGGCATATATGTCGCCTGTAGCTCCGAGGTAGAACATCTCGTCCTCTTTCACGTAATACACGTTGCCCTCAACGTTCAGAGTGCAATCCAGAGCTTCCCGAGTCAGCGTAAACCCGAAGTAGCCGTCGCTGCCGAATCCGGGTTCGACGGCAAAGGAGATGAGTTCGCTCTCTCCTCCCTGCTCCTCCTGATCATAATACTGCCAGTATTCCTCATTGGCCTGCTGGGCTTCTTCATACTGACCGGCATTTTCCTGAGTAGCCCCGTTGACGCTGTCCCAGAGATCGAATAGCTCGTATATGCTGTAGTTGCCGTTGCCGTAGCTTCCTCCTCCCCTCGCCGCTCTGTCCACGAATGACAGATAGTAAGGGCTGAAGGATATCTCGCTGAGCACGGTGAGCTCATTTGAACCTCCTATGCTCAGAGGATAGTAGATGGCAAGCCCGGTTGCGTCGGGATAACCTCTTCCATTCTTCATATACGCCACGACATCTTCCAGAGCCTTAAGGACCTCATCTGCTCCTTTCGCGCCTCCAGCCCTGACCAGGCAGCCGAGGTCGACCATGTTGGTGTATCCGCTCGACCAGTTATTGCCTCCGAAGTTGGTGACCGAGCTCATCTTGCGCGCGACTTTCGAGAAGGCGGTCTGATCGGAAGTGAACTGGTACAGATCCTTCGCGTATAGATTGAAGAGTCTGACCAGATTGTCTATCCCTGACAGGTCTATCACCGACAGGGTAGTCTCGGCTTCCTCCCCGCTGTTCCTGCAGGATTCGTAATAGCTGTCAGCGATGACCTTTCCAAGCTCCGCACCGCCCGCATCGCTGTTTTTATTCAGGAAATTGCCGATGGCCTTGTAGTTCCATCCGTAGCCGGATTCAGTTTCCTCCGAACCGTAGAGGTAGTCCGCATAGGTTGCGGTCAGGTAAGCCACCTCGCTCGTTCCCATGAGGCATGCGTCGAATCCGATGAATTCAAAATTATCGGTCATAGAGGGCCATACCGAAGCAAAGGCCGCGTCGATCTCCCTCAACGAAAGGCAGTCGTTGTAAGCGTTTTCGTCATAGCACACACCTGCGATGCTGCCTCCGCCGTGGTTCCAGAAGATGACTCCCATGTGCTCGCTGGGGTAATTCTTTACTCCCCACGAAAGGAAGGAGGCCAGCGTCCTGTAATCTCCCATATTGGACAGCTCCACCCTGTCCACCAGACTCATCTTTCCGTTTTCGATAACGAAGCGCTGCGATGAACGCGGATCAACAAAGCTGTTGGCCCAGTCTGAGCTGCCTCCCGTCTGGACGACGAATCGCATCCCGCTGCCTGTTGCCCCGCTGACCATTTCCTTGATATCCATAGTGGCGTAGCCGCCATCGCTCTCAAGGTCCGAACCGCAAAGATACACGAAGATCGTCCATTTGTCCGCTTCACCCATCTCGGCGTGTCCCTTCTGGGAGAGCCTCTTTATATCGACACTGCCGTCATCCGCGACAGACATGCTCACGCCCCTGGCCGCGGGAGACGAAGAAGCTGCCGTATCCGGAAGATCGGAGCTAGCCGAGCCTGAGCCCGAACCGCTTCCCTGATCGTATTCGTTGACATAGTATTCATCATTGTAATACTCGTCGTCATATGACCAGTACTCGTCATCGTAGAAGAATCCGCCGAGGAAAAACTCCGCTGCGTAAGCGATGATAACGACGGTTATGATGAGCCCGATAAGCTTTTTAATAAATTTCATCATCGTTTCCTTTCAGCAGGACGCGGTAGGCGTCCCTTTTGGGTATATATATGCATTCAACGTCTTCTACAGCGCAGGCGGCCTTCAGACTCTCCCCGAAGGTGAGCATCTTCAGCCCCTGCTCTGCGTGGATGAACAGCCTCACGTTGGGCACTCTGAAGCGCACCCGCCCGCCTGAAGCCATCATTCTTATCGTATACAGGAAGAACTCTTCCGCATCTTCGTCCCTAACATCCTCAGTGTCAAAGGCCGGCGGTGAAGAAAACGCCGCTCTATCCTGACGCGTCAGGACGATCGCCGCTCCGCGGATAATCTCCTCCCTCGCGTCTTCGTCCCATGTAAACTCGATCAGCGGCAGTCCGTCTTCCTGCTTCAGGCTCCTGCCGACTCCCAATCTGTCCCCCAGATATTTCGCCGCGGCGAATTCAGCCTGTACGCTCTCCCTTTCCAGGGAACCGCAGAGATACTGCGCCTCACATTTTCCTGCGGCGGCTGCCCGTCCGATGGCGAAGGCCTGGGAATACTGCGCTGTCCTGTCTGTTTCCATAATCTCCTCCGGCAGTACCAAGTGTTATCCGGATCTGCCCGTTCGGCTGAGATTATAGCAAAATTCCGGCCGTTGGTCAATCGTGACCGCAGTGCCGCGCTTAAGCGCTCTTTAATGATTACTGTATTGATTTTCAGCTTTGTTTAGGCTATAAATAAAGTACAGGCATATTCAATATGTAATTAATCTATTCAGAGGTACGAAATGAAAAGGATCAGAATACTTGCCGCCCTGGCGGCGATCGTCCTGGCGCTGAGCTTTATCCCCGCGGATGCATATGCCGTCAACAACAAGAGGACAACGAACATTACGGTAACGGTCGGAGAAACAAAGCAGGTGACCGTTTATACCGCTGACAGCAAAGGAAAGGAAGCCCCCCTGAAGGGATTCAGCTTCGTCAACGTAAGCGATCTGCCGAGCTGGATTTCTCCTTCCAGTTTTCAGCTGTCCCCGTGGGAAACGAGCGAAAGACTCGTCTGCACAGTCAACAATCCGGACAAGCCCGGGAAATACACTTTCAAGATGCATGTCGACTGCGCGTATGCGGAAGGCAGGGAGTATTCATGGGTCGAAGTGACGGTCAATATAACCGTCAAATCAAACGAGCTCACGATCACGAAGAGCCCAACGGGAGAGAAGGTCAACGAAGGCGGAAAAGCAGTGTTCATAGCCAAGGCCGAGAACTATAACGACCTGTTCTGGACATTCACGAAAGGACTTGAAGCCCTCTTCCCGGAGGATGCCCTGAAGACCTTCCCCGGCCTTAAGATATCCGGGCAGGATACAGGCACACTGGTGCTGTCCAATATACCTGCTTCCCTTGACGGATGGTCGGTATTCTGCACATTCGTGAGCACGAAAGATCAGAAGGAAACAAAATATGCTCTCATCACCGTGCACTCTCATACTTTCGAAGGGGCATGGGGATGCGACGATACCAAGCACTGGCAGACCTGTTCCTGCGGAGAAAAGGGCAACATCTCTGAGCATACCTTTGAGGCATGGACGACTGAGGTCGTCCCGACCAAGACTTCCGAGGGACTGCAGACAAGGAAATGCACGGTCTGCGGCTATGTTCAGAAGGAGATCCTTCCGGTATCCGACCACGAGCATTACTACCCCGAGACGTGGAATATGAACCAGACGGATCACTGGCATGAATGCACCTGCGGGACAAAGATCAATGAAGCCCCGCACACCTTCGGCGAGTGGAAGACGAAAAAGAAGGCCACTTCCAAAAAAGAAGGGATAGAGGAAAGGCAGTGCTCTGTCTGCGGATATACCGAGCAGCGTGCCATTCCCAAAAAGGAGGGTTCAGGAGCCTCACTGGGGTGGATGATAGCCGCGATAGTGGCCATCGCGATCGCTCTGGGAGTTGTCATCGGTGTTCTCATCACCTTCAGAAGCAGAAGAAAGAACGAGGATGATGACGACGATGAATATGAGGATGAAGAGGACGAGGGCGACGAATAAAGCCTTGCGGTCGCCGCATTGACATCATCCGCAGCTGTGCTATAATTTACGCAACGATATACGCGGACAGGTAATGAGCGGAAGCGAGTGAAAAGCTCCTCGAGTGGGTCACTGTGAAGCCTTCATGGGAAGGATAAGACAGATACGCGCCGTCTGCGGTACGCTCCCGCCGCCACCGGATACGCGAGCCTTATATTTGTTTTTTCGCGTGCGCCGAATAAGGCGCACGCTTTTTCGTATCCGGCAAGAGTGCAGGAGCAAAAAATAAAGGAGGAATATATGAAAATAGCTGTAATGAACTGCCTTAAGGCAAATTCAGTATGCACAGGGGCTGCGTGCCTCAAGGCGATGAACGAGAGGATCCGTTCATTCGAGCAGTACAAGGATGTGCCGCTTGAGCTCGTCGCATTCGGCCGCTGCAGCGGATGCGAGAACGGGATCGATGAAGCCGGCTTCAAGGAAAAACTGGACAGGATCGTCTCAGAAGGCGCAGAGGTATGCCATTACGGTGTATGCACCGTGAAGGAAGGAAAAGAATGCCCCATCATGACAGATGCCGCGAACTATCTCGAGGAGCACGGTGTAAAAGTCTTCAGGGGAACACACTGACAGTTTTTTTCGCGGGAGAGCAGCATCAGCTGTATCTCCGTCAGCAAACCGTTCCTAAACGATAATTGTTAAAAAGAGCTGCGATCCGGCGGTTTTCCGTCCGGTCTGCAGCTCTTGCTTTATTATTCAGCTGAATGGAGATTTCACCTTTTCCTGTTATAGACGAAGGCGAATATCATGCCTACTACGCCGCCTATTATATGAGTGAGCTGGGAGATATTGTCTGTCACAGCCAGACCCTGATAGACCTGCTGGCCCAGATACAGAAGCGCGACCAGGATGAAAGTCAGGGGGATATCCCCCTCCCTGAAGCCTACCGCCGCAGACATCATTATCATCGCGAATACGACCCCACTCGCGCCGAGCAGCGCAGTGCCCGGCATGAAGAGCATCACTGCCAGCCCGGTTACTGCGGCGGTGGTGAATATCGCGAGAGCCGTTGTGCCGTGGCCGAAATGGCTCTCCACGGTGGGTCCGACTAGCAGGATGTACATCATGTTGTTCATCAGATGCATCACTCCCGAATGGCCGAGGACGTGCCCGAACAGGCGCACAAAGGTCATCGGATTGGACCACGGGTAAGAGTACACGGAAAAATACATGCGGTTGGCCTGTCCGAATGTGACCGTATTGATCACGAGCGCCGCACATGCCGCTGCTGCAAATGCGAGTATCACCGGTGAATTTAATGAGATTCTGTAATGTTTTTTCATTTCTGTGCCATATCCTCGATTTATATGGACAGTATAGCACCTGTCCATGCACAGAGCAGCAGTTTTCGCAGATATTATGGGAAGCTGTGATATAATAGCCATGCGGCGCTGTGCTGGAAATACACAAAACACGGCGCCGGAGATCGTCTGCCGTCTTAAAGCGACAGACCTTTATGAGCTTCAAGGAGGATAATATGTCAAAGTACGGGTACAATTACGCGCCTGGAGACGTGGACGTGATGGATCTGCTTATGGGCGGAGAACAGCTGATATGGAGCGGCAAGCCGAAAAAATCGGTCTATGTGGTAACGCAGATTCTAACGATGCTCCCAATAGCGGTGATATGGGCAGCCTTCGATGGATTCGCCATATCAATGCTTGCGGAAAACATAGAAGATATGTCCCTTCCTCTGAAGATATTCCTTGCCTGCTTTTTCGCGCTGCACCTGACTCCAGTATGGATCTTCCTGTCGAACCTGCTGACCTCCTCTGCCAGATGGAGGCATACTGTCTACGCAGCCACTGACACGCGCATCATCATCGCTTCAGGTCTGTTAGGATATACCTATGATAGCCTGAATTACAAGGATATAGACACCGTATCGCTTCATGTCGGGCTCTTTGACCGGTTATTCGGCACAGGTGACGTCATATTCACTTCGGAAGGAGGAAACAGGAGCTTTCTTGATATCGAAGACTTTGACGAAGCCTATGCTCTTATCCAGCGGGCAGTGACCGATATCCAGGCAGATATCGAATACCCGAACGCACTGCGTCCGCAGGAGAATCCGGGCTACAATACAAGATACACAAGAAATGAATGAAACTGAAAAAAACCAGCCTGAGAGGCTGGTTTTTTCCTTATATATAATGTAAATCTATATATCTCTATTTTCCCTCTGCGATCCTGCCCAGCAGAGTGGCTATCGCTCCGCAGGTCTTGCCAATGGTATCGATCGGGAGCTTCTCGCTCGTGGAATGCGGTCCGATGATCGTGGGACCGACGGAGATTATCTCGATGTCATCGCTCCACTGTGAGAAGGCGGAGCACTCCAGTCCTCCGTGTACAGCCGTGATCTCGCAGGCATCCCCCGTATATTCCTCGAAGGATTCGGCGTACATTTTGGGCAGTACAGCGCCTTCCTTCTCGACCCAGCCGATATGGAACTCGTCGCTGTAATTGATGTCGAATCCCAGTCCGCGCGCAATGGCGTCGAATTCTGCATTTGCCAGCATCACGGGCCACTCGGCACTGGTACGCATGGCGAGCATCAGGTTGAATACCTCGTCTCCTTCATTGAAGGAGATCATCCCAATGTTCATCGAGGACTCGGTGATCCCGCGGTAACGCTGGCTGACAGTGTTCGCTCCTACCCTGAGGGCTGCGATAAGGTCTGTAATGCGACGGGAATCATCCAGGCAGACAGCTTTTCCGGGCAGAGGAGCCTTCTCGAAGGCAAAGCTGTATCCCGCCTCCGTGCGGTCGAACTGCTTTGCAAAATAGCGCTTGGTAAAAGCGAAGACCTCTTCCAGCGAATCAAGATCGCTCTGGTCGATGACGATTGTCGCGGATGCGTTGGGGGCGATGGCCGACATTCCAGTTCCGCCATTGAAGCTCACCAGACGGAAGGGCACTCCCTTATATGTAAGACGGGCCATTATGTAGTTGACGGCCTTTATGGCATTGGCTCTGTTTTTGTTTATATCAGTGCCTGAATGGCCTCCTTTGAGTCCGGAAAGGGTTATCGTCACAGCCGTTTTGCCGCTCCCCATTTCCTCCCAGACCGGCTTGCGCGAGAAAGCATAGCCCGCGAATCCGCAGGAAGAAACCGTGACGGTACCGTAATCTTCAGAGTCGATATTGATGAGGTATCTGGCCTCTGTCACGAAATGATGCGCCAGGTTCCCTGCACCGGACGGGCTGCCGCCCTCTTCGTTGACCGTGGCGATGACCCTCAGCGGACCTCTTTTCACTTTATCTGACACTGCGCAGTACATCGCGATGGCCACGCCTATGGCGTCGTCCCCGCCGAGCGAGGTCCCGTCAGCCGTAAGATAGCCGTCGTCGGTGATCACGACATCGATTGGGTCGTTGAATTTATCGAAGGCCTTCCCCTCCGCGGCAACGCAGACCATATCCATATGTGCCTGCAGGACCGTCAGCGGGGCGTTTTCATAGCCCTCCGATGCCGGTGCGTCGAAGATCACATTCTCCACATCATCCTTTACCGCCTTGAATCCGTGCTCTGTAGCCCATTGGTAGAGATACTCGCTGATCTTTTCCATATAATTGGTCGGGCGCGGCACCTTTGCTATCTTTTTAAATTCGCCGATGATCCATTCGTTCATTTCATCGGGCGAAACGCTGAATCTCTCCATCCTTTTCTCCTTGAGTTTTATAGTATTAATTAATTGATTATAATAAAATACTGGCATCCTTTCAACGCAAACTTTTATATAACCATACTGAATAATAAAATTCTCGTTAGAGAGATTGACACATATTTTCCTTTTATGATAGGATATAAGGCGAATCAGGGAGTAGCTTGGCGCTGTCCATGGCGCTTTAGTCGGTCGTCATCACAACCTTTAGGTTCGGCTGGCTACATTTTATGAAGCGAGACTTTTTCAGACTGCTGAAAAAGCCTTTTTATTTTTCAGCAAAAAAATCTGGGAAGGAAAATACCTATGAAATTCTATCTGGAACCGCTGGATAAGGTATATGAAGAACTGCACAGTTCAGAAAACGGCCTGACGACAGCGGAAGCTGAGAAGCGTCTTGCCGAAAACGGCAGGAACAAACTGGATGAAGCCAAAAAGGATTCTCTTCTGAAGAGATTCTTCGGGCAGATGAACGACCCGATGATCATCATGCTGATTGTGTCGGCGGTCATATCCGCAGTCACGTCCTATTATCAGCATGAATCCTTCGCGGACGTTTTCGTCATCATGTCAGTGGTCATATTCAATGCGATAATCGGCGTCGTACAGGAAAACAAGTCCGACAAGGCCATCGAAGCCCTTAAGGAAATGAGCGCTGCCACATCGCACGTGCTGCGCGACAACGAGATGATCACAATAAAGAGCGAGGACCTCGTCGTGGGAGACGTGATCCTGCTCGAAGCCGGGGATTCAGTCCCCGCGGATGCAAGGATCATCGAATGCGCCAGCATGAAGGTGGAGGAAGCCGCGCTCACGGGAGAGAGCGTACCTGTATCCAAGCTGATCGATTTCATGCAGCTCAAACAGACCAGTGAAGGTGATGTGCCCTTGGGAGACCGCAAGAACATGGTCTTCATGGGTTCGACCATCGTTTACGGAAGGGGCAAGGCGATCGTCACCGCCACAGGAATGAATACCGAGATGGGCGCCATCGCGGCGACACTTAACATGGCCGAGGATGAGTCCACTCCGTTGCAGAAGAAGCTGGCGGAATTCGGAAAGGTACTGACCAAACTGGTCATCGCCATATCCGTCATAGTATTCATCGTGACGGTGCTGCGCCAGAGAGACTTTTCCGTAACGGCTCTGCTGAACACCTTCATGATCGCCATCGCACTGGCGGTAGCGGCTATACCGGAAGGGCTGACAGCCGTTGTGACCATCGTGCTTTCAATGGGCGTAACGAAGATGAGCAAACGCTCGGCCGTCATAAGAAAGCTCTCCGCCGTGGAAGCACTGGGCTGTGCGCAAATCATATGTTCGGATAAGACCGGCACATTGACACAGAACAAAATGACCGTCGTGGAGACCTTCTCCAACGACAACGAACTGCTCGCCACCGCGATGTCGCTGTGCAGCGACGCAACCATCAAAAGAGGCGAAGAGCGTTCCACAGGCGAACCAACGGAGGCAGCTTTAGTCGATTACGCCGCTAAGATCGGTCTGTGGAAATCAGAACAGGAAAGAGAGCAGCCGAGAGTAGGCGAAGCCCCCTTTGATTCCTCACGCAAGATGATGAGCACTGTGCACCTGAAAAGAGGCAAACAGATCATCCAGTATACAAAGGGTGCTCCGGATGTGGTGCTGACCCGCTGCACATCCTATCTTGACAAGGACGGAAAAGTCGTTCCGATGACGGAGGAGATCAGGGACAGGATGCTCGCCAAGAATAAGGAGATGGCAGATCAGGCCTTAAGGATCCTCTCCGCAGCCTACAAGGAATATGACAATATGCCTGTTTCCTTTGACGCGGAGGTACTGGAGAACGGTCTGACATTCATCGGGCTGATGGGCATGATCGACCCGTGCCGTCCGGAAGTATTCGCGGCCATAGAAGAATGCCGTCAGGCAGGTATCAGGCCTGTCATGATAACAGGCGACCACAAGGATACTGCGGTTGCGATTGCAAAACAGCTGGGGATCATACAGGACGCCAGTGAAGCCATGAGCGGCTCCGAGCTCGACAAGCTCACGGATGAGGAGCTTGCGGAAACCGTCAAGAACATCTCGGTCTTCGCAAGGGTCCAGCCTGAGCACAAGGTACGCATAGTGCGCGCATGGAGGGCCAATGCCATGATCACCGCCATGACAGGCGACGGCGTGAATGACGCTCCATCGATAAAATTCGCTGATATCGGCGTGGGCATGGGCATCACAGGCACCGACGTCACCAAGAACGTTGCGGATATGGTCCTGGCAGATGACAACTTTGCCACGATAGTCAACGCTATCGAGGAAGGCCGAAGGATTTACGACAATATACGCAAGGTCATACAGTTCCAGATGTCCACAAACACTTCCGAGGTCCTGTGTGTCTTCATATCCACTCTCATGGGTTTTGAGATCTACAATCCGGCACAGCTACTGTGGATCAACATGGTCACAGACTCCGCCCCGGGTCTTGCTCTCGGAACGGAGATTGCCGAACCGAACATCATGTACAGAAAACCGCGTCCGTCAGACGACAACGTGTTCTCCGAAGGCATGGGCCTCGACTCGATCGTACAGGGCATAGTAATGACGCTGATCGTGCTCGCTTCCTATTTTATCGGGCATTATCTCGAAACAGGGGTATTTACTGTCTCCAACTCGATCGACGGAATGACGATGGCTTTCCTGACACAAAGCAATATAGAAGCCTTCCACGCCATCAACATGCGTTCGCAGCGCGGCAGCATATTCACCATGCCGAAGATCAACTGGTGGCTTCTCGGTGCCGTAGCTTTCTCGCTCCTCATGACGACCCTTGCCGTTTACATACCTGCCCTTCAGGTATCGTTCGGGCTTGCGGATATATCCCTTAAGGAATACGCGATCTCCATCGGCCTTGCATTCTCTATCATCCCGCTGACTGAGATCTCAAAGATATTCCTCAGAGCGTATGATAAGAAGAAGGCGCTCAAAGAGATCAATAAATAAGCAAGCCTCAAGGAATGCTCGAAACATGGATGAGCAATGCTTAAATGCATACGCCTGAATGAACAGGCTGATAAGGCGGGCTGCCCTGCATAAATGCGGCAGCCCGCTTTTTAAATTTTAAGGCGTGGACCTGCAGCATCACTCAGGTGCAGGTTTTTCCCAGAAGAGACTGAGAACCCCCATATGCACTGAGAGCATCAACATCCTGGTAACCCACTGCAAAGATTGAGAGTATCATGGTAAAGGTATCTTATGGTTAAGCATGAAGCTGAAGGCAGCGTGGGCTTCACGCCTCCCGGTACATTTCTTCAACGGAAAAATGAATCTGCCGCGGTAAAGGAAGATGAATGATCATGAATGACGAAAAACACAGCAGCGCATATATCGACTTCAAAAAACAGCTCAGTGCAACCGGCAGTGAAAGATTGGACGGGTATTATCCTGAGCTGCTGGATCATATAAACGAAAATGAAAGGGAAGAGATAGAAAAGGATATATGGACCCACTTCGTCAATAAGGACGACGCGGAACTGTCTGTTTTTATGCCTTTTCTTAGAGAATATGACGGGATCGGCGCTTTGACAAAGAAACTTCCCGCATTCAAAGTCCCGAGCAGCGGAAGCGCTGAAATAGCATTCGTATTGTTTGATGTTACAGAGGACAAACGATATCTGGACGTAATAATGGACAATTACCGTGGATTATCACTGAATACTCCGATCGCAGTAAAACTGGCTCGTTTTGCAAAGAAACCTCACGTTTATCAGTTGCTTAAAGATATCTATATTCACGATGAGAATGAAACGAACAGACTGCAGGCTATCCTCGGTATTCTGTGGCACGACGGGAAAATAGATAGAATCGATGATACCGATGAGTTTTCCCGTAAACTCGATCTGATCAGAGCTTTTGACCTGGATTCTGCCGAAGCACGAGAGAAACTTATCTTCACCGACGCGCAGCCATCCACTCCTGAGTGAGGCACTTCAGGCTCCAAACTGCGGCCTTATTATCCGAGATGCAACCTGATCAGAATGCATTGTCTGCACAGCCGATACGGCTTATCTATGTGAGCGATCGTGCCGGAATGGTACAGACATACAGAAAGCTCTTGAGTTTGCCGCAGAATGAATGGGGCGTATCACCGGGGGATTGTATGGAAAGATGGAGGCGCTAAATATGCTTTTATGATATCAGCAACCCGAAAAAAGTTGTTTTCATAGACATCATCATGTATACTAAAGTCCGAATTTACAAAAAGGTCGTAACCGATGATCATCATTAAGAAAATCCGCTAAAAAGTTTAATATTGGTACACAGCAGATAGAGGAGCTTTCTCCTCCTGTTCAGTGTACCGTTTTCAGGTAACTTCTGACAGTGAGAAACGCAGGATGCAGCCACAGAAAGAAGCTGTTTCACTGCGTTTTTTCATGTTATATCCACAGGCACAATACGAAAACAGCGTTTAGAATGGAGATAAATCTATGGATAAGAATACAGCTATGGAAGATCTGGCTCTTACGATGCAGGAAAAGGACGGCTTCAACGAAGCGTGGCTCTATGCGGAAAAGGGCGAAATCATATCAAAGGGAGCTCTCGGTTTTCGGGATCCCGAAAATACGATGCCGATCACTGAAGACACGATCTTTCAACTGGCTTCGGTCAGTAAGACGTTCACAGCGGCAGCGGTCATGCCGCTGATGCGGCAGGGTATTCTCAGCCGAGACGACGAGATCACGAAATTCTTCCCGGAAATCCCTTACCAAGGAGTAACGGTCCGTCATCTTCTGAACCACACAAGCGGCATTCCGGATTACTTTGATGACGCGGACTGGTTCATAAAAATCTGGGAGGAAGAAAAACGGGTGCCGGGCAACGACGAGATACTTCGCTTTATTCAGGAGACCGAAGCAAAACCTTACTTTGCCCCGGGGGAAGGGTTTCACTACTCCAATACCGGCTACAATCTTCTGGCACTACTGGTGGAACGGCTCTCAGGCATTCCTTTCGAAGAGTTTCTGAAAAAGAACATCTTTGAACCCGCAGGGATGACCTCCACCTATTGCTGCCATATCCGCAGGGACGGAGTACCGTTTGAGAACTATGCTCAAGCGACGGTATTCGAAGACGGCAGCTGCGTTGCCGACATCGATTCCGCCGAGGACGGTGATGTAGCCGCCTTTGACGGACTGAATGGCGATGACTATGTATATACCAACATATTCGACATGCTCCGCTGGGACAGGGCGCTGCGCGAAGGCAAGGTCCTCACTCTTGAGGAGCAGAAGCTTATGTATACCCCCGGGAAGCTGAACAACGGGGATAATGCTGTCTACGATGAGGAGGACGGGTTAAGCTACGGCTTTGGCTGGGCAGTCGGAAACGAAGAAGATTACGGGTTGATCGTCAGTCACAGCGGAGGCATGCCGGGCGTGGCCACCTGGTTTGAGCACTTCATCGACGCGGACAGGGTTCTTGTGATACTCAGTTGCCGGGACTACAGGGACGTCAGAGCCTATCTGGGCTACTGGGACGGCATGGAAGCAGTCGTCAGGGACAAAGAACCCGAGCCCATCATCTCCATCGAAGATATTGCGATTCAAAACCCCGACATGTCGAAGTGGCAGGAATTCTGCGGCAGATATGAGCATCCTGAAGACACTGATTTCATCGTTGACGAGGTACTCCTTAAGGACGGAGGTCTTTACGCAAAGGCGATCGATGAAGATGGCGATGAAACGGAATTCAGGCTCTATCCCATTGGGGAAGATGAGTTCGGCCGCAAAGGCGGCATGCTTAAACTGACCTTTGGGGACGGCTGTGCGATGTACGGTGAATATACCTGCAAGAAGCTGTAATCACCGCATTGACAACTCTGAATCTGCGGAAGACTAATACATAGCCGAAAATAGCCGTTTAAAACACGCTTGTGATGGCAGAATAGCAAATCTTTGACACAGGATAAATAAAAGATACAGGAGCGAAATATGGGAAGAACAGTGCTGAATACACCGGATGATATTATCAAGGATAAGCTTACTTCCGAAATGAGTTGGAGACAGCATGCTCAGGAGGATTACATCTACAATAAAAAAGTCAAAATCAGACAGTTAAAGAAACTCTTCAGATACGATGATATAACTGAAACCGGAATCAAACGAACTGAACTCGAGCGGTGCATTGACAACATCGACATCTTGAAAGCCTTCTGCGAACAGCATGGAATCAAGTACACGGTGAATTCATCATCAGATATCTCCATCGAGACCGAGCCCAGCAGCTACTCTTCAAAGAAATATCAATACAAAGTTGAAACCGTCAGTAATTCCATTGAATTCTCCATTTCAAGACCGCTGATGGAGGAGATAGTTCGGAAAAAGAGCGATAAATTCTACAGAAATACCATGGATATCCTGAAACAGAAAAGCGGTGAATGGTATAGAAGATTTGTCGGTTCTGATGCGTTAGACATTGTTGCAGACAAAGTGATGGAGGTGCTCAACCTCCAGATTGAAAGCTGCAAGAAATGGTCGATCGAGCATCGCCTGCCATACAATTACACTCACTTGTACTTTGGCTGCGGCAAAGAGTATATCTATTATCCCATTAACACTTTAAATCATCCCAGGATCGTATATAAAAACATCGGTCTGAAAAACCTCGAAAACGATCAGCAGGCGGCTGCAGCTTCCGCAGTCATGACAGAAAGAATCGTAAACAGGCTTAAGTCAGACCCTGAAATAGCAATTGTGACTGCCAGATACACAGAAGCGTATGGTATCGCATTACAGCTGTATATGAAGGTCGACATTGGTCCACAGGATGATCTCAAATCCTGGTACTGATCCTTAACGGGAATCTATGAGAGGGAGAGGTGATTCCATGCCAAAGATAATCGCGATTATAGTTGAATTAGCCATATGCTTCTGCGTCTTGTGGAACTTATCCTTCCTCTCAGCTCTATTGCATGAAATTGGGCATGCTCTCGGCTATATGCTTGCGACGGGAGATACACTTTGGCATATAAGGATCGGGTGGGGAAAGCGCCTTCTGAATACAAAGAGGCTTACGGTAAATCTGTGCCCTTTTGACGGCTTTTTCACTCCGTTAGAGAAGACTAAGATAGATACGGCAGCTAAGCTGATTGTAATACTATCAGGAGGTCCGTCAGTTTCCTTAATACTGGTCATCGGACTGTTACTGCTAAAATTCGGGGGAATATCCTTCCATTCCGAAGTCATTGTCCCCAGTGCTGTCGAAACCTTTATCAGCAGTGCTCTCTCCATCAATTCGGTCATTCTGGTTTTATCCCTGATACCTATCCACTATTTCCACGGGAAAATAAAAGGGGTGGAAACAGATGGCCTGCAAATAATCAATGCCATCAGGAGCTACAGAAGTAAACAGTAAGGTGTATACAGTTTGCGGCAGATCCGCTTGTCAGGATTCACTAAATTATACTCATGGAGAAAATACTACGGAATCAAAATTAAAACTTGTTGAAGTAAACTACGAAAACTACGATGACCTTATCGATCTGAAGGTAGAGGAATCGCAGAAAAACTTTGTGGCAAGCAATATGTACAGCCTTGCGGAAGCGTATGCGGTTGTTGCATCAAAGGGATATGCTATGCCGTTCGGTATATATCTTGAAGACAAGCCTATCGGTTTTTTAATGATAGGTTACTACCCGGATCTTGAGTATACACAAAAAGCTTTTGGTGATGACGAAGAGATACCGGACTATGTCCCTTCCAGCTATCAAGTGTGGCACTTTATGATAGGTCAGGACTATCAAGGCAAAGGCTATGGAAAAGAAGCATTCCGACTTACGCTGGAATACATCAAAACCAAGCCCTGCGGGGAAGCGGAGTACTGCTGGCTTTCCTATAAACCGGAAAATGAGGTGGCGAGAAAACTGTACCGTTCATTCGGTTTTGAAGAGAAAGATCTGCCGAAAGGTTGGGACGAGATCCCTGCAGTACTTAAGTTATAACACACCATTGACAATTTCATTATCAGCGGAAGACATCAACGGATACTCCCCGTCTTTACATATCCGAGCACTTGCTGTATAATGGAGCCAATAAAAACCGATAAAGGGGACATTCGATGGAAACTAAAGAACTGTTCAGTACCTACGAATCGGAGGTGCGTTCCTACTGCCGCAACCTTCCCGCCGTATTCACCAGAGCCAAGGGCTCAAAGATGTACGACGACACGGGAAAGGAATATCTCGATTTCTTTGACGGAGCAGGCGCACTGAACTACGGGCACAACAACGAATATATCAAAAAACAGATCGCCGATTACATCGCAGGCGACGGCATCACTCATGCCCTTGACCTTATGACGGAAGCCAAGGCAGGCTTCATAGATGTCATGGAAAACAGGCTCCTGAAACCCAGAGGACTGAATTACAAGATCCAGTTCACCGGACCGACAGGTACAAATGCCAATGAAGCAGCAGCAAAGCTAGCGAGGAAGGTGACCGGCCGCACAGACATTTGGGCCTTCATGGGATCCTTCCACGGCATGACCGACGGTTCCCTCGCCCTGACTAGCTCAAAGACAGACAGAGCAGGCGCTGGGATCCCTCTCTACGGCGGCACGTTTATTCCCTCGCCGTATATGATGGGAGGCTTCGACAGCATCGGATATATGGAAACTCTGATGTCTGACGACCATACCGGAGTAGCCACACCCGCAGCCATTTTCATAGAAACCGTCCAGGCGGAAGGCGGCGTGTATGATTTCGGTGTGCCTTTCCTTAAGCAGCTCAGGGATTTCTGCGATAAATACAAGATACTTCTGGTCGTCGACGATATCCAGGTAGGCAACGCGCGCACAGGAAAATTCTTCTCCTTCGAGAGAGCGGGCATCGTACCCGACATGGTAACCATATCCAAATCAATCGGAGGCATGGGAATGCCGCTCGCACTGGTGCTCATGAAACCGGAACTCGATATCTGGAAGCCGGGGGAACACAACGGTACCTTCAGGGGAATGCAGCTGGCGCTGGTCGGAGGCAAAGCGGGCATAGAATTCAACCTTGACAACCATATCGAAGATGAGGTTATCCGCAAGGGCAAACTGGCTGAGGAGTTCATCGCTTCCGAGATCGCAGGACTGCCCCACGTCGTCGAGACAAGAGGACTCGGTCTCATCCGTGCCATCCAGCTGGAGAATGAAGAGCAGACGGCATATGTGCAGAGATACAATTTCGAGCATGCGCTCATAAGCGAAAGATGCGGCCGCTATTCTTCCGCAACGAAGATCATGCCGGCTCTCACGATCCCCGATGACGAGCTTATACAGGGACTCGAGATAGTCAGGGATGCCATCAAGAGCATCAAGTAGGCATTAAAAAGCAGGGAAAGTCTGCGAACGATAAAAGGACAACAAAAGGACAGAAGAATCTGATCAAGAAGATCATACGGAAAACGGGCCGGCAGTATACGCTGCGACCCGTTTTTTCATTAATTCATTATTCGGATAAAAGAAGTACTTTGTCTCCGCAGTAGCGCATACGCAGTCATACCGGCTTTCAAATGCGGCGATGCTCCGGAAACAATGAAGGATATCGGTTCAGGCCTTCTGTGGCAGGCTATCGTTTAAGGTATACTTTCCTATGCCTGAAAGCTCCAGCGCCTTCTGCATATCCTCGGGCAGTTCACATTTGATCGTCAGCCTGCTGGAATCATACCAAAGCGTAAAAGAGACGAGAGAACAGTGAAGAGCCTGACGCGAAATCATTCCATCGCCTTTATTCCCGCCTTCGCCGTATTTGCGGTCCCCGACAACGGGAAAGCCCAGCTTTGCCAGCTGCGCCCTGACCTGATGTTTTTTGCCCGTTATAAGCTTTGCGGAGACCAATGTGTAGCCGTCCGCGGTCTTTATCGGCGAGAATACGCTCTCCATGCGTGCTCTGCCCTCTCCCGGCTCGTCATAGAGGATCATCTTATTGTTCTTCGAGTCGCTGAAAGCCCAGTTTGTCACGTGTATGTTCTTTTTCAGCTCCCCGAGGCACAGCGCGGTATATACCCTTTCAAGCTTTCCCGAAGCTATGAGCGCGCTCATATTTCTGGCAGCCTGAGGGGTCTTGGCGGACAGCACTATGCCGCTGGTGTTGGTATCGAGCCTGTTCAGGACTCCGGGTATAAATGACGCATCATTTTGGATTATCTCATCCCTGAAATAGAGCTTTATACGCTCAGACAGACAGTCCGTGCTCCCAGCATAGGGCTGGCTTGCCAAAAAAGGCGGTTTATTGACCGCCAGTATAATATCATCTTCGTATATGACATCGGGAAGCGGAAGGGCGTCGTTGAATTCAACGCTGCGTGGGAATACGTCAGAGGCATTTACACTGACTAAGTCCCCTGAACTGACCTTCTCGGATGGGGCAGTCTTCCTGCCGTTGAGCTTTACTGCACCTGTCCTTATCAGCTTCTGCAATGCTCCGCGGGGGATATCGGTAGTCTTCGAGAGGAACCTGTCCAGTCTGGAACCCTCACAGGCCTCACTGACCTTCAGTTCAGTCATCAGAGCCTTCCCCTTCGCCTTCCTTATCTTCTTTTTTTGATATCTCTATAAAGCGGGTGACGTTATCGTCATCATCGGAAAACGTGATCCTGAACAGACTTCCGCTATCATCTTCCTTACCTTCGCTGTCATCTTTAAAAGGAGATCCTCTGCGTTCCACCTGGATCCTGCCTCTTCTGTTCCTGGCAACCGCTTTGTTTCCGAAGCTCTGTTTATCTTCTTCGACATCTTCTATGACAGAAACGAATTCGTCGCCGCTCTGATAGATAGTCGGCTCGCTGCCTTCTTCGCCGGATGCCTCCGCTTCCGTGTCTTCATCGAAGGGCGTCTCAACGTTTTCGGCGCTCCCATCGCCGTTCTCTTCTTTAGTATCATCCTCCGGGTTCTCCATTATCTCCTCGTCGGAAGCTTCGGGCATGAAGTCTTCCACGCTGTCCTGCTCTTCGTCTGCGTCGCCGCTGGCGATGGAGGCTACGGTCTCAGGTGATGAAGCCATCTTCTCCTTCTGCTTCTTAGCACGCCTCAGGCGGCGCCTGCGTACCTTCTTGAGATTGGATGCGATCCCGAACGAAGCCCCGACAAAGGATATAAAACAAACGGCAAGGACTATGAATCCGTAAAGGATATAGGGATTGTTGCCTAGCTTTTCAGCGAAAAAGACAAGGACGGAAAACGGCCTGAACCAGAAATTCACGGCGCTGCCCAGATAGAAGAACTTCAGCCAGCCCAATGACGCGTTATCGGCAAAATAGGCCAGAGCGGCGCATACTCCGCCCACTGTCGTTATCGGCAGGACTGCCATTAAGGGGAACCAAACCGCAAAACTGCGGCGGGTGACGTTCATGCCTGCGGCAGCGATCGTAGAGAAAACGAACCATATGAAGACAGCTGCCGCAAAAGATGCGCCTTTGACCATCGGCAGACCGAACGAGCCGTTTTTCCTGAGCAGGTAGACGCCAAAGCAGGCGGCCAGATGCATGACATTTATCAATACCAGATAACCGATGACGCTTCTTTTGGGTTTCATTCTTTCTCCGAGGTGATTAGCTCAACGAGGCGCGATAGATCCTCGTCATTATAATAGGATATCCTGATAAACCCGCCTTTTTTGCCCTGTTCTATGACAGTCTTTGCGCCAAGGGCGCCGGAAAGGCCGTTCTCCATATGGGCAATATACGGACTTTTGGGTGTCGGGGGCATCTTTTTTTCTTTAGTCTTGCCGAAGGTTCTGGCCGCGGCCTCAGCCTCACGGACAGAGAGGCCTTTTTCGGCTATATACTCCGCGAAGGCGAGCCTGTCCTTTTCGTTTCCGACGGAAAGGACCGCCCTTGCGTGCCCTGCGGTGAGATCTCCGTGCGCAATGAGCTTTTGTACTCCTTCCGGCAGGGAGAGCAGCCTCATCGTATTGGCCACATGGCTCCTGGATTTTCCGACTCTCTCCGCGATCTGTTCCTGCGACAGGCCGTATTCATCGGAAAGTGTCCTGTACGCCATTGCGCACTCGATATCGTTGAGGTCCTCCCTCTGGATGTTTTCAGTCAGCGCCGCTTCCAGAAGCTCCCTGTCACCGAAATCACGAATGACGGCGGGAACTTCAGTGAGCCCTGCCTTTATCGCCGCCCTAAGGCGGCGCTCGCCAGCTACTATCTTGTAGAATTCCCCATCACGGGAGAGGAGCAGTGGCTGAAGGATGCCGTGCTGCTCTATGCTGCGGGCAAGCTCACTGATAGCCTCATCCTCAAAGGATTTGCGGGGCTGGGCCTCGTTGCGCCTGATCATCTTAATCTGGATGTTCCTTACGCCCGAAGACGACGCGGTCTCAATTTCATCAGGACCGCCATACTCGCTGAAAAGGGCGGAAAGCCCTCTGCCGAGCCCTTGCTGTTTTGTCATCTGCTTTTATCCTAACATTTCTGTACGAATTCTTTGGCCAGTGCCATATAAGCCTGTGCTCCTTTGGAATTGATATCGTACTGCATTATATTCATGCCGTGGCTCGGTGCCTCGGCTACTCTGACATTGCGCGGTATGATCGAAGAAAAGACCTTGCTGCCGAAATAATTGCGGACTTCCTGAACGATCTGGGCGGAAAGGTTGGTACGCTTGTCGAACATGGTGAGTATGACGCCCTTGACCTCCAGATCGGAGTTCAGGCTCTTCTTGACCAGATTGACCGTGTTGATAAGCTGGCTGACTCCCTCCAGTGCGTAGTATTCGCACTGTATCGGAATGAGGACCCCGTCGGCTGCGACGAGTGAATTAATCGACAGCATGCCGAGCGATGGAGGACAGTCGATGACGACGTAATCGAAATAATCCGCCACCGGTTCTATGGAGCGTTTCAGGATAGTTTCCCTGCGCGGGGCATTGGCCATTTCCACTTCTGCCCCCGCCAGATCGATATTCGAAGGCAGGATGAAAAGGTTCTCCGTCATGGTAGGCAGGATGGCCTCCTTTGCAGTGACCTCCTGAGTGAGCACGTTGTATATGCTGGCCTTAAGATTTTTACGGTTTATATTGAGCCCGCTTGTCAGATTGCTCTGGGCATCGAAATCTACTACCAGCACCTTTTTTCCCAGGGCAGCCACCCCGGCGCACAGGTTGGCGGTAGTGGTAGTCTTGCCTACTCCGCCTTTCTGGTTGAACATCGCATATATCTTTCCCATGACCCCTCCGAACTATGGCATAATCCATGTTATTTTATCACAAATGCTAGTAGTAGTAAATATTAAAAAGCATGTTGGAACGGTCGGGCAAAATCAGGGAAAGCA
>JAIKVR010000084.1 GCA_024685545.1 Eubacteriales bacterium | reverse complement strand
AATAGAGTACTTAGGACCTGAACATTAACAGCTGATGCTTATCTGAATCTTTGCAATCCAGTCAGCGCATAATGCAAAATAGTCTTTGATCCAATATTCCGAATCCTCATAGATTAAAACGAGATTATCGTCAGCCGCTGTTAGCACTCAATTATTGACTCTGCTGACAGATAGAGATATAATGTTGTCATCGCACCGTTGTATCAATGAGGTCATATATACTAAAGCGGTCAACGAATCAAGGAGAATGAAATTGCTGCGAGCTACGACTATACTCGCCGTAAGGCGAAACGGGACGACTGCCATAGGCGGAGACGGCCAGGTGACGCTGGGCGAGAATACTATAATGAAGCACACCGCCCAGAAGGTCAGGACCGTTTACGGAGGCAAAGTCGCAGTGGGATACGCGGGGACTGTGTCCGACGCTTTCACGCTGTGTGAAAAATTCGAAGCCAAGCTGGAGGAATACTCAGGAAACCTCATGAGGGCTTCCATCGAGCTGGCCAGGGAATGGAGAGGCGACAATTATCTGAGGAAGCTGGAGGCGATGCTGATCGTCTGCGACAAGGACAATATCTTTATAATCAGCGGGGACGGCGAGGTCGTGGAGCCTGATGACGACGTAGCCTCGATCGGTTCCGGCAGCATGTACGCCCTGGCTGCGGCGAGAGCCCTGCTCAGGCACAGCGATCTGGACAGCGAGTCGATCGTCAAAAACGCGATGCAGATAGCCTCGGAGATCTGCGTATACACCAACAGCAACATCAATACGCTGACCCTGAAAGGAGACGAGCAGTGAATCAGCTTACCCCTTCACAGATAGTCAAGGAACTGGATAAATACATCATCGGCCAGGACGACGCGAAAAAGAGCGTCGCCGTGGCGCTGCGCAACAGATACCGCCGCCAGCAGCTCAGCGACGAGATGAAGGATGAGATCACTCCCAAGAACATCATCATGATCGGGCCTACCGGGGTCGGAAAGACCGAGATCGCCAGAAGGCTCGCAAAGCTGGTCAACGCGCCCTTCATAAAAGTCGAGGCGACCAAATACACCGAAGTCGGCTATGTCGGAAGAGACGTGGAGAGCATGGTCCGCGATCTGGTGACAGTTGCGATCCAGATGGTGAAAGAGAGGGAGATGGCCAGAGTCCGCGAAAAAGCGACGGACGCCGTCAACGAAAGGCTCCTGGACGCCATATATCCGGAGAGCAAATCCAGACCGTCGAGAAACGCCTACGAGCTGTTCATCGGAGGCAGACCCGCAAGCCAGCAGCCCCAGAACACACAGACGCTTCCGACGCCGGAAAACCTGCAGGCAAGAGAGGATTACAGACGCAGGCTCATAAACGGGGAACTGGAGGATATGGTCATCGAACTGGAGGTCACCGATAACAGTTCCATCCCCATCGGCGTCATCGGCCAGAACGGCGATGATACGACCATGAACGTGGGCGGCATACTGCAGGGACTTCTCCCCCAGAAGAAAAAGAAGAGAAAGATGACCGTTTCCTCCGCGAGGGAGATCCTCATCAACGAGGAGAGCCAGAAGCTTCTGGACATGGACGCGATCAACGAGGAAGGCCTCAGAAGCGCGGAGCAGGAAGGGATAATCTTTCTGGACGAGATCGACAAGATATGCGGCAGCGGAGCCACCAACGGACCGGACGTCTCCAGAGAAGGCGTTCAGAGGGATATACTGCCCATCGTGGAAGGCTGCACGGTCTCTACGAAGTACGGTCCGGTAAAGACGGATTACATGCTCTTCATCGGCGCCGGAGCTTTCCACACCCAGAAGGTCTCCGACCTGATCCCGGAGCTGCAGGGACGCTTCCCCATCACCGTAAGGCTCAATTCCCTGACGGAAGAGGATTTCCGCAAGATACTCACCCAGCCGCAGAACGCGATCATCAAACAGTATACCGAACTGCTCAGGACCGAAGGCGTCGAGCTCAAATTCGACGAAGACGCGCTGGAGCTTCTGGCCAGGATGGCCTATATGGAAAACGACACCGAGGAGAACATCGGCGCGAGAAGGCTGTACACCGTCATCGAAAAGCTCCTGGAGGATCTGTCCTTCCATGCCCCGGAATACGACTGCGGGGATTTCACCGTCACCAAGGAATATGTGCAGAGCATCTTCAAGGACGAGGAAGAGGGCTTCACGAAGGATATGAGCAAATTCATCCTCTAAAATACGCAGGGACAAGGCAAAAAAGCGTTTACTTTGAACACAGGCTGTGATAAAATCTAAAATTGTTGCGGTCTGTGTTTTTTCATGCCGCAGAATAATACACACGCGCTTCATCAGGGCAAAAACGTTGGTGCCGAAAGGTCATGCCGAAAAAGCGCGGAGGAAAAACCAATAGGAGGAAAGAAAAATGAGCTACATCACAATGAAGCAGCTTCTCGAGGCGGGCGTCCAGTTCGGTCACCAGACCAGAAGATGGAACCCGAAGATGAAGAAGTACATCTACACGGAGAGGAACGGGATCTACATCATCGATCTCCAGCAGACAGTCACCATGTGCAACGACGCCTGCGATTTCATCAAACAGCAGGCGATGGAAGGAGCCTCCTTCCTGTTCGTAGGTACCAAGAAGCAGGCCCAGGGAGCCATTGAGGACGAAGCAAAGAGATGCGGAGCCTTCTACGTCAACCAGAGATGGCTGGGCGGGACCCTTACTAACTTCGCTACGATCTCAAAACGTATCGAAAGACTTCACAAGCTTTATGAAATGGAAGAGGACGGCACATTCGACGTGCTGCCGAAGAAGGAAGTCGTCAATCTGAAGAACGAGCGCGATAAGCTCGAGAAGTTCCTCGGCGGCATCAAGGACATGAAGAAGCTGCCTTCCGTAATGTTCGTCATTGACCCCAAGAAAGAAAAGATCGCTGTCCTGGAAGCCAAGAAGCTCGGCATCCCCGTAGTATCCGTCGTCGATACCAACTGTGACCCCGATGACGCTACATACCCGATCCCCGGCAATGATGATGCCATCAGAGCGGTCGCACTCATCTGCAATACCATCGCCAACGCGATCATCGAGGGCAATCAGGGAGAGAGCTTCGATGTTCCCGAAGGAGCACCGAAAGAGGAAGCCGCACCAGCGCCCGAAGAACCGGCAGAACAGCCGACAAAATCCCAGATACTGGAATCCCTGGCAGTGTACACTTCCAAGCCGGAAGAGAATACGGAGGAATAATAGGAACATATGATTACTGCTGCATTAGTCAAAGAACTCAGAGATAAGACCGGAGCCGGCATGATGGACTGCAAGAAGGCTCTGAACGAGACCAACGGCGACATCGACAAGGCAATCGACTACCTGAGAGAAAAAGGGATCGCCGGAGCTTCCAAGAAGAGCGGAAGGATCGCTGCAGAAGGCGTCGTAGCCACCTACAATGACGGAGCGACCGCTTCTCTGGTAGAGATCAACAGCGAGACCGACTTCGTCGCAAAGAACGAAAAGTTCGTCGCTTTTGCAAATGATACAGCCAAGTTCATCGCCGACAACGACGGCAAGGATATCGCCGGAGATCTTGAGCTCAAAGCCAAGGAAATGATCGCTGCCATCGGAGAAAACATCGTAGTACGCAGATACACGGTATACAAAGCAGCTGATGATGAGCTTATAGCCACATATATCCACATGGGCGGCAAGATAGGCGTAATGGTTCAGGTAAAATGCGAAGGCGGGATCAAGGACAATCCGGAAGTCGTCGAATTCTCAAAGAACGTCGCCATGCAGATCGCGGCGATCAACCCGACATATGTCGATCCTTCCCAGATCCCGGCAGAAGAACTGGAGCATGAGAAGCAGGTCCTGATCACACAGTCCCAGAACGAAGGCAAATCCAAGGAGATCGCTGAAAAGATGGTCGCCGGCAGGATCCAGAAGTTCTACAAGGAGATATGCCTCCTCGAGCAGCCCTATGTAAAGGACGACAAGGTCTTCGTCAAGGATTACATGAACACCACAGCCAAAAACGCAGGCGGAAAGCTCTCTATCGAGAAATTCATCAGATATCAGATGGGAGAAGGACTCGAGAAGAGAAACGAAAATTTCGCCGAAGAGATCCAGAAGCAGATCAACGGCTGACAAAGCCATCAAGAGCGCGCAAGCGCTCTTTTTTTCTATTTGCCGATAAAAAAAAGCATTATCATGTTATAATTCAATCATGAAAGCAGTATATAAGCGCGTGCTCCTCAAGCTTTCCGGCGAAGCGCTGGGAGACTCAGGGAGCGGAATCGACGAAAAGAAAGTATTGACAGTCTTAAATGAGATCAGGGCAGTGCACGAGCTGGGCGTCGAGATCGCCGTAGTGGTCGGCGGAGGAAACTTCTGGCGGGGGCGCACCTCGGGCAGCATAGAGAGGGCAACTGCCGACAGCATGGGCATGCTGGCGACCGTGATGAACGCGCTGGCATTGACCGATATATTCTCCGCGAACGGACTGAAGACAAAAATGTTCAGCGCTCTGGATATCTCAGGCGTATGCGAGGTCTTCAACAACAAGAGGGTGATCGAAGAGATGGAGAAAGGCAACGTGGTCATCCTCGGCGGAGGTACCGGCAGGCCGTTCTTCTCCACTGATACCGCTGCGGCGCTGAGAGCTGCGGAGATACACGCTGATATGATCCTCTCCGCAAAGAACGTTGACGGGATATATGACAGCGATCCAAAAACGAATCCGGCAGCAGTTAAGTTCGATACACTGACATATCAGGAGATCCTTGAGAAGAACCTTAAAGCTATCGATACTACCGCGGCTGCACTGTGCATGGATTTCAGTATCCCCCAGGCAGTGTTCTCCCTCAATGAGGAAGGAAATATACTGAAGAACGTATGTGGTGAGAACACCGGGACATTAATAAAATAGGAGGCAACGACATGGCAGAAGATATACAGGTTCAGGCAAAATCAAAAATGGAAAAGACCCTGGAGGCTTTATCTGCAGAGCTGGAGACGCTGAAGGCCGGCAGAGCAAACCCTCATATGCTGGATAAGATAACCGCAGATTATTACGGGACACAGACGCCCATAAACCAGATGGCAAGCATAGCGGCGCCGGAGCCGAGGGTACTGACGATCACCCCCTGGGATCAGGGAGTCCTGAAAGCCATCGATAAGGCTATCCAGGCATCGGACCTCGGGCTCAATCCGTCCAACGACGGCAAGATGCTCAGACTGGTCATTCCGCAGCTGACCGAGGAACGCAGGAAAGAGCTCGTCAAGCGCGTCAGCAAACTGGGCGAGGAATCCAAAGTGGCCCTCCGCAATATCCGCCGCAGCGTCATGGAAGATCTCAAAAAGATGGAAAAAGCCAAGGAGATCACGGAAGACGACGTCAAGGACGGTGAAAAGGAGGTCCAGAAGACCCTCGATGATTTCATCAAAAAGACCGACGAGATAATCAAGGCCAAGGAAAAGGAGATAATGACCGTCTGACGGCCGGGGCTATGGGCAGAACATGCTGTTTTACCGGGCATAGAGAACTTTTGTATCCTTTCAAAGAGGGTTCTCCCAAGTTCGGCATCATCAAATCAAAGCTTAAGGAATATATCGGATCCGCAATTCAGAGCGGATTCGATTATTTTATTGTCGGAGGGGCGAACGGCGCGGACGAATGGGCACTGGATATACTGAGCGAGATGAAGGACAACGGCGCCGGCATATACATCGAGATCGCCATTCCATTCGCGACTTTTGCACATAAGAAGGGCTCTGCGGATAAGGAGACCGCAGTGTCGGTCGAAAAAGACCCTCTGTGCTACGAGAAGCGCAATCGCTATATGGTGGAGCATTCCGAGAGGATCATTGCTGTATATGACGAGAGCCATCCCATTGGGGGAGGCACCAGACAGACGGTGGAATTCGCCGCTCAGGCAGGTATCGAAATAGTATACGTCCGGTGGTACAGCCTGACAGATCGTTCAGCTGAATAATGAAACGGGCTGCATCAGCGCAATGGCGCCGGTGCAGCCTGTATGTTTTATCATATTTTTTTCCTTCAGGTATTCACTTATCGAATTCAGCGGATGAAAAGTACCTGCGCAGTTTCGTTTCGCTCAGGCTGCAGGTGCCCTGTATGACATCGCTTTTGCCTCCGCCCTGTCCGTTTATCGCCGCGTTGATATCTTTAGCTGCGGCTTTAAGATCGATATGGCCGGAAGCGATGACATACCGCCAGCCTTCCCTGTCGCTGCCGCAGAAGACCGCGCATACTCCGCTGCATCTGTCGGCTCCGAATACCGCGATATCCCTTGCCTGGGGCATGCCCATGGCTTTCGGCACGAACAATATGCCATTCTTCCCGGTCATATCCGTCATTTCGGCGGTGAGCTTCTCGGCCAGAAGCGTGCTTAGCCTGGTCACTCCCCTCTTTAATTCCTCGTTCTCGCCCTTAAGCTTCATCACCGAGGCATAAGCCTCTTCCTGAGATGTGGAGAAGGAACGGGCTATTGCCGAGAGCTCGTCATGCCTCTCCCTGAGATAGCTAAAGGCTTTTCTGCCGCAGATGACGTGCAGCCTTGTGCCGTTTCCTTTCGGGAAGGTCCCGATGATACGTATCACTCCTATCTCCCCCGTAAATGCCACGTGAGGCGCGCAGCACGCGCAGGCGTCGATCCCGGTGACCCGCACTATCCTTATCTTCCGGCCCTCCAGATCCTTTTTGCTGCGGTATTCCATCGCGGCCAGTTCCCCATCGTCCGGGAACGAAGCGACAACGGGCAAATTGCTGTAAACTGCTTCATTGGCGGCGTCCTCCAGCGCCAGGATATCATCGTCAGGTATAACTCCCGAAAAATCTATCTCCATGAAGGCTTCTCCCATATGGAAGCCGACGTTTTCATAGCCGTATCTGTTATGTATCAGACCTGACAGGATATGCTCCCCCGAATGGTTCTGCATGCGCGAAAATCTCTTATCCCAGTCGATCCTGCCGGAAACGGTCTGTCCGGGCTCCGGCTTCGAAAAGGAATGATGCCATATCTCCTCCCCTTCCATGAAGGATCTGTCGATAAAGATATCGTCCAGCGTGCCCTCATCCGGATCCTGTCCGCCGCCGCCGGGGAAAAAGGCGGTCTTATCCAGAAGGATATCATATCCGCCTTTGGCGGAATCTCTCACTTCACGTACCACGGCGCTGAATTCCCTTATATGTGAATCTTCCTCGTACAGTCTTTCAGTCAGCATTTCTTCCTCTCTTTGCTTTCCAGATTATATCACAGGTTTCCTCCGCTCTGAACTCGAAACGAAAAAACGCCGGGGAAAACCCCGGCGTATAGAACATCGATCAAGCGTTGGTCCATTTCTGGAACTCTTCGTCCGTTGCCAGTACGGTATGGGTACCTTCTACCAGATGCTCCATGCCCTTATCGTAATCGATACCGCTTTCATAATAGTTGTATGTCATGTACTTTCTCTTTTTCTCCACCTTCGGGTTCGGGGAAGGTATGGCGGACAGAAGGCTCTTTGTGTACGGATGTATGGGATTATCGAAAATCTCATCCCTGGTGCCTGTTTCCACCATATGTCCCAGATGCAGAACACCGATGCGGTCGGAAATATACTTGACCATGGAAAGGTCGTGGGCGATGAAGAGATAGGCGCAATGTGTCTTGTCCTGCATATCCTTCATAAGGTTTACCACCTGAGCCTGAATGGATACGTCGAGGGCTGAAATGCATTCGTCGGCTATAACAAGCTTAGGATTCATTATAAGAGCTCTCGCGATGCCTATTCTCTGGCGCTGTCCGCCTGAAAACTGGTGCGGATAACGGGTGGCGTGGTCAGGATCCAGGCCGACTTCTTCCAGCATATCTATGACCATCTGTTTGCGCTCAGCCTCACTGCCGGCCATGTGGTTGATATCTATTCCCTGAGCAATGATCTCATCGACTCTCTTGCGGGGGTTAAGGCTTGCCATTGGGTCCTGGAATATCATCTGCATGTCGCAGTGGAGCTTTCTGAATGTCTCTTTATCCATTTTCCCGGAAACATCCATCCCCTCAAAGGTGATCTTGCCGGCAGTAGGCTCATAAAGCCTGATGATCGAACGGCCGATCGTGGTTTTTCCGCTTCCCGATTCACCGACCAGACCGTATGTCTCTCCGGGATAGATCTCAAAGGAGACATCGTTGACCGCTTTGACCGTAAACTTGCGTGAGACCCTGAAATATTGTTTAAGGTGTTCTACCTTGAGCAGAGGTTCGCGTTCTTCTGTCATTTGTTCTCCTCCTTAAGCATCCTTTCGATTCTGCCCTTGATCTCGGGCGGCATGTCGTGCGTCGGCGCCCTGTCATCAAGCAGCCATGTGGCAGCGTAATGAGTATCGCTTATCTTGAACATCGGAGGGTCTATCCTTGTATCGATGTTCAGTGCATATTTGTTTCTCGGAGCAAAGGCGTCTCCCTTTATCTCGTTCTTGAGCGTCGGGGGAGATCCGGGGATCGTGTAAAGCCTGTCGTCGCGGGTATCCAGATCGGGCATTGCGGAAAGCAGTCCCCAGGTGTACGGATGGCGCGGCTCGTAGAATATCTCGTCTACCGTGCCCTTTTCCACCAGTTTGCCGGCGTACATGACGTCGACATAATCAGCCACCTTCGCGACGACGCCCAGGTCATGGGTTATGTAGATGACGGATATGTTCTTCTTGACCTGAATATCCTTGATAAGCTCCAGTATCCTTGCCTGGATCGTGACGTCCAGAGCTGTGGTAGGTTCGTCGCAGATGAGCAGGTCCGGGTCGCACGCCATTGCGATGGCGATAACGACTCTCTGCCTCATGCCTCCGGAAAGCTGGTGCGGGTAGTTCTTCATGCGCTTTTCCGGATCGGTGATGCCGACCAGCTCCAGCAGTTCAAGAGCTTTAGCCTCAGCCTCGGCTTTGGGAGTCTTATAGTGCCAGATCATGGATTCCGTGATCTGCTTTCCGATAGTCATCGTCGGATCCAGCGAGGTCATGGGATCCTGGAAGACCATGGCTATATGCTTTCCGTTAATATCCCTCCTGATCTCATTCTTTGACATCTTGAGGATATCTACCGTTTTGCTTTCGCCTCCGTTGTCATTATAGGTGAACTTTACGGTTCCGCTGTTGACGATCGAGTTGGAAGCAAGGATGCCCATCATGGCCTTGGCGGTAACGGATTTTCCGCTTCCGGATTCACCGACGATAGCGACCGTCTCACCGCGATAGAGGTCCATATCGACCCCGCGGATGGCATTCAATATACCTGTCGTAGTTTTGAAAGAGATCGACAGATCTCTGACTTCCATTATTTTTTCTCTTGCCATGTCGTCCTCCTTACATCTGCGCCATCTTCGGATCGAGGGCGTCTCTTAGTCCGTCAGCAACCATGTTGCAGCAGAGCATCAGGAGAGCCAGCACGATAAGAGGCGGAAGTATCTGGTAGGGATGCGTCGTGAAGGAGTTGTAGCCGGAGCTTATGAGGGAGCCGAGGCTGGCCTGCGGAGCAGGTATGCCGAGACCCACGAAAGACAGGAAAGCTTCGGTGAATATCGCGTTGGGGATCGAGAACATCGTATTGGTGATGATCTGTCCGATTATATTGGGCAGCACTTCGGAGAAGATTATATGCCAGCTGCCTGCGCCGAAGGTACGGGAAGCAAGCACGAATTCCTGTTCCTTGAGCTTGAGCATCTGAGCCCTTGCGATCCTACTCATGCCTACCCATCCTGAGACCATCAATGCAAGTATTATCGTAAACAATCCCGGTTTAAACACCAGCATCAGCAAAGTCACGATGACCAGAGTCGGTATGGAGTTGACCACCTCAAGCACTCTCTGCATGATGTTGTCCACCCATCCGCCGAAATACCCTGCGATAAGCCCGTAGCTCATTCCGATGGCCATATCGATAAGCACGGCTGAAACCGCGATGATAAGACTGATGCGCGTTCCCATCCAGGTCCTGGTCCATATATCGCGGCCGAGGTTATCGGTGCCGAACCAGTAGTACACATCGGCAGCGCCTTCCGTGGTCTTATACTTATTGATCACTCTGGAAGCTCCGCCTCCGGGAGAACGCATCGTTTCCGAGCCGTCGAAGATCCCTATCTTCTCCAGACCTGGTACCCTTGGAGCAAAATCCTGGAATTCTATCTTCTGCTGATCGAAGGTATATCCGCTTACCATAGGTCCGATTATTGCCATGATCGTAATGAACACCAGCAGGATAAACCCTATGACTGCGCCTTTATTCTTCTTGAAGCGGATGAATACATCCTTCCAGTAATCCTGGCTGGCAAAGTTTGAGTCGATATGCTCTTCCGGCTTGTTGCCGATGAATTCAAAGTCATTCGGAAGAAATTCGATCGAATCCATATCAAAGTTGTCGCTGGCTATCTGATACTTATTCACCTGAATCCTCCTTTGCGAGCCTGATGCGCGGATCGATGACTCCGTAAAGCAGATCCACGACGAGCATGATGATAATGTACATGACGCTGTATATATAGGTCATGGCGATCGTGACGTTGTAGTCATTCGCCTGGATAGCCGCTGTCATGAGCGCTCCCATGCCCGGGATGGAGAATATCTTCTCCACGACAAGCGAGCCTGTCATGAGCCCGACGACCAGAGGTCCGAGGACCGTGACTATGGGAATGAGGGCATTGCGCAGCGCATGTCTGAAGATCAGCGCGGGGCCAGATATGCCCTTGCTCTCCACCAGAAGCATATAATCGCTGTCCAGAACTTCCAGCATCTCGGTTCTCGTGAAACGGGCGATCGAAGCGATGGTGAACATGCTGAGTGCGAAGGTCGGAAGCAGACTGGAGCGGAACGGTTCGGTCTTTGTATAAAGCAGCGGGAACCAGCCCAGCCGGTATGCAAAGAAGTAAAGCATCAGCAGGGCAAACACGTAGCTCGGCACTGACACACCCAATACCGAGATGACTGTCGTCAGGTTGTCCCAGAAAGTATTGTGCTTTAAAGCTGCTATTATGCCAAGCAGCAGTCCGATGACCGCGCCGACGGAGACCGCCTGCAGACCGATCCTCATGCTTGTCGGCACCCTTGTCTTGAGCATCAGGTTTATCGATATGTTCTTATTGATGACATAGGAGATGCCGAAATCAAATTTCGCTATATTCTTTACGTACTTAAAGAACTGCACGTATATCGGCTGGTTAAGGCCGTATTTCTCGTTCAGCTTTTCAATAAGCTCGCGTGAGAGCTTTTCGTCGTTAAAGGGGGATCCGGGCATAAGCTGCATCATGGCGAACAGTACGAAAATGATCACCAGGATCGTTACCAATGCTGTTCCGAGACGTTCAGCTATGTATTTTTTCATGATTCGTTCCCCTCCTTTTCAATTAATGTTTGTTTATTGCAAATGTGTGTTTTGAATTCAAATTCGTGGTCTTTATAAACGAGTGCAGCGAAGATATCATCTATCCTGCTGCACTCGCTCAATGCTTTAATTCACTTTTCGCTTTTCGGGCGATACTGTTTTATTTCTCTATGTATGCGTTCCTGTAAACAGTCGGCATTCCGATAGCATGGAACTCAATCCCCTTGACGTTACCCTTGATCAGGGAAGCATCGTTCTTCTGATATACAGGCAGTATGATGGCATTTTCCATAAGGATCTTCTCGCATTCCATCATGGTGTCCCATCTGTCCTGAATAGAGAGTGAACCGTCCTTGCATGCCTTGACCTTCTTGTCATATTCTGCTGAGAGTTCCGGATCGACAACGTCCCATCCGCCTCCCAGTGATCTGGTGCCATCGTCGTATACCTGAGCGTTCGAAGAAGACCACAGGTCGGTGTATGTCATGGGATCGGCGTAGTCAGGACCCCAGCGGGTAAGTCCGATCTCGAAGTTGCCGGCGTTCATATCAGCAAGTCTGGCTTTCTTGGTCTCGACCTTCAGATGAACATTAACATGTCCCTGGAAGGTATCTTTAAACTGACCCTGGATGAATGCAGCTACGTCCTGAGCCTGCTGGTTGTCTTCGACGACCAGTTCGAAATCGAAGTCGGTGACGCCGAGTTCCGCAGCTGCGGCTTCATAGAGCTTATATGCTTCTTCCTTATTGTAGAGGCAGTCAGCGTAAACGGTCTTGGCGTCTACGTATTCACGAACGTCTCTTCCGTCCGGAGCAGATGCAAGTCCCTTGGGGTAGACGTAGTCGGCGGCGATGGAGCCGTCCTTAACGACGTTGTTCGCGACAGCTTCTCTGTCGTATGCTCTCATCAAAGCCTTTCTGAGATTAAGGTTCTTGAGATAATCAAGGTTCTTATTGGAGCCCTTGAAGGTATGCTCGTTGCCCATGTTGAGTGAGAGGTACCAGAGGTATGAGCCGTAGAGCACCTGGAATTCAGGATTGTCCTTGTATGTTTCTACAAG
Organism: Eubacteriales bacterium; assembly: GCA_024685545.1. Lineage (GTDB taxonomy): Bacteria > Bacillota > Clostridia > Eubacteriales > Anaerofustaceae > JAAYHF01. The sequence goes on along the minus strand of JAIKVR010000084.1, from coordinate 2,085 downwards.
GCTTCCGTCGATGACTGCATAGTCGAGCTCGTTGTTCTCATATGCGAGGATCGCGGACTGAGCATCCTTGATGACATGGTAGCGGAGACCGTCGAGCTTAACGGAGTCTGCATTGTAGTATTTCTCGTTCTTGTCAAGGACGATGGTCTCTGTTGAGGGCTCATATTCAACGAGTTTGAAGGGGCCGCAGCCGATGAATGTCTCGGGGCTGGTGCCGTAGTTCTCACCGCAGGAATCGATGAATTTCTGATTTCTGGGATAGAAAGAGTTGAAGCAGGTAAGCGAGAGCATGAACGGGCACGGATACTCAAGCGTTACTTCAAAAGTCTTCTCGTCGACAGCTCTGACTCCGAGGGTGGACTTGTCGGCTTTGCCGTCAAATACATCCTGGCTTCCTTTGATCTGCATGATGGAATATCCCATATATGCATACTCAGAATTGTACACGGGGTCGACCAGTGTCTGGAACGCATCCACGAAGTCCTGGGCGGTAACGGGATCGCCGTTTGTCCAGTAAGCGTCCTTGCGGATGTTGAACGTCCATGTCAGGTTGTCGTCCGAAACGTTCCATCCTTCAGCCATAAGACCTTCGGTATTACCGTCTTTATCAAGGCCGGTAAGGCCCTCGATCAGCTGAGACTGAACTCCGAAGGAGGTTCCGTCGGTGGCTTCCTGGGGATCCAGTGAAGTGACCTCGGTGTTGATGTGGATATCGATATAGTTATCAACTGATCCACTCTTTTTACCGCAGGCGCCGAAGCTCACTATCATCAAAGAGGCGAGCAAAACAGCAGCCAGTTTCTTTGCGATTTTCATTTTTTTCTCCTTTTATTTTTAGTTTTCACGGCATGTATTTCAAATCCATCCGTTAAAACTATTAAGAAAATTATACAGGGCAGCCCATTATCAATCAAGTCTTAGGGGCAGGAAATAATTACTTTTCTAAACTCTTTTTGCCGAAACGGTTAATTTTTTACTGTTTTTTCATAAATCAGCCCATAAAACACCTATTTAGCAGTGTATTCATGCTTGACTTATTTCATATATTGTTCGAACAATGCATATTTCAAAATCTCAGTGACAGGCAGGACAGCCCCCCGTCGATCTTGCGGTATTCGGAGGTATCGGCGACAACGGTCTCGTAGCCCGCTTTCTCAAGGGCCTCCCTGGTCCTGGGAAAGCCTTCGGGCACGATGACTTTACCGTTGATCCAAAGGGAATTGGTGGCATAGGCCTCTTCCTCGCTGACGACGATCTTGCGGTAATTACTGAATTCAGGCCTGTCTATGAACTCACCGCACAGCAGCATCGTGTCATTCTCCATATAATCGGCGCCTGTCTTCAGGTGGAGCACCTGCCTTAAGGGCACAGCTACGGTCTTGTACCCGAAAGCGGACACGATCGAGGCAAACTGCGCTATGCCTTCCTCATTCGTTCTGGCGCTGCGGCCGACAAAGAAGGTGTCCCCCGCCTTCATCACGTCCCCGCCTTCAAAAGTACCCGGCGCTTTGATATAGAAGATCTGATCCTCGCTGTAAAACATGCTTATCGCAGGCAGTATCTCATCTTTTTCCCCGTTGCGGCTGTTCTCTTTCGGATTGGTTATGATGGCGCACTCTTTGGTGACTACCGCGGGGTCCTCCACGAAACAGGAATCCGGAAAAGCCTCATTCAGCGGAAGGACTGTCACGGCGAGCCCGAGGGATTCCAGTGTCTTTATATAGGCTTTATGCTGGACGAGCGCTTTTTCGTAATCCGGAGTTCCCAGATAGGCGGAGGTGGTTATCCCCATGACCATATTCCTGCATGGAGTTCTGACGATTGCTTTTGTAAACATGAAATGCCTCACTTTCCTTTTTCTTTTTTGAACACTCCCGCCACTTATAGAAGTGGGGGATTCCTGCTTCAACGCTGCAGCTTACATACGGCGACGTATCGCCGTACACAGTGGCCGCCGGCTCCACAGGCGTTGCGGATTCGGACAGTTCCTGCCCTATCGTGATGGTATGCTGTATTAGATGCCTATGCCGTATCCCTCATGTACTCTCTGAGCCCTTCTTTAAGGATGTTCATTGCGGCATTTAT
>JAIKVR010000090.1 GCA_024685545.1 Eubacteriales bacterium | reverse complement strand
TGGATGCCACCCAGGGCTTCGGAAAGATTGCCGGCAGGCTCGACAAAGCCGATATGGTGACTCTCAGCGCTCATAAGTTCCATGGGCCGAAAGGCATCGGCGCTCTTATTTACAGGAAAGGCATCACTCTGGAACCGATCTCCTTCGGAGGCGGTCAGCAGGGCGGTTTCAGGAGTGGGACAGTCAATTCCCCAATGATCGGAGCACTCGGAAAGACCTGCGAACTGACAGATATTAAAAACACAGAAGCTAAACTGAAAGTCCTACGCAGACATCTTGTAGAGAAACTGACTGATGCTTTCGGGGCCAGTTGCATCAATGAGAATCTTGAGCGTGATATCTACAGCCCTCATATCATCAGTGTCTCTTTCCCTGGGGTAAAAGGTGAAGTACTGGTACATATGCTTGAGGCAGATGAGATTTACGTCTCCACTTCCTCTGCCTGTTCCTCACATAAAAAGACAAAAACGGTGCTGGATGCTCTCGGCCTGGACAAGAACCGTATTGAAGGCACCCTCAGGATCAGTATGTCCGATTTTAATACGAATGATGAGATAGACTATCTGGTTGGAAAGCTCAAAGCCGCAGTAGAAAAACTCTACGCACTGAAGGGAAATGGAAGGAAATGAAAAGACTGCTGCTTGTAAGGTACGGCGAGATAGCGTTAAAGGGTCTGAATCGGAATTATTTCGTTGATACTCTCGCGGATAATATCCGCAATGCCCTGAAGTATTTCCCCGGGGTTAAAACTGAGAAGATACAGGGCAGGATCGCATTGTGGGGTGTGGATGACGAGAATGAGTCCGAAGTGATTGAAAAACTGAAGAAGGTCTTCGGTATATCAAAGATTACGCGCGCTGTAGAAACCGATTCGGATATCGAAGATATCAAGGAAGCATCTCTCGAAGTGATAAAAGGCTTGAAGGGAGAGACTTTCAAAGTGGAATCACGCAGAGGCGACAAGAACTTCCCGCTAAAATCACCTGAGATATCTTCTGCGGTGGGAGAGTATATCCTGCGGAATACCGATTGCTTTAAGGTGGACGTGCATCATCCTGATATAGTGCTTGGAGTTGAGGTCCGCCCGAAGAGCTACATAACTTTCTCGGATGTCCCCGGTGAAAAGGGAATGCCTCTCGGGACGGGAGGAAGCGGCGGTATAATGATCTCTGGAGGGATAGACAGTCCTGTGGCGGCATATCTGATGGCCAAGAGAGGAATGAAGATGACAGGTATCCATTTTCATTCCTATCCTTTTACTAGCCTGGATGCTCAGAAAAAGGTCGAACGTCTTGGCGGCAAGCTGGCGGAATACAATAACGGCTTTGATTTGGCGATGATTAGCCTGACCGACATCCAGCAACAGATCATATCCAAATGTGATGATAGATATCTGACCGTTATATTAAGACGTTTCATGATCAGATGTGCTGAGAGATTTGCCAGAGAAAACGGCATTCAGATGCTCGTAACCGGGGAGAGCCTGGGACAGGTGGCTTCTCAGACAACAGACAGTATCATCTGCACCGACGCTGCTGCGGACATGCCAGTGCTGAGACCCCTGATCGCAATGGACAAGGATGAGATAATTGCCATAGCCCAAAAGATAGATACTTATTCTATCTCCATCGAGCCTTACGAGGACTGCTGCACTGTATTCGTCCCTAAGCATCCGCAGACCCACCCGGTACTGGAAAAAGTGCTTGCACAGGAACAGCGTCTTGAATGTGAAAGACTTATCGATGAGGCTATGGCTGGAGTAAAACTCATCAATATAGAATGAACAATCCTGAAAAAAAACAAAGATATCAACAGCCGTAGAAGAAAAAAACAGCGGGCTATTCAATATGTACCCGCTGTTTTGATGTGCCGAATTCGGCTGTTATTTGACCGTGAAAACCCGATTGCTAATTGAATGCTCACGACGGATATGCGATGGTGGACCTTCAGGGACTTGAACCCCGGACAAACCGGTTATGAGCCGGTGGCTCTGACCAACTGAGCTAAAGGTCCGCTGTAAAGCCTGATTATTATATAATAAGACGAAATGGATTTCAATACTTTAATTCCTAAAATGACTATTTCGTCAATACCGAAAAAACAAAAAATACGCACATATTCCGCTTTTCGTGTCCCGCGGTTATTTGATGCACTGCCCCATATTCCCTTGACTTTTCGTGTCCCAGCGTGTAATATGCAAATTGGTAATGTTTTATTCAGTTCTTTGGAAATATAAATACTTGTATCTCCGGGTGCCTGCTTTAAAGGCGGGTGAAAAGGGAATGCGGTGAGAATCCGCAGCGATGCCGTCACTGTGAAAGGGAGGCAGGGCAATAATGCCACTGGTCAATGACCGGGAAGGCTGCCGTGCCGATGAACGAAGTCAGGAGACCTGCCGGGAGA
>JAIKVR010000030.1 GCA_024685545.1 Eubacteriales bacterium | reverse complement strand
TGTTGACAATTTGAAAACCAAATTGTATAGTAATTTTGGTTATTTCAGTTCATATAAGCATTTCAGCCGGATACGCAGCACATTGCACTCCGGACCGGATAAAAGCTGCATGGATATCTGAAATAACGCATTTGATTTCAGGAGGTTTATTTCATGGCAAAAGTAACGCCTAAGGAAAACTTTTTAAAGCTGCGCCATGGCGGATTCCCGGATTATGTGCCCTTCTACTCGATAATGGGAACCCCATACAAGGGTGAAGCTTCTGTTGTCGGAGCGATGGATCCGTTCTGGACACGTCCCAGAGGAACAATGGTTCCCGGACAGCCCTACAAGGATCTCTGGGGAGTGCCGTATAAGGCGCCCGAGAACCTGGCTTCCGCTATGCCCGATACCACAGTCACGATCCTCGAGAACATTCACGACTGGTCAAAGGTTATCAAATTCCCCGAGCCCAACCAGAACGTAGATCTTGAACAGACCTATAAAGAGGCAATGAAATATATAGACCGCACTCAGTCCTGCCTTAAAATTGGTCCGAACCTTCAGCCGTTCCAGGAACTGGTCGCACTGATGGGCTTCGAAGGAGGACTTGTGGCTCTTTACGAAGATACGGAAGAGGTCAAGGCGATGCTCAACGCAATGGTAGACCACCTCGAACCGTACTACACAAAGTTCTTTGAGGTGTATAAGCCCGATTTCTGGGGCATGACCGATGACACCTGCGCCAAGCTGGCTCCGTTCTTCTCCCCGGATATTTACGAAGATGTATTCCTTCCCATCTACAAGAGACTTTCCAAGCCCGCGCAGGACAATGATGTACCAGTACTTTTCCACAACTGCGGGAAAGAAGAGGCTTTCCTTGATTTCATGGTCGATTTCGGCGTTGAAGTCACCGAGCCCTCCCAGGAAGTCAACGATATCCTCGCACTCAAAGAGGAATACAAGGGCAAGATGACCTTTGCGGGCTGCTGGGGATGGACCGACCATATACCCAAGAACTACCCCGATTTCGATGAAGAAGAACTGCGTGCAGATATCCGCGCCACTATTGACAAATACGCTCCGGGCGGAGGATTTGCCTTCGCAGGATTCCCGGTCGGAGTCAAAGGCGATACGGCTATAGACAGAGTATGGGAGATCATGCGCGACGAAGTCTATTACTACGGCAAGAAAGTTTACGGCTATACCGGAGACATCGACTGATAATCAGAAGAGTGACAGCCGACCGGCATACCTTATCCACCACAGTGAACGGGATATAAACCGATTCCTGATCTTGGGATAAAAAGATCTTTACATTGAACTTCAAAGCACTGAGCCCTCCTGATGGATGGCTCAGTGCTTTTCATTGTTCTTAAACCTTGCAGAACACCGGGTTATCTGAGTCGATGTGCAAAAGCCCGCCGATATTGCTTTCAGGTAGGGTCAAACCGTAAATCTATTTCAGTGAATCCCCTTATTTCAACTATTCGCAACAGATTTTTTCTTCCTTTACGGGATCCGGATATGCTGACGGTAAAAATGTGACGGTCAGACCGTTTCTGACTTCCCGCCGATTACTGCTCTTGAACACCTCATTGTCAAAACAAAGGATGAACAAACAAATTCCATTTCATTGCGTTGACATAAAGCTTACGTATTGTTATATTATAAAGGAATGTACGCATAGAATGGCATTACTGTATAGTATTGCAATGATGCATTTTTATTCATTAATAATACTGTCCAAACTGCTGTCTATGACATTCAAACAGAACCAAGGAGTGACTTGCGCCATGACCAACAAAACGACATCCGTGATACGCACTTTATTTTCTGTTCTTATGGCTGTTGCAATCATCGTCTCAATGAGCATCCCGGTCTTTGCTGCCGATGAAGAAGGTATAACCCCAGCAGTTGGAGAAGTACTTCTGAGCATAACAAAGACATGGGATGACGAGGGCTATGAGACCAACAGACCTGAATCCATCACGGTACACCTCTATCGATACACGACTAATGTCGCGGATGCTAGCCCGCTTGCAGATGTGACTCTAAATTCGGCTAACAACTGGACCGGAGCGTACGACATCAGCACTCTGCCATACTATGATAATCAAGGCAACTCATACCACTACAAGTGGGTCGAAGAAACAATTTCAGGATACAGAGAAACGGTTCATGAGGATCCCGATGTACAGTACTCTGTCCCGGATACCGAAAATGACTGGAATAGAATCACGCCATGCAATCAGCTTAGCGAAGAAACTGTTAATCTCGATCTGACCAAACCGGAGAAATCGATCATCGCGATAAAACAAGGGAATCATTGTATAATATGGACTCCCGAAAAGCTCACTGACATAGAAAGAGAATACGCGGCAGCGGCCGTAAATAAGATAAACGGTTTTCATGCTGAATGGAATGCTGATGGCACAATCACGTCTACAGAGTTCGTGAGCGGAATCGACGGTACTTTTTCAAACGACAAAGGAAGTTTTACAGTGGACAGTACCGCTTCGACTGTAACTTTCAGTGCCCACTCTACTTGGGCGATGGTGGCGTTTGGAACTTATACGAAGAGCACTGCGGATGCTGACAAGGGTGCTATCACAAATACGTATATCCCAATGATAGACGTTATCGGAACGAAGACCTGGGTAGACGGAGGGAAAGAGCACAACAATGCGTCAGAGATCACCCTTACACTGACCCGCATCAGCGCTAAGGAAGGCGCTGCGGAAGAGACCGTTGAGGCCACACCGACATGGGATGGAGGCACCTACACCTTCTCTGGCATGGATCAGTATGACGAGGAAGGATACGAATACACCTACAGCGTTTCCGAAGACGAAATAACAGGCTATACGACTGCTCAGTCCGGAAAGAACTTTACGAATACCATCACAGGAACTGTGGACATTACCGGAACGAAGACCTGGGTCGACGGCGGCAAGGAGCATGATAACGCTTCAGAGATCACACTGACACTGACACGCAAGAGTGCTAAGGAAGGCGCTGCGGAAGAGACCGTTGCTGATGCCACACCGACATGGGATGGAAATACCTACACCTTCTCTGGCATGGATCAGTATGACGCCGAAGGATACGAATACACCTACAGCGTTTCCGAAGAAGAGGTAGACGGCTACAAGACAGTGCAGGATGATTTCAACTTCATCAACACACTGATGGTGGACATTTCCGGAACGAAGACCTGGTTCGACGGCGGCAAGGAGCATGATAACGCTACGGAGATCACACTTAAACTGACCCGCATCAGCGCTAAGGAAGGCGCTGAGGAAGAGACCGTAGAGGCCACACCGACATGGGATGGAAATACCTACACCTTCTCTGGATTGGATCAGTATGACGATGAAGGATACGAGTACACCTACAGCGTCTCCGAGGAAGAGATAACTGGCTATTCGACAGTGCAGAATGGCTACGATTTCACAAATACTATCGCCGGAATGATAGACATTTCCGGAACGAAGACCTGGATCGACGAAGGGAAGCAGCACGATAACGCTTCGGAGATCACGCTGAAGCTGACACGCAAGAGTGCTAAGGAAGGCGCTGAGGAAGAGGCCGTAGAGGCCACACCGACATGGGATGGAAATACCTACACCTTCTCTGGATTGGATCAGTATAACGATGAAGGATACGAGTACACCTACAGCGTCTCCGAAGCCCCGATAGAAGGCTATAAGACAATACAGGACGGTTTCAACTTTACGAATCGTAGCGATTATGTACCGCAGACCGGCAACAACCCGTATTTTGCCGCCTGCATGTTGCTGATGATTCTGTCATACTTAGTAGTGATGACGGTCATGGTCGTTATGAAAATCCGCAAAAGTAAGCATGCATGCTGAAAGCTCTTCACTAATCATCAGTAACAAGCCCTAGGTATACGTCCTGCGGCTCAAACTGAGAGAGCCTGATGCAAGAACATGCTGATATCGCATGATTTCGAAAGAATGGAACAAAGAGACAAACCCTCCTTGCTGACGAACCGGCGAGGAGGGTTTTCATATTCTGATTTACGAGAGAGTCTCTCTGCAGGGAAATGCGGATACATTTCAGAAAAGCAGGGGGAACAGGATAATTAAACTAAGCGGTATTCCATATTCCCAACAGCCAGGCATAACGAGTATGCAGGTTGGTTTAACCTCACATAAAGCAAAAGCCTCCATTGACGGAGGCTTGCGATCAGTTCAGCTAGATCCATTTCTTTCAGTATTTTTCTACGATATTATCCTTATCCTTATATATGTGGTTTGCGGGGATAAAGCCTCTGACGGATGAGGTGGGATAGATGTTGCTGCCTCTTCCTATGACCGTGCCCGGATTCAATACGCTGTTGCAGCCTACTTCCACATAATCTCCAAGGAAAGCTCCGACCTTCTTGCGGTTCGTTTCAATCTTTTCCTCACCGCATTTGATCACGACGTTTTTCTTGTCGCTCTTAACGTTTGATGTGATGGAGCCTGCACCCATATGAGCATGGAATCCCAGAACAGAGTCCCCCACATAATTGTAATGCGGGGTCTCCACGTTGTCGAAGAGCACGCAGTTCTTCAGTTCCGCAGAGTTCCCGACGACAGAGTTTTTCCCTATAATGGCATTCCCTCTGATGAAGGCGCAATGGCGGACCTCAGCACCGTGATCTATTATGCACGGAGGAGTGATGAACGCGGAGGGATATATCCTGGCGTCTTTGGCGATCCAGACATTTTCCTGCGGATTGTCGTATTCATCAGGATCAAGCGTCTGACCCAGTCTGATGATAAAGTCGGAAATCTCCCCGAGCACTTCCCATGGATAGGTCTTGCCCTTGAAAAGCTCAGCAGCTATCGTGTGCTCAAGATCAAATAATTCACTGATCTCAGCGCATCTCATATTCTCACCTTGACCAGTTGGCCGCTCTCTCTCAGAGCATCGATAACGAAATCGACAGCGCCTTCACATTCTTCGGGAGTAGGCGCTTCCGCCATGATCCTCAGAACAGGTTCAGTGCCGCTGGGTCGTACCAGAACGCGCCCGTCACTGCCCAGTTTTTCACCTATCTCCTTGATCGCCTTCGCAACGACAGGATGCTCCTGTGCGTGCGCCTTGTCGGTAACTTCGCAGTTTTTCAGGACCTGAGGGAATATCTCGATGTCCTTGACCAGTTCGGAGAGGGTGCATTTTTTATCCAGCATTACCTGCATGATCTTTAAGGCTGTCAGGAGCCCGTCACCGGTATTGGCGTATTGTCCGAAAATAATATGACCGCTCTGCTCGCCACCGATCAGGTGTCCGTTGGCTCTCATGCATTCATAGACGAACCTGTCCCCTACCGCAGTCTGCTCGTATCCGATCCCCAGATCGGTGAGCGCCTTGTAAAGGCCGATATTGCTCATGATAGTGGTGACGACTTTGGTGTCTCCCAGGGTACCTTTTTCTTTCATATAGCGGGAAGCAAGGTACATTATCATATCACCGTCGACCAGATTGCCGTGTTCATCGCATGCCAGACAGCGGTCTGCGTCTCCGTCGAAGGCGAAACCGGCATCTATGTCACCGCGTTCCTTGACGAAATTCAAAAGCCCGTCAATATGGGTGCTACCGCAGTCCTGGTTTATGTTCACTCCGTTCGGCGTATTGTTCAGGATAAAGGTATGCGCTCCCAACGCGTTGAAAACGCTGCCTGCGATCTGCCAAGTCGAACCGTTAGAACAGTCGAGGGCTATATTCTTTCCTTTGAAGGAGTGAGTGCCGAGACTGATCAGATATCCGATGTAGCGGTTGCGCCCTTCAGAATAATCGATTGCGCGCCCGATATCGTCTCCAGTTGCCATAGGAGGCTCAGGAGTGACTTTGTCGATATATTGCTCCACCTCGTCTATCACTGCATCGTCCATCTTCTCCCCCTGGTCATTCAGAAGCTTGATGCCGTTGTCTGTGTACGGATTGTGAGAGGCTGAGATCATGATCCCGCAGTCAAAGTGGTCGACTCTGGTGATGTAGCTTACGGAAGGAGTGGTAGTCACATGCATCAGGAAAGCATCAGCTCCGCTGGCAGTCAGGCCTGCGGTAAGCGCGTTCTCGAACATGTAGCAGGATATCCTGGTGTCCTTACCTATAACGATCCTTGCCTTGCGGCCCAGCCTTGCGCCGTAATACCAGCCCAAAAAACGGCCGATATCGTATGCATGGACAGCGGTGAGTTCTCTTCCAGCTTCACCGCGGAAGCCGTCGGTGCCAAAGTATTTTGCCATTATTGTGATTTCCTTTTATTATTTTGTCAGAAGTTTTGCCGCGTCGTGATCGAGATAGAAGGTCACATCCGGATGCAGCTGCAGCACGCTCGCGGGGACCTGCTCTGTGACAGGGCCTTCCAGAGTGTCCTTGATGCACTGAGCCTTGTTTTCGCCGATCGCCATCAGGATAACGCTTCTGGCATGCATGACGCTCTTGATGCCCATGCTGATGGCATGAGTGGGGACCTCGTCGATGGACTGGAAAAATCTCTTGTTGGCCTGCCTGGTGGAATCGGTGAGCTCAACGATGTGCGTCAGGCTCCCGAACGGAGTTCCCGGTTCATTGAATCCGATATGGCCGTTGACCCCGATGCCGAGCAGCTGCAGATCGATGCCTCCAGCCTCTTCGATAAGCTTGTCGTAATCCGCGGCATTCTGCTGATTGGAGGATATACCGTCGGGTACGTGAGTCTCGCTGATATTGATATCGATATTCCTGAAGAGATTTTCGTTCATGAAATACCTGTAGCTCTGGTCATGATTGCCGTCAAGCCCGATATATTCATCCAGGTTGAACGAATGTGCTTTGGCGAAAGATATCTCGCCGGCTTTGCACATATTGCTTAAAACGGCATAAAGTCCGAGCGGAGTGGATCCGGTGGCAAGTCCGAGCACCGCATCGGGCTTGTCTGCCAACAGCTCCTTATACTGCTGCGCGGCTAAACGCGCGATATTTTCGCTTGTATCTATGACTACTTTCATATACGCGCCTCCGATAGAAAATTACAGCCTATGATAACATAATAAGATTTTACAGTCAATTAATTGTATTTAATGCGCTTCGTATTTATTTTCAATCTGCCTGGCCGCACCATCCGCGGATTTATCCGAGGTTTCAGCCGTTTTTCCGTTACAGCCTGATCCAGTGACATTTTTTTCTTTTTTTGCCTGTGGCTATTGCAGCGGTGCAGGCAAGAGGATATACTTTCAATACTAGATATACGCCAGGTCTGGCTTATGCATACAATATATAGGGGGTCACATGAAAGATTCAGTTTCCATGCTCTTCAAACGCAATTTCACCGGTGAGCTTGAAGTCAACAAGGACAAGACGGTTTACGACCTGTTCGAGTATAAGCGGGTGGACGCTTATCTCACCAACTATTCCACGGGGGAAGTCATCATCGACATGAAAGATCTGGAATTCCCCGAATCCTACTCCAAGAACTGCTGCAACATCATAGCAAGCAAGTATTTCCGCAAAGCGGGCTGCAACACGCCCACCGGAGGCGAGACATCCATGAAGCAGGTGGCTGACAGGATGGTCGGTTTCTGGGCGGATGCGCTCATGGACGAAGGCATCATCAAGAATAAGGCCCAGTGGCAGATATTCTATGACGAACTGGTCTATGCCCTGCTGGCCCAGCTCTGGGCACCTAACTCCCCTCAGTGGTTCAACACGGGATTAAAGCGCAATTACAATATCATCGCCGACAGTGATCAGCTTTATTACTATGACCCCGAAAAGAAGGAAGTGGTGATGAGCGAGGACCGCTACACCCGCACACAGGCCTCCGCATGCTTTATCCTTTCTATCAGAGATACTCTCATCGGCGATCACTCGATAAGCGAGCAGTACGTCACCGAGACAAAGCTCTTCAAGGGCGGCAGCGGCGTAGGCACCAACTTCTCAGACATCAGGGGCGTCAACGAGGCTCTCTCCTCAGGAGGTTTCTCCAGCGGCGTCATGAGCTTTTTAAAGGGTCTGGACCGCAATGCAGGAGCCATCAAATCCGGCGGCACGACAAGGCGCGCAGCCAAGATGGTCATCCTGGACGTGGATCATCCGGAGATCGAAAGCTTCATCACATGGAAGGCAAAGGAAGAGGACAAGGTCCGCGCACTGGCCAAGATGGGCTATGATACCGGAATGGACGGAGAAGCGTATTCCACAGTGTCCGGACAGAACGGCAACAACTCCGTGAGAGCCACAGAGGAATTCATGCAGAAAGTATGCAACCTCTCCAGCGATCCGGACGCAACAATAGACTTAAAGGGAAGAGTAGATTCCAAAGTCAACAAGAAAGAATCCGTAAGAAAGCTCTGGGACCTCATAGGCAAGAGCGCCTGGTCCTGTGCCGATCCGGCGATACAGTTCGACGATCTGTACAACGCATGGCACACCTGCCCGGCCGGCGAGGATGGCGTATACGGGGCGAAATACAACCGCATAAACGCTACCAATCCCTGCAGCGAATACGCATTCCTTGATGACTCATCCTGCAACCTGGCTTCCATCAATATCTTCAACTTCTATGACAACGCAAACAAACGCTTCGATATGGAGAACTACGTGCATCTGGTCGGTCTCGTACAGCTCGTGCTGGAGGCATCCATCTATCGCGGACAGTTCCCGACAAAGGATATCGCACGCAAGACTTATATGTTCCGTGCCACCGGGCTTGGAATCGCTAACCTGGCTTCGCTGCTGATGGTGATGGGCTACGGCTATGACAGCGAAGAAGCCCGCCAGGTCTCCGCAGCCCTGGTCAGCGTGCTCACAGGATATTCATACTATGTATCCGGCCTCATGGCCAAAGCCGTCGGTCCCTTTGAGAAATATACCGTCAATGAAAAATACCTGAAGAAAGTACTGCGCAATCACGCAAGGTGCGCATTGGCACTGACCGATGACTTTGAGGATATCTCCTACAGGCCCTATATGCTGGACAAGGATCTCCTTGAAGGGATCGGGTGCGGCAGCTTTCTGAACAAAGCGGTGCAGGTCTGGAAGGAAGCCCTTTCATACGCTGACGAATACGGCGTCAGGAATGCCCAGGTCTCAGTCATTGCACCGACAGGGACCATAGCCTTTGCTATGGACTGCGGAGCGACCAGCGTGGAGCCCTATTACTCGCATGTCATTTACAAATCCCTGGCCGGAGGAGGAACGATGACCATCGTGAACCCGATAGTCGATCAGAGCCTCGCCAACCTCGGCTACAGCGAAGAGGACATCAAGAAGGTCGATGACTACATGCTCGAGACAGACGAGCGCGGCATGTTCGTGAACTACACCCTCGAAAACTGCCCTTACATCAAGGATGAGGACAAGGGCGTATTCGCTACGGCAAACGAGATATCCCCCTACGGGCACGTGATGATGGTAGCCGCGATCACTCCGATGATCTCAGGATCAATCTCAAAGACCGTCAACCTTCCCGCCTCCGCTACAGTGCAGGACGTACAGGATGTCTATCTCCTGGCGTACAAAAAGGGCGTCAAAGCCATATCACTCTACCGCGACGGCTGCAAGGCTGCTCAGCCTCTGCACACTGCAGAAGAGATCAAGGATGAGAACGACCTGAATAACCTGACATATGACCAGCTGCTCAATTTTGCCAAGAACTGCCACAACTCAGTACCTGAAAGAGCACGGCCTTCAGGCATGAGGCTGTCCCGCACGCATTCCGCCAAGATAGGAGACATCGAGCTGTACATTACTGTCGGATTCTATCAGAACGGCAAAATGGCAGAGATATTCGTATCTTCCGATAAGGAAGGTACAGTAGTCAAGGGCCTTTTGGCCTCCCTGTCAAAGGCTCTTTCCAACATGCTGCAGTATAATGTACCTGCCGCTGAGATATCACGTATACTCAGAGGCCAGCAGTTCGAGCCGAGCGGATTCGTATCCCGCCATCCATATATTAAGAACGCCACCTCGCTTGCCGACCTTATCAGCAAGGTGATAGACATCGAGCTCGGCGATTTCTCCCGCATCCAGGTCAAGCCCGATGACTTCAGATCTGTAGCAGAAACGGCTCTGCCTCATGCTGGCGAATCTCCGGTACCGCAGGAACACGACGACCACGGTGAGGACGGCAGTCCCGACACGACGGGGATGGAACGCCTTTACGGCGATGTCTGCCCCAACTGCGGTTCATCCAGGATGTATACCAACGGCACCTGCAAGGTCTGTGCAGAATGCGGCACCACCACAGGATGCTCCTGATCTGGCGGATCTAAAATGGAAAATGAAAATGTAACACATATTGAGATCGATGGCAAGGACATCTACCTGATCGGAACGGCCCATGTCTCCTCCCAGAGTGCGGAGGAGGCAGGCCGCGTGATCGATGAGATCCGTCCGGATTCCATCTGCGTCGAGCTGGATGACGACAGGATAGAAAACATCAAGGATCCGGATAAATGGAAAAACACCGATATTATCACCGTCATAAAGCAGAAGAAAGCCATGTACCTGCTGGTCAGTCTGATACTTTCCTCCTACCAGAAACGGCTCGCCAAGAGCTTCGGTGTTTCCGTAGGAGGCGAGATGCTCGTCGGAATCAACAAGGCACAGGAGACAGGCGCTGTCCTTACTGCCGCCGACAGGCCTATCAGGACCACATTTACCCGCATCTGGCGGAAGATGAGCGGCAAGGGGAAGATCAAGCTTCTGACCGGACTGTTTTCCGCCCTGCTCGACGATGAGACGATCAGCGAAGAGGAGATGGAACAACTCAAACAGAAAGACATCCTTGAAAGCGCAATGGGCGAGATGGCACAGCAGTTCCCTGAGCTGAAAAGGTATCTGGTGGATGAACGTGATGCCTTCCTTGCGGAAAAGATCCGCACCTCGCCCGGAAAGACAATAGTCGCCATAGTCGGAGCTGCTCATGTGCATGGCATTACGGAAATACTTACTTCCGGCAGTCCGGTCGATATAAATGAGCTTTCCTCTCAACCCGAGAAAAAACCGCTGGCGAAATTGGCGGGATGGGTCATACCGCTTTTGGTACTTATAATGTTCGCCGTGACTTACCTGAAAGATCCTTCGTCCTTCGGAACGCAGATGCTCAGATGGGTCATCTATAACGGTACATTTTCGGCCGCCGCAGTACTGCTGGCCGGAGGCAATATCATATCTGCTCTGACTGCGTTTATCGCAGCCCCGATCACATCCCTGAACCCTCTCCTTGCAGCCGGATGGTTCGCAGGACTGGTCCAGGCCAAGATCGCCCCTCCAAAAGTCGCCGACTTTGAAAGCGTCACTGATGATATCACGACCCTGAAAGGTTTTTACGGCAACAAACTGCTGAAGGTCCTCGTTGTAGCCGCAGCAGGTAACATAGGCAGTACCATCGGGACTTTCGCCGCAGGTATCGGATTATTCTCATCGCTGTTTGATTAATACTATCTGAAGAGACTGTATAACAATTCTCCGTTTTTCACAGTCTCTTTTCTTTTGGCGGCCGACCAATAAGAAACTCACTAAGCCATGGCGGCAATCATCTGTCCAGGAACAGGGAAACCGAGTATGCCATGATTCGGAATTTTGTTCTTGACATGTAGGAAACAATCAAGTAATATCATAATCACGCGTGAGGCATCACGCTAGGCAGGAATGCTTGTACAGATAGAGGCGCGAAGCTCATCAGTAACATCGGGAAGCCGCTCAAACGGCGATACCACCCGGATGCGAAAGGGATCTTCGCCGAAATTGCGGCTGTTTTGAGACTGCCGCCGTTGGGCGCCGGGATAATATCCCTCCGACTGTCACAGAAATGTGGAGCGCTATCGTTCTTGGCATAAATACCCTTCTCGGGGTCAATTTATAGCGGCTGGGCGATATCTCCTGCCGCTATTTTTTTATCCTGGAAGGAGGATCAAACAAAATGCATCGTTCCAAATTCATTACAGCCCTGCTCATCATCTCCATTCTATTCTCTCTGGCATCCTGTGGGGGAAATCAACAGCAGGAAGAGACGATCAAGGTCGGCATGGAATGCAACTATGCGCCGTTCAACTGGACGCAGTCAAATGAAACAGCAACATCCGTACCTATCGATTCAGTTCCCGGCGCCTATGCCGACGGCTATGACGTCCAGATGGCCAGAAAGATCGCCGAAGGTCTCGGCAAGAAGCTTGTCATCGTCAAGCTGGAATGGGACGGACTTACTCCGGCGCTCGTGGCCGGCGATATCGACCTGATCATCGCAGGAATGAGCCCAACAGCAGAGCGCAAGCTGACCATTGACTTTACAGACGCCTATTACGCTAGCGAACTGGTCGTAGTCATTAGAAAAGACAGTCAATATGCAAGTGCCGACAGCCTTGACGATTTCGCCGGGGCAGTCATCACAGGACAGCTGAACACCGTCCACTATGATGTTATCGACCAGATGGAAGGGGTCACGAAAGAAAATGCCATGGAGACTTTCCCGGCTATGATCGTTGCTCTCACTTCAGGAAAGATCGACGGATATATCAGCGAGCTGCCCGGAGCTGTTTCCGCAGCTGCGGCTAACAGTGACCTGACTTATGTAAGGTTCGCCGAAGGACAGGGCTTCGTGGCTGCAGAGGAAGACATTACCGTCGCTGTGGGTGTCAGGAAAGGGGAAACGGAGCTGATCAACAGCATCAATGACATCCTGGCGAGCATTTCAGGCGACGAAAGGCAGAAGATGATGCAGGACGCTGTTTCGAATCAGCCCCTGAGTGATATGTGATATGCCGGATAGCTTTTGGCAGTGGGTCGTTTTCATACTTAATGAATACGGCGGGCTTTTTCTGACAGGACTGAAGAACACGATGATTATCGCCGTGCTCTCCACGGTCTTCGGATTCCTGATCGGACTCCTCGTCGCTTCCCTGCGTTCAATTAAAGTCAGCAGGCACGAAGGAGCCGCAAAGCGCGTTTGCACAAAGCTGCTCGATATACTTCTTGCCGTTTACGTCGAAGTATTCCGCGGCACGCCGATGATCGTACAGGCGATGGTCATTTACTACGGGTTATTCCGAAGCGTGGACATCGGCAAAATGACGGCAGCCGTATTCATCGTATCAATAAACACCGGTTCGTACATGGCGGAGATCATCCGCGGAGGCATACTATCCGTGGACAAGAGCCAGGAGGAAGGCGCCTATTCCATAGGTATGACCTATTCGCAGGCACTGCGCTACGTGATACTGCCTCAGGCAATCAGGAACGTGATGCCTTCAATAGGCAACGAATTCGTCGTCAATATCAAGGACAGCTCGGTGCTCTCTGTAATTTCCGTCTTTGAACTGTTCTTTGCTGGCAAATCCGCATCGGGCACCTACCTGAGATATTTTGAAGTCAACTTTATCGTAGCTGTTATCTACCTCATCGTCACCTACACGGTGACGCGCGGCATGAGGTTCATAGAAAAGAAGCTTGAAGGGCCCGGAGTCGTTACCATAACCGGGAGCCAGAGCGATTCACGCAGCGTTATTACTGTTAGGGAAGACTGAAATGGCAGGAGAAAAGATACTGGAATTATCACATATCAGCAAGAGCTTCGGGGATTCCGTGATACTCAAAGACATAAGCTTCGATGTTGAAAAAGGCAGTGTCATCAGTATCATCGGTTCCTCCGGAAGCGGAAAGAGCACTCTGCTCAGGTGCATCAACCGCCTTGAGGAGATCGACGGAGGAGAGATACTGTTCCACGGCTCACCTATACCTGTATCCGGCAAAGCTCTCTCCCGATACAGAGCGAAGGTGGTCATGGTGTTTCAGCAGTTCAATCTGTTCAACAACATGGATCTGCTCACGAACTGTTCCATCGGAGCCGTAAAGGTACTGGGGATAAGCGAAGCAGCGGCTAAAAAGGCAGCCATAGAAAACCTTGAAAAGGTCGGCATGGCACCCTTTGCCAGATATCGTCCCGCGAATATCTCCGGAGGGCAGAAACAGCGTGCCGCCATAGCCAGGGCACTGACGATGTCGCCTGACGTGCTGCTCTTTGACGAACCCACTTCCGCACTCGACCCCCAGATGGTGGGGGAAGTGCTGTCGGTCATGAAGGACCTTGCAGACAGCGGATTGACCATGATCGTCGTCACCCATGAGATGGCCTTTGCCAGAGATGTATCGGATGAAGTGATCTTCATGGACGGCGGCGTCATCGAGGAAGCCGGCAGCCCGCATAAGATATTCACGGATCCGGAAAAGGATCGCACCAGAGAATTTCTGTCCAGATTTCTCAACGGATGAACGCAACCGTCCTCAAAAAATCATAAAGCCGGATCGAAAGATCCGGCTTTTTATGATTGTATCGCTCTACACTGCAGTACAAGGGCCCAGATGCGCATAATATCCGATACTGATGTGTAGCATTCCGGCAGGATGTCTGCAATGACGATCCATTCAAAAACCTCCCCTTGCGGGGAGGTTTATATCTTTTATATCTGAAAACTCTGACCGATAGTATCGAACAATGTTGTCGGAGGAAATTCTGCGAAATACTTAGTATGAGCGATCTTGGTCTTTTCAGTGAGTTTGTTGGCATCCTTGGACTCATCCGGAAGGTGAACGACCACCAGCTTTTTCGGAGCGATCTTCTTGATGATCTCTCTGCCCGCGGAAAGACCGATGAAGGTGAACGGAACAAAGAGTACCTCCACGTTCTTGCCGTAGACACCTGCTGACTCGAATACGGAATCATCAGCCTTGGCGTCGCCTAAAAAGAGCATGTCATGACGGTCCATGCGGACCAGATAGGCGTTGTTCACGGTGGTATCGGCGCTGGCCCCGTCGTGGGTGATGCAGAAAATCTCAATATCGATGTCTTTGAGCGAAAGCACTATAGGCTTGACCGGTGAGGCTTCGATAGGCTTGATCTGACTTGCCAGTTCATCGTCATAATCGGGGCAGCTCTTCACCTTATCGGCAACGCTCTGAGGGCCAACAAGCTGCAGATGCTTGTTCTTCTTCAAGGCTTCCACGCAGTAGGTCGCGTTAAAATGATCGGAATGGTCGTGTGTGACCAGCAGGATATCCATAAGATTATAAGGTTCCTTTGAGAGGATGATATCCTCCGCGGTCTGCGGATCGGTGGAAAAATAGAATCCTGCTTCGCTCTTATGCAGACCGTCCACGAGGATCTGTTTTTTTCGCCCGGTCACCGCGACTCCGGAATTCGCGATGTATGTTATCGTAAGTTTGCTGTTAAACAAGTCCGCCACGCCTTTCCTTCTGCTGTACTTATTTAAGTAATTATATAACCAATTGGCATTATAGCATATCTGCACGCCTTTTTTTGTAATCCTATTTTAATCATGTTCGAACTCCGCGTTAATAAAATATAATTAATATAAGATTAAAGAGGTTTCCATGGCTAAAAAACAACAGACTCCGCTGTATCCCGTCAAATGGCTCTACGACCACATCATGGGCGAAAAAAGCAAAACCATGTACATTTCTTCCGACGGGGAGCGCGTCATGTCTTTCCCATGGATGCTGGCGGTACTGTTTCTGACGGTTTTCGATGTGCCTTCCTGGGTCATTGGCTGTCTGCTGCTTTGCCTGATCATTTTCGACCTTGATCTCAACGTTGAGACCAATACCCCGGTCTCCGGCGAAGAGGGCCTTCTTCTGGCCGAAGTCGTGGATACGGAAGGATACAGACAGTCCCATCCCTCAGAAGACCAGCCTGTGGATGAGGGGGACGGCTTCTACAGCATCACGATAAAATAAAGGAGCTATATAATGAAAAAGGTACTTATTATAGAAGATGAGGCAAAGATATCCCGTTTCCTCCAGCTGGAGCTGGAGCACGAGGGCTACGCCCCTGAAATCGCAGAGGAAGGTCGAAAAGGCTATACCATGGCCCAGACCGGCAAATATGACATCATTATTCTTGATCTGATGCTTCCGAATCTGAGCGGCATCGAGATATGCAGAAGACTGAGAGCGGAAGGGATCAACACCCCGATCATCATGCTCACTGCCAAGGACGATGTTTCCGATAAAGTTACAGGGCTCGATGTCGGTGCCAACGACTACATGACCAAGCCGTTCGCAATCGAAGAGCTTCTGGCGCGCATGCGCGTTGCCCTGAAGAACGGCGATAAGGTCGTCTCCTCTCCCGTGATCAAAGCTGGACGTCTCACTCTTGACAGGGATAAATACGAAGTGAAGTTCGATGACACTCCAATCACTCTGACAAAGAAGGAGTTCGAGCTGTTAAGCTATCTGATGGTCAACAAGAACATCGTGCTTTCCCGCGAACAGATCGTTGAGAGCGTCTGGGGATACGAGTATGAAGCTGAGACTAACGTCACCGATGTATATATCCGCTATCTCAGAAGCAAAATAGACGAGGTCTTCGGGACCAGTTATATCCGTACGGTGCGCGGAGTCGGATATCAGTTCAGAGATGAAGAATAACCGGGAAAAACTGATCAGAGATTTCTTTTCGTCATACAGATATTCCATTAAGCGAAGGATAAGGGCGACCTATTCCTTCGTTTATATATTGATCTGCGTTATGGTCCTGGTACTCTTCGCGGCGGCATTCGGCTATTCTGGCTGCAGACAGCTTTCCGAGAGTACTCCCGCATATTCCGACAGCATATTCCAGCAGGCAAAAAAGACCAGCATATTCTCCAGCAGCTTTTCCGTATACCTGAATACTCTGGTAGGCTTGGACAACATCGCCGAGATATACATAACGGACAGCACGGGGCGAATAATTGCAGGCTCAACCGGTGCCGGAAACAATAAAAACATCGCGCCGGTGCGGGGAGAAAATACCAACATATTCACCGACATCTTTCCGAAATACGCAAGGGTCGGCGACGGGCTGTATCTTGACATCACTCCATTCGGCTATACCGAAGGCGATCAGACCCTTTATCTGGTGATCGCCTATTCCCTGGAAAGCGTTTTTGAAAATCTTCTTTTCATAGGCAAGATACTGGGGGCCACTATGGCGGCCGGATTCCTCCTTTTCAATATCGCAGGAATAACCCGCACGGACAGGATGCTCAGGCCGATCAAGGATATCAGTGAGGCTGCCAAGAAGATATCGGCTGAAAACATGGATGTGCATATCGACGAAAAAGCCGCCAAATATGAGCTCGGTGAGCTGGCCTCAACTATCAATGACATGGTCGACCGCATACGCATAGCCTATGATAAGCAGAAACGCTTTGTCTCCGATGTCTCACACGAACTGAGGACGCCGATAGCCGTAATATCCGGCTATGCAGGCATGCTGAAGCGATGGGGCAAGGACGATCCCAAGATACTGGACGAGAGCATCGATGCAGTGATCGCTGAAAGCGAAAACATGAAGGAACTGGTCGAGAGGCTTCTCTTCCTCACCCGCAACGACAACGACAAGATCGTTTACGAGATGATGCCGGCCGATATCGGTGAACTTGTCGTAACTACGGTAAAGGAAGAGAACATGGTATATACCGATTTCGATTTCACCTGCGATATAGATGAAGGCATCATCTGCAGCGTGGACAGTGCCCGCATCAAGCAGACTCTGAGGATCCTATTGGACAATGCCGTAAAATACTCGGGAGATTCCAGGACCATCCAAGTGTATCTGCGGAAAAACAGTGACTCATTTACGATAACCGTGGCGGACCACGGCGTAGGGATATCAGAAACAGACCTGCCGTATATATTTGAAAGATTCTACCGTGCCGACACATCCCGCACCAAGGAGACAGGCGGTTACGGGCTTGGACTGGCAATCGCAAAGGCGATAGTCACCGGACACGGAGGAACGCTCAAAGTAAAAAGCAAACTTGGCGAGGGAAGCGAATTCTCGTTCACAATACCGATAACGCTCGGCAATAACTAAGGCGGATTTCACAAAAATCTGTCTTTTTTTTATGCGATGTGATATATTTAGCTTAATGACGTGAGATGATTCTCCGTTATGGATATAAACGGCGCGGCGGCATTTTCGGGTTCGATCGTTTGTTCGCCCGTTTTTTATATGCCGATCTATACTGAGCTTCTGTAGGATACATCAGAAGCGAACACTTTACAGGACGTTTGGCATGATCGGATCGAGAAATTGTTTTGACAACGAAAAGTATATAAGGCTTCAGTCGGAGCAGATATCAAAACGCATCAACGAATTCGGTGGAAAGCTCTATATGGAATTCGGAGGAAAGATGTTCGACGATTACCACGCTTCCCGCGTGCTGCCGGGTTTTGAACCGGACAGCAAGGTGAAGATGTTTCTGAATCTCAGGGAAGACGCGGAGATCGTGATCGTCATATCGGCTGAGGATATAGCGAGGAGCAAGGTCAGAGGAGACCTCGGAATAACCTATGACGACGACGTTCTGCGGCTCATCGATTCCTTCCGCAGCGTAGGGCTGTATGTCGGCAGCGTGGTCATAACCCGTTATTCGGAAGACGGTCCAGCTAAAGACTTCCGCAGTAAGCTTGAAGGACTCGGCATAAAGGTATATGCCCATTACAGGATCGAAGGCTATCCGAATAATGTGGACCATATACTTTCGCCAGACGGCTTCGGCAAGAACGATTACATAGAGACCAGCCATAAGCTTATCGTAGTCACCGCCCCGGGACCCGGAAGCGGCAAAATGGCCGTATGCCTGTCCCAGATCTACATGGATTCCCTGCACGGCGTGAAATCAGGCTATGCAAAGTTCGAGACCTTCCCGGTATGGAACCTACCGCTGAAGCACCCTGTGAATCTGGCTTATGAGGCAGCCACCGCCGATCTCAACGACGTCAACATGATCGATCCGTTCCATCTGGAAGCATACGGAAAACAGGCTGTCAACTATAACAGGGACGTGGAAGTATTTCCGATCCTCAACAGCGCCTTCGAGCGTATTTTCGGAGAATCCCCGTATAAATCCCCGACGGATATGGGAGTGAACATGCTGGGCTTCTGCATATCGGATGAAAATGGAGCAGAGGATGCAAGCAGGCAGGAGATCATAAGACGCTATTATTCCGCTCTCTGCGCTAAGATGAAGGGCACCGGTGGGACCACTGACGAATTATACAAACTTGAGCTGCTGATGCGCCAGGCGGGGGTATCCGCTGAAGACAGACCGGTCATAGCCGCTGCAAAAGCCAAGGAAAGCTCATCCGGCGCACCGTCGGTTGCCATTCAGCTGCCCGACGG
Source organism: Eubacteriales bacterium (assembly GCA_024685545.1). GTDB lineage: Bacteria > Bacillota > Clostridia > Eubacteriales > Anaerofustaceae > JAAYHF01. Next base: position 32,931 of record JAIKVR010000030.1, on the reverse strand, counting down.
AAGGATCGTCACAGGAAAGACTTCGGCACTTTTGGGAGCCTGTTCGGCAGCGCTGCTTAACGCATTGAAGACCCTTGCCGGGATCGCCGATGATATAATGCTCATCTCGCCTGACATCATCGAGCCCATACAGGATCTGAAAGTGAACCGTTTGGGAAACACTAACCCGAGGCTTCATTCCGAGGAGACGCTCATGGCATTGACGATTTGCGCGGCTACGGATCCCACAGCTAGAAAGGCAGTATTCCAGCTGGAACGTCTGTCCGGATGTGAGGTGCATTCCACGGTGATGCTCTCATCAAACGATGAGAACCTGCTGCGTTCACTGAAGATGAATCTGACCTGTGACCCCGTTTATCAGACTACAAACCTTTACCATAGAGACTAATATATTATATATTAAGGAGTGATCATGAGTTTATTTCTATGCGACTACGCTGAAGGCGCCCATCCTGAGATCATGAAGAGGATGGAACAGACAAATTTTGAGCAGACTTACGGATACGGCAACGATCCTCACTGTGAGAAAGCAAGGAATTACATAAAAGACATCTGCAAGGCTCCGGATGCCAGCGTATATTTCCTTGTCGGAGGAACCCAGACGAACATGACAGTGATTGCCGCTGCGCTCAGACCCCATCAGGGCGTAATATCCCCCGATACCGGGCATATAAACGTGCATGAGAGCGGCGCTATCGAGCACACCGGTCACAAGGTCCTTGCCTGCCCCACCCCGGATTCCAAACTCACCGGCGATATGGTTAGAGAGGTCGGAAGGGCTGACATCACCAACCATACTCGCACTCACATGGTCCAGCCTAAAATGGTATATATCTCGGTGCCCACAGAACAGGGCGTGATGTATTCCAAAGCAGATCTGAAGGATCTGAGGGCCGCCTGTGACGAATACGGTTATTACCTTTACGCCGACGGGGCAAGGCTCGGCTACGGAATGATGAGCGAAGGAGCCGACGTGACTCTTGCCGATATGGCGGCATTGACCGATGTCTTTTATATCGGAGGCACCAAGGTCGGAGCGCTCTTCGGAGAAGCGGTGGTCATCACCAATCCGTCCATTGCAGAGGATTTCGACTACATCGTGAAGCAGAACGGAGGCCTACTGGCTAAGGGAAGACTGCTCGGGATACAGTTTGAGACGCTTTTTGAGAATGATCTGTACTTTGAGATATCCAAACACGCCGTCGATATGGCAATGAGGATAAAGAACGCCTTCAAAAAAGCAGGCTGTTCTTTCTTGATAGACAGTCCGACCAACCAGCAGTTCCCGCTGCTGACCGACAAGGAATATAAAGCCTTTGAAGGCAGATGCGAATTATGGGGAGAAGCCATGGATGGGTTCAAAGCTGTCCGTTTCTGCACAAGCTGGGCAACAAAGGAAGAGGACGTCGCGGCATTAGAAGAAGAGATTGCCAGAGTCTGCGCCAGGTAAAACATCAAAGCAGACCGACCCGCACTGTTCACAGGAGAAAAAATGGATATTACGGAAACGCTGGCCAGAGAATTCAGGAAGAGCCAGACACATATCAAAAACATCATCAGCCTCATAGATGAAGGAGACACGATCCCATTTATTGCACGTTACCGCAAGGAGATGCACGGTTCCACCGATGACCAGATTCTCAGGGATATAGCAGAAAGGCTGGATTACCTGAGAGGGCTTGAATCACGCAAAAACGAAGTCAAGGCACTGCTGGAGGGAATGGGCAAGCTTACGGAGGATCTGTCCTATCAGATCGATTCATGTGTCATGCTCTCGGAGGTGGAGGATATTTACCGCCCGTTCCGCCCGAAGAGGAGGACTAGGGCCACGACAGCCAAGGAGGCCGGACTCGAGCCTCTGGCTGAATACATCCTTGCACAGACAGAAAACGGGAAAACCCTCGAGGAGAACGCCGCCGCATACGTCAATGCCGATAAAGGTGTGCAGTCGCCGGCCGACGCGATCGAGAAAGCCCGCGATATAATCGCAGAGGATATATCCGATAATGCCAAGGCAAGACGCAACCTGCGCACCTATCTGAGGGGCAGCGGCTACATCAGATGCGTAGGGGCAAAGGAAGAGGACAGTGTTTACCGCAATTACTACGATTTCAGAGAACCTGTCCGCAAGATCGCGGGGCACAGAATCCTGGCCGTCAACAGAGGCGAAAAAGAAGGTTTCCTCAAGGTCTCGCTGGAAGCGGACCGCGACAACGCGATCAAGCTCCTTAATATGATATTTGTTAAAGGCGACAATCCTCTTGCCGATGAGGTGAAAAAAGCTGCCGCAGACAGCTGGGACAGACTTATCGAACCATCTTTGGAAAGGGAAATCAGATCCAGTCTCACAGACGAAGCCAACCACAGCGCGATAGCCTCCTTCGGCGTGAACCTGAAGGCATTGCTGATGGCTCCTCCGATCAAGAATACCGTCACCATGGGATTCGACCCCGCGTTCCGTACCGGATGCAAGCTGGCTGTCGTGGATGGGACGGGCAAGGTATTGGATACAGCAGTAATATATCCAACACCGCCGCACTCCAAAACTGAAGAATCCAAAGCTATAATGAAGGAGCTCATCGACAGATACAATGTCAGGCTCATAGCAATAGGGAACGGCACGGCATCCCGCGAGAGCGAGCTCTTTGTAGAGAGCGTGATAGAGGATACCGAAGTCAAGTATATGATAGTCAGCGAAGCAGGCGCCAGTGTCTACTCGGCATCCAGACTCGCCAAGGAAGAATTTCCGGACTTTGATGTATCCTTAAGGAGCGCGGTTTCCATCGCACGGCGCACACAGGATCCTCTCGCAGAACTGGTAAAGATCGACCCGAAGAGCATCGGCGTCGGGCAATATCAGCATGATATGCCTCCCAAGATGCTTGACGATTCCCTGTCGGGCGTTGTCGAAGACTGCGTGAACTCCGTCGGAGCCGATCTTAACACTGCTTCCGCATCTCTCCTTTCAAGGATCGCGGGCATCAATTCAGCAGTCGCCAAGAACATCGTCGCATACAGAGAACAAAAGGGCGAATTCTCCAAACGTGAGGAACTGAAGCAGGTAGATAAACTTGGAGAGAAGACCTTCCAGCAGTGCGCTGGATTCCTGCGTATCCCCGGAGGAAAGAATATACTGGACAATACCGGCGTGCATCCTGAAAGCTACGAGGCAGCTGAAAAGCTGCTTAACCTCACAGGCTACGATCTTGAATCCGTAAAAGAAGGAAGACTTTCCGGCTTTCCCGAAGCGGTAACCGCATACGGTGATAAGAAAGCGGCAAAGGAATGCTCCATCGGGCTGCCGACTCTTAAAGATATCATCAAGGACCTCATGAAACCGGGCAGAGACCCGCGTGAAGAACTGGGCAGCGTGCTGCTCAGAAGCGACGTCCTCTCGATTGACGACCTCACCGAGGGAATGGTTCTGACAGGGACCGTACGCAACGTTGTCGATTTCGGTGCCTTCGTCGACATAGGCGTTCATCAGGACGGACTGGTCCACGTCTCCCATATCACGGATAAGTTCGTCACCAATCCGACGGATGTACTCTCCGTGGGTGACATCGTTCAGGTGAAGGTGATAGGAGTAGATAAGGAAAAGAACAGGATCTCCCTTTCAATGAAAGGTGTCAAGCAGGGATCTGATGGGAAAACGCAAGGCGAAAAGCCCAGGAAACAGCCGAAGCCTTCCGATCAGACAGAGGCAGCATCTTCGGGTGAGAAGACAGCTGAATAAGACAGGCAGCGGCTTTTGAAATAACATCCAAGATACAGTTTAACAGTATTGATAAATGGCATGACCTTCGGGTCTTGCCATTTCATTTCCGACGGGCCCGTATACAGATGATCTGTCACCGTCAGCAGATGATCGAAAACCGATCTGTCGAAAAACAAGAGCCAAGGGGCTCATGTTTAAGCGAAAAAAGGATGGGATTTCTTCCATGATAATACAGATAGCGGTCTGCTGCATTAGCAGCAGACCGCTATCCTTTTGCGACCTCATCATTAGGATATCCGGGAGAAATAGATTCTATCGGTTAGTATCCGTTTGAAGAGGTAATGCTTTAAGGTTGATTCAGATTAGAGCAGTTCAGCGACAACGCCGGCTCCGACTGTTCTTCCGCCTTCTCTGATAGCGAAGCGGAGCTCCTTTTCAAGAGCGATCGGTGTGAGCAGTTCGACTGTCATGGTGATGTTATCTCCGGGCATGACCATCTCTACGCCTTCGGGAAGCTGGATGGTGCCGGTAACGTCAGTTGTTCTGAAATAGAACTGAGGTCTGTAACCGTTGAAGAACGGAGTATGTCTGCCGCCTTCATCCTGCTTCAGAACGTAGACCTGAGCAGTGAACTTGGTAAGAGGCTTGATGCTTCCGGGCTTGGCGACGACCTGTCCTCTTTCGATCTCGGTGCGGTCGATACCTCTGAGCAGAAGGCCGATGTTGTCTCCGGCTTCGCCGTAGTCCAGGATCTTTCTGAACATCTCAACACCGGTAACGACGGATTTCCTGATCTCTTCCTTGACGCCGACGATCTCGATTTCTTCGCCGACCTTGATCCTTCCTCTTTCAACCCTGCCCGTGGCAACGGTGCCGCGGCCGGTGATGGAGAAGACGTCCTCAACAGGCATAAGGAACGGCTTGTCGATATCTCTCTCCGGTTCGGGGATGTAGGAGTCTACAGCGTCCATGAGCTCGAGGATCTTGTCACCCCATTCGCCGTTGGGATCTTCAAGGGCTTTGAGGGCGGATCCGACAATGATCGGGGTGTCGTCTCCGGGGAATTCGTACTCGTTCAGGAGGTCTCTGACTTCCATCTCAACGAGCTCGATCAGCTCGGGGTCGTCCACCATGTCGGCCTTGTTCAGGAAAACGATGATGTACGGAACGTTAACCTGACGGGCGAGCAGCACGTGCTCTCTTGTCTGGGGCATAACGCCGTCGGATGCGGCAACGACGAGGATAGCTCCGTCCATCTGGGCGGCACCGGTGATCATGTTCTTGATGTAGTCGGCGTGTCCCGGGCAGTCAACGTGAGCATAGTGTCTGTTTTTGGTCTCGTACTCGATGTGAGCGGAGTTGATCGTTATACCTCTTGCTCTTTCCTCAGGGGCCTTGTCGATATTCTCGAAGGCAACATACTCGCCCAATCCTTCTCTTTCATGAAGGACCTTGGTGATAGCGGCGGTAAGAGTGGTCTTGCCGTGGTCGACGTGTCCGATAGTCCCGATGTTTACGTGGGGCTTAGTTCTCTCAAAATGCTGTTTAGCCATTTTTTTTCTCCTTGATTATTTTTATATGGTAATTTTTTTATCTTTTACCAAGCAGTCTGTCCGCAATATTCTGGGGGACTCTCTCATAGTGAGAGAACTGCATAGTATGCGTTCCCCTTCCCTGCGTGCGGCCGCGCAGTGCTGTGGTGTATTCGAACATCTCGGCTAAGGGGACTGTGCCCGTAAGCACCTGTGCCCCGTTCCTGACCTCGATGCCATCGATCTTCCCGCGTCTCTGCATGAAGTCTCCCTGTACGCTTCCGAAGTATTCTTCGGGCACGATTATCTCTATCTTGAAGATAGGCTCCATCAGTACAGGACCTGCCTTCATCAGCGCTTCCCTCATGCCCATGGCTCCGGCTGTTTTGAAGCTCATCTCCGAGGAGTCGACTTCATGGGTCGTGCCGTCGATGAGAGTCACTTTTACGTCCAGTGTGGGATAACCTGCCAGAACGCCGGACTCAAGAGCTTCCTGCATGCCCTGGTTTGCCGCCTCGGCAAATTCCTTGGGAATATTTCCTCCGACCACCTTGTTTTCAAAGGAATATCCGGCTCCGGGATCATTGGGCTCAATGTCGAAGATGATGTGAGCGAACTGTCCTTTGCCGCCGGTCTGCTTGACATAGCGGTATTCCTCGTGGGCAAGTTGTGTGATGGATTCCTTGTAAGCCACCTGCGGGCGGCCGACGTTGGCTTCCACCTTGAATTCCCTAAGCATCCTGTCAACGATGATCTCCAGGTGAAGCTCACCCATTCCCGAGATAATCGTCTGTCCTGTCTCTTCGTCGGTTTTGAACTTGAATGTCGGATCCTCATCGGACAGCTTCAGGAGAGCGGCGATCATCTTCTCCTCTCCGGCTTTGGTCTTTGCCTCGATAGCAACCGATATGACCGGCTCGGCGAAGACCATGCTTTCCAGCACTATGGGCTTGTTTTCGGCGCACAGGGTGTCTCCGGTTGAGACCTCCTTTAATCCAACAAGCCCTACTATGTCGCCTGTCCTGACTTCGTCAAGGTCCGATCTGTCGTTGGCATGCATCCTCAGTACACGGGAAACTCTCTCCCTTTTGCCTTTGCCGGGGTTATATACGTAGCTGCCCTTTTTCAGAGTGCCTGCATATACTCTCGTATAAGCCAGCTTCCCGAAGTTGGGATCCTGTTGGATCTTGAATGCGAGAGCTGTGAACGGCTCGCTGTCCGAAGCCTCGCGGGTCACTGTTTCCCCTGTCTTCGGAGCAGTGCCTTCCACATGCGGCACGTCCAAAGGGCTCGGCAGATAATCGCAGACGGCATCCAGAACTTTCTGAACGCCTTTGTTCCTGAAAGAAGAGCCGCACACCACCGGGATCAGATCGCCTTTCAGGCAGGCGGCTCTGATGGCCCTTTTCAGCTCTCCTTCCTCGGGATCTACTCCCGAGAGATATTTTTCCATTACGTTCTCGTCGTAATCCGAGACCGCTTCCAGCATCTTGTCATGATACTGGGTGCAGATATCCTTCATGTCATCAGGTATATCACGCACCTCCACATCCACGCCTTTTTCATCGACATAGTAGTATGCCTTCATTTCAATCAAGTCAACCAGACCTTCGAAATCGGATTCCTTACCTATCGGCAGCTGGATCGGCAGCGGATTGGCTCCGAGGCGCTCGCTGATCATAGCAACAACGCGGTAAAAATCAGCGCCCATGATATCCATCTTGTTTACATAAGCGATCCTGGGCACGTGATAAGTGTCCGCCTGTCTCCAGACCGTTTCGCTTTGGGGCTCAACGCCCCCTTTAGCACAGAAAACCGCTACAGCTCCGTCCAGAACGCGCAGGCTCCTTTCGACCTCCACCGTAAAATCCACATGCCCCGGAGTATCGATGATATTGATCGTATAATCGATATCATTATGCTTCCAATGGGTAGTGGTGGCGGCAGACACGATCGTGATGCCTCTTTCGCGCTCCTCTTCCATCCAGTCCATCTGGGTGGCGCCGTCATCGATGTTCATCGCCTTGTGTATCATTCCCGTATAGAAAAGAATACGCTCGGTGGTGGTGGTCTTGCCTGCGTCGATGTGCGCCATTATTCCGATGTTCCTTAGGTTAGTGAGCTCCTCGGTCCTCTTGTCCATTGGTTGTTACCACTTATAATGTGCAAAAGCCTTGTTGGCTTCCGCCATTCTGTGCGCGTCTTCCTTTCTCTTGACGGTATTGCCGGTGTTATTCATGGCATCCATCAATTCGCCCGCCAGTCTCTGTGTCATCGTTCTCTCGCTGCGGTTTCTGGCGAAGTTCACCAGCCAGCGCAGTCCGAGGGTCTGGCGCCTTGCGGGAGATACTTCCAGAGGAACCTGGTATGTGGATCCTCCGACTCTCCTGGCCTTGACCTCCAGAACGGGCATCACATTGTTCATCGCTTCGGAGAAAGCTTCCAACGGGTCTTTTCCTGTTTTCTCCGAGATGATGTCAAATGCGCCGTAAACTATCTTCTGTGCGGTTCCCTTGTTGCCGTCCAGCATGATGTTGTTTATCAGCTTGGCGACGACTGTACTGCCATATATCGGATCCGGCAGTACTTCCCTTTTGGGGACCGATCCTTTTCTCGGCACTTTGCTTCCCTCCTGTTTATAGTATTCATTCGTGGGTACTCGACAGGTCTGATCCTGCCGTCTGTGCTTTTATATATCAAAAGTGATAATATAAACTCACAAATTTTCTTATTTCGCCTTTGGTCTCTTGGCTCCGTACTTGCTTCTTCCCTTCATCCTGTTCGCAACTCCAGTAGCGTCCAGTTTGCCGCGGATGACCTTGTAACGGACACCAGGCAGATCCCTGACCCTTCCGCCTTTGATCATCACAACGCTGTGTTCCTGAAGGTTGTGTCCGATACCGGGAATGTAAGCCGTGACCTCGATACCACTGGTAAGTCTGACCCTGCATATCTTTCTCATTGCGGAGTTCGGCTTCTTCGGCGTAGCTGTCCTGACGACAGTACACACGCCCCTCTTCTGGGGATTGTGGTTCAGAGCCGGCGTCTTTGTCTTGGAGACCATATCATGTCTTCCCTTACGGATGATCTGATTTATAGTCGGCATGCTGTCCTCCTTTCCGTCTTATTTAGGCGCATAAAAATAAGCGCCTGTTTCAGACGCTTCATTTTATCATCGCACCCACTGTCTTGTCAATCAAAATTATCGCCCAATCTCCCCGAAACACCACAATATACCGGTTCAATCACAGCGCATGTCTCTCTATCCACACGCTTGCGTCTTTAGCAGCGTACCTCACGAGATCACCTAACGAGAGCATTGAGAATCCCGAACCTCCGAAAGGATCCTGCCATTTTTCCCTGGCTTCGTTGAGCATCGCTTCATCCGCTCCTGCCGATGCATAATAGTATTCACCTTTGGCGCCTATGGGCGGGCGTTTTTTCGTCAGGGCTTCCGAGAGCCTTTCGACTGCGGACATAAGCATTCCATCGGGAATGATCTCCCTGCGGGTCTTTTCAAAGAACTTGCAGTACAGCGCAGATATGACATCCAGGTCTGAGGCTGGAATGCCGTTAAGGAATCTGCTGACCTCATCGGGCCGGCTGAATGTGACGTCTGCCGTGACGCAGGTATAATCAGAAGGCACGATTTCCTCTTTCCTGCTGTCCTTTAAGCTCAGACTCGCAAGATATGGATAGACCTGCCTCTTTACCTCAAAGTAAACGTATATGCCGCCGATATACGCCGCAGCGGCTTTCCTTTCAGTCAGCGGCAGCTTTCCGGCATAATCTGAAGCGAATGAAAGAAAATCCGGCAGGGCGGAGGATACCGAGCTCACCAGTGAAGCGATCCATTTATCCTTCTCTCGTGCGTACACATCGTAGAAACCGAAAATGTCAGGACCTACGGCCCCCAGTGCAAACAAGGCGCTGTGCTCCTCACAGTTCTTCCTGATATCATCCTCTCTGATTAATGTGGCAGCTTTCGCTGCGCATTCATAATTGATACATACAGTTGGCATAGTGAACCTCGCAGAATGTTTATTATTATAGCACAAAAGCTTCTTTTTCTACAGCAGTGAACATAGGTTCTGCTATAATGAAGCTAAAGGAGGCGGCCATGATTCTGCACATCGGCGGTGGCAGGCTGAAGGGCTGGGTACGCCCTGAAGTGACCGGAGACCCGGAAAAGGACGAAGTGATATGCGCCCTCTGGCTCTCTCTGTCCATCTATAACCCTGATCTGATCGTAACTGACATCACGGAGAGATCTCACTGGTGCGCCCGCTTTATATCTCTGGCGGAGAATGCGGGGCTTTCCTGCATTACCCGGCTGAAGGGGATCGCGCTGACCGGAAGGGTCAAGAGCGTTGCAGCTGATATGTCGGAGATGCCGCATCTGATGCCGATCCTCACGGCACTCTGCGCACGCAGTACTGACGCCTGCTGCATATCCATGGAAAAGCCCGGCAATAATTCCCGGGAAATATTCAGGCTCACATGTCAGATGGCTCAGGACGCCGGAGCGGACTGCGCGGCACTTTATGACAGGCTGATGATAAAAGGGCTGGCGGGAGGGAAAAAGCTGCCGGGAGGGATCATCGACACAGGCGGCGACTGGCGCATCGCGGCGGCGGCTCTTCCTCTGTCCTATATCAGCGCCGATCCGATCTCTGTTTCCTACGCACAGACCATGGACGAAGCTTTCCCCGGTTTCTGGCAGCATTTTGCCGACTACGGAGGCAACGCGGATATAATAAAAACAACGGAATAACGATGCTTTCCGCGATTACAAGATCTCAGATGTCCATCCGGATCCCGCTATGTAAATAATCTTGCTTTTTTATATTGGGTTGTCATCATGCGCTGTATTCTACAGCGCGTTTTTTTCTTTTTCAATTTCGAAGATCTCTTTCAGAAGCAGCGGCACAATCTCATCCCTGCTTACGGTTTTGAATATCTCGCCTTTTCTGAAGATCACTCCACGGCTGCCAGTGCACGCTACTCCGATATCGGCTTGTTTGCTCTCTCCCGGGCCATTGACCACACAGCCCATCACTGCCACGGTCATTGGCGTTGTGATATCCTTAGTCCTCTTTTTTATGATATGCACCATGGAAAGGGTGTCTGCATCCGTACGGGCGCAGGTCGGGCAGGAAATGACCCGAACTCCTTCGTGCCTTAAGCCGCATGCCCTCAGTATCTCTCTGCCGACGCGCACCTCATTCACGGGGTCGCCTGTGAGAGAGACTCTTATCGTGTCCCCGATGCCTTCCATCAGCATGGATCCTATCCCTACGGCCGAGTAGATCATGCCCTCTTCATCAGCACCCGCCTCGGTGATGCCGATATGAAGCGGGTTGTCATAACGGGCGGAAAATACACGGTTGGCCTCTATGGTCATCGGAACGTCTGTAGCCTTGATGCTTACAGCGACATCGGTAAGCCCGTATTTTTCGAAAGCCCTGACGCTCTTCTCTGCGCTTTCGGCCAAGCCTTCTGCTGTCACTTTTCCGCCGTATCTGGCCAGGATATCTTTCTCCACGCTGCCGCTGTTCACTCCGATTCGTGCGGGGATGCCGTGATACCTCAGGCACTCGCAGACCTTCCTGACGTTATCATCACTCCCGATGTTTCCGGGGTTTATGCGCACTTTTGCGGCTCCCGCTTCGGCAGAGGCGATTGCCAGATGGTAGTTGAAGTGTATATCCGCCACAAAAGGCACCTTCATTTTGGGAATGATCTCCTTCAATGCCGTGGCCGCAGCCTGGTCCGGCACAGCCCCGCGAATGATCTCACACCCTGCGTTTTCCAGATCACTGATCTGTCTGAGGACGTTTTCGGTGTCTGTCAGCGGAACTGTCAGCATAGACTGCACCGTGACGGGATTTCCTCCGCCTATCTTCACTCCGCCTACTTCAATTGTTCTTGTTTTCATTTTCTGAGGTTTACTATATCCCTGAAGGTGATAAGCAGGCCGAAAGCCATCAGGATTATGAATCCTACGGTATGTATTATGCCCTCTGTCTTGCGGTCTATATGTTTTTTGAATATAAGTTCATATAACGCGAAAAGCGCGCGGCTGCCGTCAAGGGCAGGGATGGGCAGCAGGTTGAAGAATCCCAGGGATACCGCGATGGACGCGGCGATGGAAAGAATATAGGTTATACCGTAATTCATATATTCCCCTATGACCGCGGCTGCCCCTACCGGTCCGGAGAATACCTCCAGTCCGGCCTTACCGGAGAACAACCGGCCGAAGACCTGACAGATGAGCACGATATAAGTGCCCACCATTGAGATTCCCATTCCCAGCGCCTTCAAAGCATTCGTCTTGATCACGGGAGTGATGCCTATGAGGTAGGCGTCATCCTCCGGACTGTATTCCGGGACCATATCGTAGGATCTTTCCGTCCCGTCTGCTTTTCTGACTACGACGGTCACTTTCCCGCCTTCACCGTCCCTCACCAGAGCGGTTATATCGTCCCATTCATTGATCACCGTAGAATTGATAGAGATGATGGTGTCACCCACTTCCAGGCCCGCTATTGCCGCGGGAGAGCCTGGAGTAATCTTTGCAAGGGTCGTGGTCGGGTCTGTGCCTGTCATGCAGTAGATCGCGAAAAAGAGCACCGCTGCGGTAAGCAGATTCATGGTTGCTCCGGAAAGCAGTATTATAATTCGTTTCAAGGGAGAAGCGGAATACAGGGATCCCTGCGAGTCATCGTCCTCGTCCTCACCTTTCATTTTGCAGAATCCGCCGATTGGCAGCGCTCTCAGGGAGAAATCCGTGCCTTTTATCTTTTTCTGGGCGATCAGCGGACCCATTCCCGCGGAGAATTCCTCTACGGTCACGCCGCATTTTCTGGCCGCGATAAAATGTCCCAGCTCATGAGTCATTATCAGAAATCCGAAAATCAGGAGTGAGACCAGTATCGTTAATATCGTATTCATGTAGACCTCTTGTATATGATTTGCTTATAATCCCATAAATATGTCGGCATAAACATAAGCCGCGGCGAATGCGAACAGATAGGAATCGAACCGGTCAAGAAAACCGCCGTGGCCCGGAAAGACAGTTCCGTAATCCTTTACGCCGTATTTACGTTTTACGATGGAAGCAGCCAGATCACCAAACTGCCCGATGATACCGAAAATGACGGCTCCGGCAAAATAGAACAGCATCTTATTGGGGATGTCGGCCTGACCGGCGAAAAAGTAGCTGGCGGCGAAGACAATATAACCGCCGAAGAATCCTCCGATAGCACCTTCGACCGTCTTATGCGGGCTGATCGGAGTGAGTTTATGCTTCCCGAAAGCACATCCGACAAGATACGCAGCGTTGTCGCAGGACGCGCAGGAGAGCGCCGCCGGGATTATAACGTAGTATCCCTGCTCGTGGAGCAAGAGACGGATTCCCAGTGCCATGAACAGCCCTGTGTATGTGAGACCCCAGACCATGATCGCGCACCTGTCGGCGTGAGGCTCTTTGACCATCATTTCAGCCGAGAAGAGGATCAGCGTAGCGGCTGCGTAAACGTCGAAGAGATAACGCGGAGCAAAATATGCAGCTGTCAGGACGGCAAGATTCGCAAGGATAAGGGCGGGATTCTTTACGGGATTGTTACTTTCGGTCAGTAACCTGCTGAGTTCATAAGCCGCTCCCAGGGAAATAACCGCCAGAAGTACAGTCAGCGCTGTCTTCCCTAAAAAATATGCTCCTACGATTATTGCGATGATCCAGGATGCAGTAATAATTCTCTGCTTCATTATTTAAGCCCCCCGTATCTTCTCTGTCTTTCTGAGTACCATTGTACAGCTTCTTCCAGATCGTCTTCCGTAATATCCGGCCAGAGCTTGTCAGTAAAATACAACTCACTGTATGCCCCCTGCCAGATGAGGAAGTTGGAGATGCGCTTTTCTGCGCCGGTACGTATTATCATATCCGGATCCGGGCAGCCGGAGGTATACAGTTCGGCAGATACATCATCTTCAGTCAGTTCTTCCGGCTCTATATCCCCCTGCACAGCTTTTGCGGCCAGCGTTTTCACTGCCCGGAGGATATCCGCACGTCCTCCGTAATTGCATGCGATGTTAAGAGTGAGAGAATCATTTTTCTCAGTGATCTTTTCCGAATAATAGATCGCTTCCCTGCATTCCTGCGGAAGGACGGAGATATCCCCGATGAAACGCACCTTCACCCCGTTCGCGTTCAGCTCCGGTGTCTCGCTGTACAGGTATTCCCGCAGGATGCCCATGATGATATTGACTTCGCTTGCGGGACGCTTCCAGTTTTCGGTGGAAAAGGCGAAGACCGTCAGGCAGCTTATGCCTTTGTTGCGGCAGAACTCAACAGCACGCCTCACCGGCTTCATGCCTTCCCTGTGCCCGTAGCCGCGTGCGAGGCCCTGTTTTTTCGCCCAGCGGCCGTTGCCGTCCATGATTATGGCTATATGCTTGGGTATTTTTCCTTCTTCCATATCATATCCTGTACACAGCGATGACGCTGGGTACACTTCCAAGTTTATTGACGATCGACTGCACCTGGGAGACTGATGATATGACGATCTCAATATTCATCCTCATTTCATCTTCTCCTGAGGCGGAAGTCCTGAACGACGATATATTGATGCCCTCGTTTCCGATGATAGTCGAGATATCGGCGATGAGGCTCTTCCTGTCCAGACAGCGGATCATGATATTGGCGGTAAAGCTGTCGGACTGGATGTTCTCGGTTATCCAGTTGACCGCAATGATCCTGTTCGGCTCGTTGGTATTCGCGATATTCACGCAGTCCGCCCGGTGCACCGTGATGCCCCTGCCCCTGGTCGTAAAGCCGACGATCTGATCCCCGGGTACCGGCTTGCAGCAATTGGCGAAAGTGACTTCAAGATCTGAATGGCCCTGCACATGCACGGATGCGCCTTTTTCCCTCGTTGGAGCCTTAACAAGCGCAGGCTTGTCTGATTCCTCGGCGAAATCATGGGTAAAGTTAGCCTTTATCCTCTGGATCACGTATCCAGCCTTTACACCGCCGTAGCCTATCGTGGCGTACAGGTCATCCCAGCTTGCGACATTGAAACGGGATTTGATGAAATCCTCGTATCTGAGCTTCATCTCCTCGGTAATCTCGGTCTTGAAATGCTTGCATTCCCTCTTGAAAAGCTCGCGGCCCTTCAGTATGTTCTCTTCCTTATCCGCCTTGCGGAAAAAGGCACGAATCTTATTCCTGGCCTGAGGTGAGACCACCACGTTCAGCCAGTCACGGCTGGGACCTTTCGAGGAGGTGTTCGTAAGGATTTCCACCCTGTCGCCGTTCTGAAGCTTGTAGGTCAAAGGCACTATCTTGCCGTTCACCTTGGACCCGACGCAGCTGTTTCCCACATCTGTATGTATACGGTACGCAAAATCGATCGGCGTAGCCCCGGCAGGCAGCTCGATGAGTTTTCCCTTCGGCGTAAAGATAAAGACTTCGTCATCGTACAGGTCCGTCTTTACGCTCTCAACGAAGTCTCCGCTGTCCTCGCTGTCCTGCTCTAGCTCCTTGATCTCATTCATCAGGCCGTTGAGCTTCTCGGACAGATCGTCAGGACCCGCCTTGCCCTCTTTATACCTCCAGTGCGCAGCAACACCGTATTCGGCGATCATGTGCATCTCAACGGTGCGTATCTGTATCTCAAATGGCTTTCCGCCCGGTCCCATGACCGTGGTATGCAGGCTCTGGTACATATTGGCCTTGGGCATGGCTATATAGTCCTTAATTCGCCCGGGGATCGGCTTCCACAAAGTGTGGGCCCACCCCAGAGTGGCATAGCAGTCGTCGATCTTGTTGACGATGACGCGAATCGCCATAAGGTCGTATATCTCGTCAATACTCTTGCCGCTCTCCATCTTCTGATAGATGCTGTAGTAATGCTTCGGACGTCCCGAAATATCGTGCTGGATATTCTCGCTGGTCAGTTTCTCGGAAAGTATCTCGATTACTCTTCTGATATACTCTTCCCGTTCTTCCCTTTCGCTGGCCACCAGATCTACCACTTCAGCGTATCTTTCCGGTTCCAGGAATTTAAATGCCAGATCCTCCAGCTCCCATTTGATGCGGTAAATACCCAAACGGGAAGCTATCGGAGCAAAAATATCCAGAGTCTCCCTGGATTTTTTGATCTGCTTCTCTCTGGTCATCGCAGCCAGTGTCCTCATATTATGCAGCCTGTCAGCAAGCTTAACGATGATGACCCTCACGTCATTGGCCATGGCAACGAACATTTTACGGAAAGTCTCGATCTGCTCCTCGTCCTCGCCGGAAACTTTGATCTTGTTGATCTTGGTCACCCCGTCCACGAGGGAAGCAATTTCATCGGAAAAGCCCTCACGGATATCATCCAGCGATATGGACGTATCCTCGACAACGTCGTGCAGGAGCCCTGCCGAGACTGTCGTTTCGTCCAGCTGAAGGGTCGAGAGTATCCTTGCTATCTCGATAGGATGGTTAATATAATCTTCACCGGAAAGGCGCTTCTGCCCGTTATGGGCATCCTTCGCGAAGAGATAGGCTTTTTCTATTATGGCGCAGTCAGCGTCGGGATGATACGTTTTAACTGTATCGATGATTTCGTCTATCTTCTTTTTCTCTTCCAGCGCTTCATCGTCCATCTCTTCGTCTCCTTCCGTTAATATTATATAATATGGAATTATACATCACTCAATGCGTTTTTTCAACACAGGAAAAAGCAGGCGGAAAAACAGCTCGAATGCCCGGTTTTAAAACCGTTTGGATCCCGCTGGCGAAACTTTTGGCCGGCGGGAAGATAAGGGTCTAAAGGATGCAAAAATCCCGCCGTTACAGGCGGGGTTCAATGATGTTGGCTCTTTTTTTCCTTTTCCCTTGTCTTTCTCGCCCTGGAGATCACCTGCTTTAAGGCGTCTTCCTTGGAGATACCGGCAAGCCTCAGTTTATGGGCATATGACAGGAGCTCAGAGAAATCCTCCTCGGGCTCCAGTCCCGCAGCGATGAGATCCCTGCCCATCACGTACGGACGTGCCATGTATTCCCTGTATATTCCAAGCCGCTCGAAAAGGAAATCCTCGTATGAAACATACGTCCCTTCGGAGATCTTGCCGAGACTGTCGGCGGTTGCAAGATAAATGAGCGCCTCCGGATCAACGGATTCGTCAAACATCCTGTTCGTCGTTTTTACGGCAGCGTTGTCCGCTGCAACTGTGTTCGGTTTCATATGATATCTCGTCAGGTTCAGTACATATTCCCTCAGTTCTTTCTCACCGGACAGTCTGTCCATGAAAACGGCAGCGATCCTCACGCTCTCTTCCTCGTGGCCGTAGGCATGTATGACCCCTCCTGCCTCCGTGGTCGAGGTCGCTTTCCCGAAATCATGAGCCAGGGCGGCAAGCATGAAGCCGAATGGGTTTGACACGTTCCCCAAGTATTTCACGGCTTCATCGATCACCATCATCGTATGTGTCCAGACATCGCCTTCGGCGTGAAACCTCGGGTCCTGTTTTACGCCTATGAGCGCTTCGGCTTCCGTAAACCACGGCGAAAGCGCTCCGCACTGCCTGAGCACTTCAAAGAAGACCGAGGGCCTGTCTGCGGTGAGCATGGCTTTCTTCAATTCCCCCTCGACCCTTTCTCTGGACAACGCCGTAAGTTCCATTCCGCGGCAGAGCTTCACAGTCTCATCGTCCAGCGTGAATCCGAAACGCGCAGCGAATTGCGCTCCTCTGAGTACGCGCAGCGGATCTTCGGCGAAAGTGTCTGAACTCACAGCTCTAAGCATCCCGGATCTCAGATCCTCGATCCCTCCGAAATGGTCGATGATCTCGCCGGTCAGAATGTCCATCATCAGTGCGTTGACCGTGAAATCTCTCCTGCGGGCAGCTGAAAACGTACCTGCAAAGGGATCCACCTCCACTGAGAAATCCCTGTGCCCTTCCCCTTCCTTCTTTTCCCTTCTGGGCAGGGCGATATCCACTCCATAGCCTTTGAGACCGTAGATGCCGAAAAAAGCCCCGATATTCAGGCGCTGTCCTAGAGTATCGAGAATCGACTCCAGCTTCTGAGGTGTGATTCCGTGCACCTCGATGTCTATATCCTTGACGGGCACGTTTCTTAAGTGGTCCCTGACACAGCCCCCGACATAATAAGCCCTTCCGCCTTCCTTTTCCACGAGGGAGGCGATCTTCTCAGCAAGACGGGTATTTTCGTTGTCGATGGATCCTATCATATCTATTCCTATACAAAACGAGCGTCCGGGGAAACGGACGTTCGTTGATTTTTAAGTGGCGCCCTTGAGAGGAGTCGAACCTCCGACACATGGTTTAGGAAACCACTGCTCTATCCACTGAGCTACAAGGGCACAACGTTCACTATATCATTAAAGGCGACTTTTATCAAGCCTCATTCCAAAATCAGTACGTATTTCAAATCCGTTTCGAAGAAAATATCACGGTATATCTTACCGCCTGCACCTTTCTCGCTGGAGAGGATCACCCCCTCGAGGAATTCCTCGGTTTTTTTCAGTATGGCGAGATTGTTGACAGTATAGACTTTATCGACATAGCTCCCGCTCTTTTCAAGAAATCCCACGTTTTCGGGGCGTCTGATCGAAAGCTGCTCTCTGCGGGTCTTCTCAACGATCTTTCCGACGCCATCGGCTATGATGCCGCGCACTGCTTTCTCATCTGCCGGTTCATATGTATAGTGTTCAATCTCATCCGCAAAAGAGGAGTATATCTGATTGGCGAATTCCTCGGTATAATCGAAATCGCTCTCGTAATCCTCTTCCCATATGAACTGCTTCATCCACCCGGCGCAAAATGCCTGCGGAGCGTTTTCGAAACTCTTTTTAGAGAGAAGATAGATATTGACTCCGGCACCGTACTCGCTCTCATCGAAAAAGGTGAGGCGGCGCACCAGCTTATCCTTCCAATCGCTGAGATATTTCAGGCAGGTCTCTTTATCTGACAGAGTCAGAGCGAACTCTTTTAACAACATGACATTCTCCTTTAGAAAAATTACCGCGCTTTGCAGCGCGGCATGTTTTGTTATCTTTACGCTTACGTCAGGCTATTGCTTCGTTAAGACCCTTCATCAGTTCGTCCACGTCGATCTCGTGTGCCAGGGCACCTTCCTCTATGGTCTCGAAATCAGCGACCTCGCAGAAGATGCATCCCATACCGAAATTGATGAATACAGGTATCGTCTCTGGCCACTTCTGAACGGTTTCAGCAAGCATCATGTCTTTTGTTATGGTCATTGCATTTACCTCCATAATAAATCACGCAAAGTATTTTATCGCATAACTGTCCGATATGCAACAGACGCATTATTTATTTGCCGCTTTCTGTATCTGCTGGTTGAAACGGTGCAGTTTTTCATAATCGTCTGTGTTCGTGACTGAATCGAATTCCTTCAGCGCTTCCTTCTGGCGCGAATTCAGTTTCTTCGGGACTTCGGCGATTATGGTAACGAACTGGTCCCCTCTGCCGCGGTTCAAAACACCGTTCTGCTTAATGCCCTTGCCACCCAGCTTGAATACCGTGCCTGACTGCGTACCTTCAGGCACCTTGAGTTTTACGAAGCCGTCGATAGTAGGCACCCTTACTTCGCAGCCGAGAGCTGCGGAGACCATTGATATCGGCATATCCAGATAGATGTCGCTTCCATCTCTTCTGAAGTATTCGTGCGGCTTTACGTTGATGACGATAAATACGTCCCCTTTTCCTCCCGAATTGGCCCCCGTATTTCCCTCGCCGCGGAGCGTCAGGATATTTCCCGTATCCACTCCCGCGGGAATATTCACGGTTATCGTGCGGGTTGCCTTCGTAACTCCGCTGCCCGAACAGTCAGGACAGGGCTTTTCAACCACCTGACCGGTACCGTGGCACTGATCGCACGTAGTTACTGTCTGCATCATTCCCAGTATAGTGCGGGACGATGTTTTGATCTGACCGGTACCGTGGCATTTCGGGCAGGTTTTCTGGCTCGTTCCTGCAGCTGCACCGCTGCCTCCGCATTTGCTGCAGGCTTCCATGCGGTTCAGTTTTATCTTCTTTTCCACTCCGGATACTGCCTCGTCAAAGGTTATCGTAAGATTGACCCTAAGGTCGCTCCCCCTTTTCGGGCCGGCTGAGGAAGAATATCCGGTAAAACCTGAATAATCACCGCCGCCGCCGAAAGTGGAGAAGAGGTCTGAGAATATATCGGAGAAATCCCCGCCGGAGAAACCGGAGAAACCGGAAAATCCTCCAGCATCATAGCCCGCCTGGGAACCGTCAACGCCCGCGAAGCCGAACTGGTCATATCTTGCCTTCTCATCTTCATTGGAAAGGACCTGATAAGCCTCGTTGATCTCCTTGAACTTGGCTTCAGCGGTCTTGTCCCCGGGATTGCGGTCCGGGTGATATTTCATCGCCAGCTTGCGGTATGCTTTTTTTATATCATCGGCTGTGGCGTTCTTGTCAACGCCCAATACCTCATAGTAATCTCTCTTATCTTCGGCCATGGTTCTCCTGCCTCCTGTACCCCTTTAAGGGGAAGACCGGTGCAGTCTCCCCCTCAAAGAATCGAATTTCTGTATCTATCGCGGTTGGATACGTTCCCTGTCAGTCCTCGACTGTGAAGTCCGCATCTACGACATTGTCGTCGTTGCCGGTGCTTGTTCCGGGATTGCCGCCCATATTGGGATCACCGCCCATATTCTGTGCAGCGTCACCGCTCTGGTTATTGCCTGTCTGAGCATACATCTTCTGTGCGATCGGATAGAACGCTTCACTGACTTTCTCGCTTGCAGCCCTGATTGCCGCCGCGTCATTTCCGTTCATCACGTTTCTGAGTTCGCTTACTGCGTTCTCAACGTTCTGCCTGTCGGCATCTGAGACTTTATCCGCATTCTCCTTCATCGTCTTCTCAGTCTGATAGATGATGGAGTCTGCGTCGTTTCTGGCAGTGATGAGTTCTTCCTTTTTCTGGTCCTCTGCCGCGAACTGCTCTGCTTCCTTAACGGCGCGGTCGATCTCCGCGTCGCTCATATTCGTTGTGGACTTGATGACCACGTTCTGGATATTGTTGGTGCCCAGATCCTTGGCGGAAACATTCACTATGCCGTTGGCGTCTATATCAAATGTGACCTCAATCTGCGGGACCCCCTTCGGAGCCATCGGAATGCCGGTGAGCTGGAACCTGCCGAGGGTCTTGTTGTCTGCAGCCATACGGCGCTCGCCCTGAAGTACATGTATTTCGACAGCAGTCTGGTTATCGGCAGCTGTAGAGAATATCTGGCTCTTCTTTGTCGGGATCGTGGTGTTCCTGTCGATGAGCCTCGTAAAGACGCCTCCCAGAGTCTCTATTCCGAGGGACAGCGGTGTGACATCCAGCAGCAGCACGTCCTTGACGTCGCCGGCCAGGACTCCGCCCTGAATAGCAGCACCCAGTGCAACGCATTCATCAGGGTTGACGCCTTTGAACGCTTCCTTATGGGTGAGTTCTTCGACCTTCGCCTGTACGGCAGGGATACGGGTCGATCCGCCGACGAGAATGACCTTGTCGATCTGATCTACCGTAAGGTTGCTGTCCTCGATAGCCTTCCTTACAGGGCCCGCCGTCGCTTCGATGAGATCGGAGACGAGGGATTCGAATTTCGCCCTGGTCAGGGTTATATCCATATGCTTCGGGCCGTCAGCAGTGGATGTGATAAACGGCAGGTTGATATTCGTGGTAGTCATCGTTGAGAGCTCGCATTTAGCTCTTTCAGAGGCTTCTCTCAATCTCTGAACTGCTAGCTTATCGGTGGAAAGATCTACGCCGGTCTGGTTCTTGAACTCGGAGATCAGATATTCCATGACTCTCTGGTCGAAATCGTCACCGCCGAGGTGAGTATTGCCGTTGGTGGCCAGAACTTCGAAGACTCCGTCGCCCAGTTCAAGGATGGAGACATCAAAGGTACCGCCTCCCAGGTCGTAGACCATGATCTTCTGGCTGTCGCCCTTATCGAGCCCGTATGCCAAAGATGCAGCTGTCGGCTCATTGATGATGCGCAGAACGTCCAGCCCGGC
This sequence comes from Eubacteriales bacterium, assembly GCA_024685545.1. GTDB lineage: Bacteria > Bacillota > Clostridia > Eubacteriales > Anaerofustaceae > JAAYHF01. The sequence continues at coordinate 11,610 of JAIKVR010000030.1, read as the reverse complement.
GATCCTTCCGGCGTCCTTTGTAGCCTGTCTCTGTGCGTCCGAGAAATATGCCGGCACGGTTATAACGGCTTTTGTCACAGTCTCGCCAAGATAGCTCTCGGCATCCTTCTTAAGTTTCTGCAGGATCATAGCGGATATTTCCTGCGGAGTGTAGCTTTTGCCGTCGATATTGACGGAATATGAAGATCCCATGTGCCTCTTGATCGAGGAGATAGTCCTGTCGGGGTTCGTTACGGCCTGATGCTTGGCGGTCTGTCCGACAAGCCTTTCACCGTCCTTGGTAAATGCAACTACCGATGGAGTAGTGCGGGATCCTTCGGCGTTGGTTATAACGACGGCTTCTCCGCCTTCCATTACAGCCACGCATGAGTTTGTGGTACCCAAATCGATACCGATGATTCTTTCTTTAGACATGATATATATTCCTCCGTTTTCGATTATTCTCTATATTGATCAGTGCTTGTTTACTTTAACCATCGAAGGGCGCACAACTCTGTCCTTGTACTGATAGCCCTTCTGCAGCTCCTCTGTAACTATATCTTCATCCTGTTCCTCGTCATTATCCGTCATCACGGCGTTCATCATTACCGGATCGAATGGTTTGCCGATGCTTTCTATCTCGGTAAGACCTTCCGCGGAAAGAATCTCCCTGAGCTGGCGTGAAACGAGTGCCACACCGTCGTAGAAAGGATCGCCCGAAGTACCTGAATTCAATGATCTGTCGAAGTTATCGAGAACAGGCAGCATTTTTTCAAACACGGGCACCTTTGCGTATTCCACAGCGGACGATTTGTCCTTGGCGGCGCGTTTCTTGTAATTCTCGAAATCGGCGTAGAGCCTGGTGTACTTGTCTTTCAGCTCTGCAACCTCATCGGCGAGCTTTTTGAGCTCATCCTCATGATTCTCATCGGGGGCGGCTTCCTCATCAGTGCCAGCCGCTTCATCAACTTCCTGAATAAGTTCCTGTTCTTCTTTCAGTTCCTCCTCTGCGGTATCCTGCATGGTCTTTTCTTCTTCGTTAGTTTTCGTATTTTTATCTTCCTGAGGTATCACTTTCCTTGCCTCCTCCTATAGTTTCATCCAAATGATTGGTGAGCTCATTCGTCAAAGTTTCAATGACGGACACACAGTAATCATAATCCATCCTCGTAGGACCTACCACACCGATTGTGCCCACTGGCCTGCCATTTATCTTATAGGTGGCACTGATGACGGAGCAGTTGGAAAGCTCTTCCATCCCGTTTTCCTCCCCTATCCGCACACTGACCGAATCGTCCTGGACGGTGCTGAACAGATAGCTCAGGAGATCCTGGCGGTGGATGGCTTCCAGGAAGCTCTTTGTCCTGTCCATGTCATTGCGGAATTCCGGATACCGGAATATCTCTGTGACACCATTGGAAATGACCCGACTGTCTTCCTCGCTGTTGAATATCACCTTTATCGTATTCACTACCTCACTGACTATCTTCTGCTCGCCCGGAGTCAGCGCGTCCACTCTGCTGGCAAAATCGGAAGCCCTGAACTCGGTCATCATGTCCTTGATCGACAGATTGAGGAAATTAGCAACATGTTCGAGCATTTCGTCCGTAGGCGTTCCAGTCAGTCTAATCTCAGCACTCTTAACGATCCTCTGCTCTGTTATAACCACCAGAAGCACCCTCTCATCCTCAATATGTATAAGGTGGATATCCTTGATATTCAATCCAGAGATATTCGGGGTCGATACGAGGCTGGTGAGGTTGGTCAGCTTGGTGAGAATCTGCGCGGTCTTGTTCATCACCTCTTCCAATTCGCCGAAATAGTGTCTGTAAAGGCTGCGTACGTCTTCTTTTATGTAGGAATCAACATCCACTTTTTTCATGAATCTGTCGACGTAAAGCCTGTAAGCCTTGTCAGAGGGGATCCTCCCTGCCGAAGTGTACGGCTGGACGAGATAGCCCATCTCCTCAAGATCAGCCATTTCATTTCGGATGGTTGCCGAGGAGATGCCGATATTGTACTTTCTTTCTATCGTGCGAGAGCCAACAGGTTCTGCCGTCTTGATATAATCCCTTATTATGGAATAAAGAATATCGAATTTCCTGTCATTGTTCTTCATGGCAACCTCTCTTTGTTAGCACTCATGCATGGTGAGTGCTAACCGATGCTATTAATCTATCACACATGGGCATTTCTGTCAAGTGATTTGCCGATATTAATCTCTTTTTAAACTATTATTAAAGGCTTTTATCCTACTGTGCGGAAACGGCTTCAGATCGACTCCAGCGTTACGGCAATACCGCCGCGCACTTTCCAATCGGTTTATTATTTCGCATATCGCAACGTAGCATATTGCATTTGTTGAAAGAATGTAGTTTAATATAATATGATATATACAATAGTTCTTACAATATATATCAATCAATCCTGAAACACTGCTCACGGTACTGTTTTCAGGAGATATCCGCTGAGACTGAGACGGAATCCTTTCGCAACAGACGGATCAAATGCATTATTTCAAGGAGGAAACAAATGTCAGATCAGACCCCTAAAGAGGCGTATTTGAAACTTGGTCGCGGCGAACTGCCCGATTCTATCGTCAGCTACACGATGGGCATGCCAGGATACAAGGACAGTCATCCGACAGTGATGGTAGGAGCCCGCGTATTCAGGAGCGAGGCTTTCGGGCAGAACCCCGGCAAAGACATGTGGGGCGTACCCTATCGCTCCTCCGCTTCCACGAACTACGCTTCCCTGCCGGATTCCAGCGAGTTTATACTCAAGGATATAACTCACTGGGACAAATACATCAAGACTCCGGAAATGCCGGAAGTGGACTGGGAAAAAATGGCTTATGAAGCATACAATAATCCCCAGTTTCCAATCGACCGCGAACGCCATGCTGTCGTACTGGGCTGCTCGCTCATGCCATTCCAGCAGCTTATGGCCTTCATGGGCTTCACCGAAGGCTTGTGCGCTCTGTACGAAGAACCGGAGAAATGCAAGGAGCTTCTCAATTACATGATCGATTTCCTGATGCCGGTAATCGAAAATTCGGTTGCGTTTTTCAACCCTGACATCTACTATATTTTGGATGACACTGCAAGCAAGCTGCAGCCCTTTGTCTCTCTGGAGATGTATAGGGATATCCTCAAACCCGCATACATCAGACTGGCGGAGCCTGCCAATAAACGCGGTATACCCATCCAGTTCCATAACTGCGGACGCTGCGAAGATTTCATAGACGATATGATCGATTTCGGCGTGGTATACTGGGACCCTGCTCAAACGGAAAACGACCTGCTGAGCATCCAGGAGAAGTATAAGGGCAAGCTGGTCATCTGCGGAGGATGGGACTGGGTCCCGCCCGACACATGGCCTGAAATCGATAAGGATTATGTGGTATCTTCCGTCAGAAACGCTATCGACACATTTGGTCCCGGGGGCTGTTGGGCCTTCTGTGGAGGAGCTCTCGGTGCGGCGGGGGACGAGACGATCGCGCAGGTCAACAAATGGAAACAGGAAGAGGTCTACAACTATGGCCTCGATTACTACCTGAAATAAAAACCATACAAAAGGAGCCGCGGTACGCCGGCGGATGAAATGCCGGCTGTCCCGCAGCTCTTTTTTCGTATTTATTAAGGTCTTCACACGAGAATATCCTTATGCCATCTCAGTTTACATCGGCCTGTATCTTCTCGGTAATCATCGTCCGCTGGTATATATCGGTCAGCACCTCGTAAAACAACAGTGCAGTTTTCGGGCTGCGGTCGCGTACCGTGATCTGATCATGTCTGGACACATAAACGCCTCCGCCCTGAGCCTCTGTCTTTATCAGGTGGCCCTTTTCATCGAACCAGCCGTATACGAACTGTACGCAATCACCTGCCGCCAGCATGTTATTGCCTCTGGTCTCCATCTCTGCTGAAGAATCGGTACTGATAAACTAATATCCTACAACGTGGCCCTCCGGAATAATCTCGGTCTCGGACTGCAGGATCGGGTCCCACTCGATGAGCAGATCAATATCCTCTCTGCCATTAAGCAGAGTCCTAACCTTTCCGGTGAAGACCGCCCCGCCTGCTGTTTCATCTGTCCGTTGCCTCATAGCAGGCAAGGATCCCGTTTGATATGGACCCAGTTGCCATCAAAGGAGAGCATGGGGTGAGCGTTTTCGCCTTCTTTTCCTACGTAATCGCTTCCGAGCATTCGGAGCATGACATTTCCGTTTTATCCACTACGTTTTCGAAGAGCATCATCTTCTCATCAATCACAATATCCCATGTCTCTTCAGGGAGAAGTATTTTGTATCCGTTTTCGGCTTCTTCCAGCGGGATGTCCGTCATCGCTGAAGCAGTGACAAAATCTTCGAAGCCTTTATCATACCATTCTTCCTTCGTAAAAATCGACCTTCGATGTCACTGTATACAGCGACATGTTTCTGACGGAGATGACGACTGCGATGCCGTTGATACCCTCGGCGGAGTCGCTGTTGCGGTAAGGCACGCATCCTTTCAAGGCCGCGATAAGTTCCCTTATCTCATATTCCGGGCATATCCTGTCTTCATAGTCGGCCCCTCCCAGAGTGTCGAGGAAATCTATGAGGTCGATCTGGTAACCGAAGAAATCATACGCACTGCATGCCGCCAGTGCGGCATCGGCGTATACACCTTCATTTTTCATAATTGCGTCTTGATCTTGCCCAGTACATCGCTGAGTTTGGTGTTGGCCGGCTTGGCGAGCGTTGTATTGACGAATGAGAGAGTGCCCCTGTATCAGGCTCCCCGTCCTTATTTTTAAGTATTGTATTCAGCTGGTCGAATGTGGATATGAGATCCACTGCAAAGTCCTCGCTGCTCTTTCCCGGGTCTGAGGCGAGTTTGCCGAAAGTGTAGGTATATTACCATCCGTATCCGCCTTCAGTCTCCTCGGAAGCCAAATAATAATCGCAGTACGGTCCCATTGCCGCGGCTATCTCGATGTCCTGCATAAGGCAAGCATCAAACTCGATTATCTCGAATCACCGGCTTGCGTCTCAAGCGCGGTCAGAATCTCTGATAAGGCATCGTTCCCATATCAGTATCCAGCTTGTTTTTCTGGTCCTGCCTGAAGCCATATGCCACGCCGCCATGATCCCACAGCACCAGCATATAGCGGTTCGTGGGAAATTTATGGGTTGTCCAGGTGATAAAATCACTCAAATGGACGCTTCGGCAAGACAAGTATTCCCGGCAGATTTTCAATAAGCTTCAGTTCACCGTTTCTGATCTCATACCGGCCGTATGACCCGTTATCTATGCCTTTCGTCAACCAGAACTCGGAACCTCCGGCTTCCAAAACAAATGTGAGGCCGCTGCCCTGACTGGAAGCCTCTATCATCTGATATATATTGGCGGAAGCCAGGCCCGACCTGCTTTCAAGGTTGGACCCTATTATATATCCCATAACGACAACGTTCTTATCCTGAGAATAATAGGGGAAGAAGAGTTTCCGACTTCTTTAAAAACTGCTTATATCCGAGATCTCATCGGTTATGGCCCCCTCCCATGTGATGACATCCCTGTCCGCTACGATGTTTGCGTCTTCTCTCTGAAATCCGTAGCTTCCCATTCGATAAGAGCTCTAGGCGGATTGATAAGGAAAGTGATGAATCCCACGACAAATACCACCACAGTTAGTTCGAGGGAAGATACCACGACAGAAACTGTCTTGTGAAGGACCGTCAGGAATCTGCCGTACGTCTTTACCTGATCAAGCTACAGCTTATGGCATTCCGATTTTCCAAGGCCCAGAATCAATAGAAAGATAAAAGGAAGAAAGAACAGAACTATTTTAAAACCTATTTTTCCCCGAGGCTTTTCGCCAGCGCCTGTATAGCCTGAAGCTGAACAATCCATATATGACAAAAGCTATAAGCATGTACAAACGCCCAGTGCCTTTTCTGGAGTCCAGATAAACTGCGGCCATATAAGAATCACCGTCACGGCAAACGAAATATAGAACGAGCGCATCCTGCACAGCAGGACCTCACTCATTTCCCTTTCTGCAATAAACGGCAGGATGTACAGCTCTTTTTTCAATCCCATTTACGAAAGGATGAAATAACAAGCCATAGACTTCAACGCTCACGGAATCAGCCACAGCAGAGGGTTTGCAGGGAAATAAAATATCAGTATTCGCGATAACTTCAAAACGTATTAAATAACTTTAAAATATTACCATATCACACGGGAAGACTGAACCTCAATGTCTCATCTTGTCCGACTTCAGCATAAAGTCTCCCCATCTTCTCCAAAAGTGCGGAACTGCTTATTCTTTTCCAGAACATACGGCACATGATGCGCAGCGCAAAGCCCAGGATCATCATGAAAGAAGCCCGCGCTACAGCGCGAGCTTCCTTTGACACAATAAAGGACTCGTTCAGCCGAAATCAGAAATATGGTGAACAGCAGGAAACTGTGCCCGCATGCGCGTGCACGCAGCGAATCTGTTTTCCCAGAGAGCCTCCAAAAATGCAATATGTCTCAGGAAACGCTTTTGCGGAACCGTTTCCCGTTTATCCCATTCACTCGCTCATATCAGGATCAAGGTTGATGCGGAAAGTAAAGTCTGGCCAGCGTTTCTCCAGATCCTCCTTGATCGTCTTAAACAGGCCGGTACGGTCTTCGGAATTATAATCGATGACCATGTCAAAGTTCATAAATTTATGCTCAAGATCGACGTAATGTCCGTGAGTCTGCAGCACATGATCATAGCCCATCACCACTGCTTTTACTTCATCGCGCATCTTCGCCTCGTCGTCATCGCGGAAATCCACTGAATAGATCCCGACGGCGGCGATAATGACACCTGTCTTATCGTAGACATCTGTTGAGACCTCATGGGTCACCCTGTCTATTTCCCCTGCGGACAGGGTATCGGGAACTTCCAAATGGATGGATCCGATGTATTTATCGGGTCCGTAGTCATTGAGCATCAGGTCGTAGGCTCCGATCACATCCTTGTTTTCCGCAGCGATGGATTTTATTCTTCTTGCGAGTGCTGCGTCCACTCTCTGTCCCAAAATAGAATTAAGGGCGTCTCCGATCATCCCGATACCAGCGCGGATAATAAACAGCGAGATTCCCACTGACACAAAAGCTTCAAGACTAACCCTGCCGCCAGTCAGCACGAAGATGGCACCGCAGGCCAGCACCGCAAAGGAAAGGACGGCATCGGAAAGAGCGTCTGCGCCGGAAGCGGAGAGCGAGCCTGAATTTACCTTGTTTCCGATCTTTTTGACATAGGTACCGAGGATTATCTTCACTGCCACGCCTGAGGCGATTATGAGCAGTGTAACCACCGAATAGTCGGGAGTTTCCGGATGTATTATCTTTTTTACGGACTCAGTAAAGGCTGTGATACCGGCATACAGAACGATCACAGACACTATCATCGCGCTCATGTACTCGAGCCTTCCGTAGCCGTAAGGATGTTTTTTATCCGCGCTTCTGCCTGCCAGCTTGGCGCCTGCTATCGTAACCACGGAAGACAGGACATCCGATAGATTATTCACTGCGTCCAGAACTATGGCTATCGAATGCGAAACAAGACCTGTGACCAGTTTTACCGATGCAAGGAAGATATTGGCAAGTATTCCCAAAAGACTTGTTCTGACGATAATTTTCTGTCTGTCGGATTCGCTGATTACGGATCCTGTGATCTCATTTTCCTGCTGCATAGATCTCCTCTTTCCCGCGCAAAACCCTGAACCGGTTTCTTTTGTACGCTATTTTTTCGCTTGTTTTTTCCATAATATTCTTTTTCGGGTTTGTTTTCAACAGAATATCATCATGATATTATCGTTCACGTGCCGCTGCTTTCCGGCCTGCAGTTTACGTGTCTTCTGAGAGGACTTGCAGTCCGCATCAATTTGAATAAAAGCACGAATCCACAGCCCTTTCATTGGACACAATCTGTTTTTTTTAATTTTTTTGCATATGAGATACTCCGCGGATAAAATCGAAGTAAAGTTGAAGTGATTTGTATTTTTTTTCAGACGGCTTTGTGCTATTATTAATCGGAGCGAGTTTAATGGGCGGTTAATGTCCGTCCGCATTCCGCTGCAGTTTTACAAACGCCGCTCCGGCTCATTCGGACGCGTTGCAATAATTCAAGCACAAAATATTAAATAGGAGGAAATTCTAATCATGCTTGATCCTACCAAAGTTCAAGACTGGGAAATAGCTCAGGACGCTATGTCAAAGCTCCCCAGCGTTGACACATTCCGCAAGAAGTTAGGCCTTCTTGAGGAAGAGCTCATTCCTTACGGCAAGACCCCGAAAATCGACTTCATCAAAGTCATGGAGCGCTTAAAGGATAAGCCCGACGGAAAATTCATCGAAGTTACAGCCATCACCCCGACTCCGCTCGGAGAAGGCAAGACCACCACAGTTCTCGGACTGATCGAAGGACTGGGCAAGCTCGGAAAGAACGTTGGCGGATGCCTGCGTCAGCCTTCCGGCGGCCCGACGATGAACGTTAAGGGAACCGCAGCAGGCGGCGGAAACGCACTGCTGATCCCGATGACCGAATTCTCCCTCGGATTGACCGGCGACATCAACGATATCATGAACGCCCACAACCTGGCAATGGTAGCTCTGAATGCTCGTATGCAGCATGAAAACAACTACAGTGATGAACGCCTTGCCAAGAGCGGACTGAAGAGACTCGACATCGACCCCAACAGAGTCGAATTCGGATGGGTTCTCGACTTCTGCGCTCAGGGCCTCAGACATATCAAGATCGGCGGCCCCGGCAAAGCTGATGGTTTCCCGATGGAATCCAAGGTCGGCATCGCTGTCGGATCTGAGCTCATGGCCATCCTTTCCATCTCCAGAGACCTCGCGGACCTCAGAGATCGTATCGGCAAGATCGTTCTTGCTTACGACAAGAAGGGCAACCCCGTAACCACTCACGACCTCGAAGTCGATGGTGCTATGTGCGCATGGATGCGTAACACCATCAACCCGACAATGTGCTACTCCGTTGAAGGACAGCCCATACTGATCCACGCCGGACCGTTCGCCAACATTGCTATCGGACAGTCCTCCATCATCGGCGACAGACTCGGACTCAAGCTCTTCGATTACCACGTCACAGAGTCCGGATTCGGAGCCGACATCGGATTCGAAAAATTCTGGAACGTAAAGTGCCGTCTTTCCGGCCTTGCTCCTCACGTTTCTGTCGTCGTCGCCACCATCCGCGCCCTCAAGATGCACGGTGGCGGACCGGAAGTCAAGTCTGGTGTACCTCTCCCGGCAGAATACAAGGAAGAGAACCTCGAGCTCCTCGAAAAGGGATGCGCGAACCTGTTCCATCATGTCAACACCGTCAAGAAGTCCGGAATTACTCCTGTTGTCTGCATCAATAAGTTCTATACAGACACCGATAACGAAGTCGCACTCATCGAGAGACTCTGCAAGGAGAACAACGTTCGCTGCGCTATGTCCAACCACTGGCAGTATGGTGGTGAAGGCGCCATCGATCTGGCTAAAGCCGTCGTTGATGCCTGCGAAGAATCCACCGGCACAGTCAAATTCCTGTATCCTCTCGAAATGCCTCTCAGACAGAGAGTCGACCTCATCGCCAAGGAAGTTTACGGAGCAGACGGCGTCGATTGGACACCGGAAGCCACCGAAAAAGCAGAGAGATTCGAAAACGATCCCAAGTATGCTGATTACTGCACAATGATGGTCAAGACTCACCTCTCACTGTCCGACGACCAGACCAAGAAGGGCGTCCCGACAGGATGGAGACTGAAGATCCACGACATTCTCGAGTATGGCGGAGCCAAGTTCCTTTGCCCGATGTCCGGAACCATCTCCATGATGCCCGGAACCGGATCCGACCCGGCATATCGTCGTGTCGACGTCGATGTCAATACCGGAGAAGTCAGCGGACTGTTCTAAACAGTATCCAGTATCAACAATCAACAATTAAGGCGGAGCTCAGCTCCGCCTTTTTTATTTGACCTTATAGAGCCCAAACACGTTCGCTTTTAAGCCTCAAACCCTTGCCAATCAAATTTTAATCTGTTAATATGGTTTTGTACTTCATATAATAAAGCACAAACTATTCTATTATTGTAAGGAGACGAAAAATGTGCGCTAAGACCTATATCGAACCGCAGACGACCATTCCCGTTTACGATGAATGCGACGTACTGGTTGTCGGCGGCGGTGCTGCCGGACATTCAGCAGCTGTGGCTGCAGCCCGTGCGGGATGCAAGAATGTCATTCTTATGGAACGCTACGGATACTGCGGAGGCGATGTAACTGGCGGTTATGTCCTGCTCATCCCCAGCCTCTCATTCCACGAAAAAACATACGTCCGCGGATTGCAGGAAGAATGGTACACAAGACTTTCCAAGATCCCCGGAGCAGTCGTTGGACCTCCAATGGAGCTTGCAGGCGAGACAGATCCCGCTATGATCGCTAAATACGGCGGAGTCTGCGGAGTCGCCCGCAGCAATCCCCCTCGAATTGAACATGAATTCATGCTCGAGCCCAACCAGATGAAGATCGAGATGGACGTGATGCTCGACGAGCTGAAAGATTCCATCAGAGTCATGTATCACTCCTGGGGGTGCAAGCCCATTATGGAAAACAACGTATGCAAAGGCGTCATATTTGAATCCAAGGAAGGCCGCAAGGCTGTCCTCGCAAAGGTCGTTATCGACGCCACCGGCGACGCAGATCTCTGCCGTCTCTCCGGAGCTCCCACATCTTCCGCTATCGATGACGAATGCCGTTGCTCTTCCACCGCACTCGTATACCGTATCGCCGGATTCTCCAGAGCCGCATACGGCGCATGGAGCCGCACACACAGGGAAGAAGCGATGGCTCTCGGCCAGAAGATTGGTGAGATCCACGGCTTCAGAGCCGGACTCATAGGCGGGCCGACAGACGATGTCAGCTGGATGAACAACTGGCAGCCCAAGCACGACTGTTCAAAGATCGCAGATCAGACAGATACCGAAATGCAGACCAGGCTGAAGATCCGCCAGGTCGTAGAGACATACCGCGAGATGTGCCCCGAAGTATTCAAGGATGCTTACCTTTACGATATCGCTCCGCAGCTGGGCACCAGAGGAAGCCACCGCATCGTCGGTGAATACGTCATCGATTCCAATGACTGGGCCTTCCCGAAGGAATTTGACGATACCATCGCATGGCACTGCACAGTCGATACATTGAATGACAACGCTCCTATCGAGATCCCCTACCGTGCCATACTGCCTCAGAAAGTCGATAACCTCCTTGCACCCGGACGCCACATCTCCGCCGACAAGATCGCAATCGACAATGTGAACCTGATCCCGCAGTGCGTCGGCACAGGACAGGCCGCAGGAGTTGCTGCTGCAGTAGCAGTCAAGGACGGCACCACCACTCATACTGTAAACGTTGCCACGATACAGGATATTCTGGCCGGCGAACAGGATGTTCCCCTGCCCAGGAACAAGCACACCGATATCAGCTACACCGAGAACCTCAAAGAGCATGAATACGGCCTCTACACCGAAGCCGCAAAGAAAGCCCGCGAGACCCACGATGCAGCAGGCAGCTACCGCCACTGGACCCTTTCCGGCGG
>JAIKVR010000087.1 GCA_024685545.1 Eubacteriales bacterium | reverse complement strand
TAGTTCAGTGCGCCTTCGGCATTGGTATGGATCACCCTCAAGGGCGCCTGGTAATCGTGGAAGTTGTCCTCGTAGAAATGGTCATACTCGTCCTGCGTGATATCCTTCTTGGCTTTCTTCCAGAGGGGCACCATGCTGTTGATCGTTTCGTCCTCCTGATAGGACTCGTATGTGGGCTCGTAATCGTCCTTCTCCTTTTCCTCATCACTGACTGGGACTTCCTTCCTCTTAGTCACCTGCATGATGATAGGGTAGCGGATATAGTCGGAGTAATGGGTAATCAAGCGCCTGAGCGTGTATTCCTCCAGATATGTGGAATACTGTTCCGTCTCAGTATCATCGCGCAACGTCAGGATGATGTCGGTCCCGTTTCCTTCTTTATCGCATTCGGTGATGGTGTAGCCGTCGGTGCCTTCGGATTCCCATTGGTACGCTTGAGTCTCACCGTAGGCTAGGCTCCTCACCTTTACGTTTTTGGCCACCATGAAGGCGGAATAGAACCCTACGCCGAACTGGCCGATAATGTCTATATCCTCCTTGGTGTCCAGGGCTTTCTTGAAATCCTCGCTCCCGCTCTTGGCTATGATGCCCAGGTTCTCCGCCAGTTCATCCTTTGTCATGCCGATCCCGTCGTCGGAAATAGTCAATGTGCGGGCAGTTTTATCGGGCGCAACGCGGATAGTGAAGTCGTTGCGATTCTTGCCGCCTACACCCTCAGTCAGAAACTTGTAGTACAGTTTATCGATGGCGTCGCTAGCATTTGAGATAAGCTCCCTGAGGAATATCTCCCTGTTTGTGTAGATCGAGTTGATCATCAAGTCCAGGAGCCGTTTCGGTTCCGCTTTGAATTGTCTTTTTGCCATATATATTCTTCCTTTCGATGTCGTTATATTTAGCACTCTACATGCCTGTCTGCTGATAATATCATAGTCTTATCACCCTCGTTTTGCAACCCTAAATTGAAAAGAATCCCTGAGGATGGTATAATCCCGTTTATACGGAGAACGCTATGAAGACTAAACGGGACTATCCTATTTTTACTGTGACAGCAAAGGGCGAAAGGTGGCTTTCGACCGGTCATCCGTGGCTCTATGCTTCGGATGTGGCTGCTCAGCCGGATACCTTTGAGAACGGAGGTATAGCCGATGTTGCCGGAACAGGCGGAAAATATCTGGGCAGCGGTTTCATCAGCGAAAAAAGCAAGATACGTGTCAGGCTGCTCTCCCGCAATGCCAACGACAATTTCGATAGGACCTTCTGGCAGCGCCGTGTCGAATACGCATGGGCATACCGCAAAAGCGTCATGAGCGAAACGGACAGGAAGGCCTGCAGGCTGATCTTCGGGGAAGCGGATGGCTTCCCCGGACTCACGGCTGACCGGTTCGATGATATCATAGTCACCCAGACGACCTCTTTCGGTATGGAGAAGATCAAACCGATGCTCATGCCGATCATCTACGACACCCTTACTGCAGATCGGGAGAAGATCTCGGGCATCTACGAGAGGGATGACGAGGCCATGAGGCAGCTTGAAGGCCTTGAGGAGAAGAAAGGCTACTACCCCCTGCCAGACGTGGCCACACCGGGAAAAGACTCCGTAATAATTGTAGAGAACGGCGTAAAATATATCGTCGATTTCGTTAACGGCCAGAAAACAGGCTTCTATCTGGATCAAAAATACAACAGGCGTTCGATAATGGATATAGCCAGGGGAAAGAGGGTCCTTGACTGCTGCACCCATACCGGATCCTTCGCGCTTTGCGCCGCCATGGGCGGAGCGGACAGGGTGACCGCAGTGGATATTTCCAAAGGCGCGATCGAACAGGCAGAGAAAAACGCGAAGCTCAACGGACTGTCAGACAAAGTGGACTTTGTGGTCTCCGATGTTTTTGATTATCTGGATACTGTGAAGAAGGGAGAATACGATCTAATCATCCTGGACCCGCCGGCCTTCACTAAATCACGTAAGACTGAGAAGGCCGCCTATCGCGGGTATGTCTCCCTGAATACAAAGGCAATGAAGGCTTTGAGAAGAGGCGGATACCTTGCCAGCTGCTCCTGCTCGCATTTTCTCGGAGAAAAGGAATTCAAGAGCGCTATCGAAGCCGCGGCAAAGCAGTCGTCCATGGAAGTGCGTCAGATCGAATATCGGCGGCAGGCCGCAGATCATCCCATCCTCTGGAATGTGCCTGAGACCGATTATCTGAAGTTCTATCTTATACAATTGGTATGAGAGAATTCTTTTGTGATCCGCTTCGGATATTTTCAGTGATTAAACCAATGCGACTTCTGCAAAAGGGATGAGACCACGAACTGCTGTCTCATCCCTTTTGCCTAATCTGATGTTTCAAATGAATAACGCAATCGCAACACGAGTATCGTCACGGGAAAGATTTCTGCTTTTTTCTTATCTATGTATCCACATGGCAGGTCTGATGAACATAGGTACATACGTAAAGTATATGAATACCTGCCCCTGCCCAGTTATATAGGTGACCATCTTTTCATCATGGTGATCGGTAGCAAGAGTGCGGGTTATCCATGCGCCGCCATATGTACTATAATCAAAAAAGCCGGATCCGGTATAGTTGTAATCTACAGCTCTCGTGATGTAAGCAATCCACTTTGAACTGGCCGGCATCGAGTCGAAGGGATAATCGCTGGTTCCTGCGTATGCTTCCGTCGCTTTGCCGAAATACTTCTCTACTTCCTGAAATGACAGGAGGAAGATCTTATCGTCAGTCTCCGGATCATCGGTCAGATCCTGCACAGCCATATCGGAATAGGTCTGTCTCTCGTCAATGTCGTGAAAATCCCCCCAGTAGCTCATCAATTCCTTATTCGCTGCTTTGTTTTCAAGATGCGTCTCCTGTATCTTGGCCAGCTCTTCTTCGGTAAACATCGTCATGAAGCCCTCGGGATCATTGAGGAACTGTCTTAAAGAGGAATTCTCCCAAGTGACAGTATCCAGATTTTCCATGTTCGGATTGTAATTAAATGAAAAGCTGTCTATCAGCTGATCGGATATGATGAGCAGATTATCGCCCTTCACATCTATGACTTTCCAGCGGAGAGCCTCTGTCCTGTCATTCAGCGGCCAGGTCTCAAAAGTCCCGAATGCGACCAGGTCACCGATCTTTGCCTTTCCGATATCGACGCAGCCGAATGCCCCGATTGCGATCGTCCTGAACATGGTTTCGGAAACATTTTCCATGACAAGATAATAGTCTTCGTATTCCGCCTTGAACCAAAGGACATCGCCTTTTCTGGTGTATGCAGTTTCACCGTAATCCTCGAAATCTATCATTTTGCTGTCAAACATGACCTTCTGCGTCTGATCCGAAAGATCTGTGAAGGTGCCCTCGCCCTTTTCATCGAGGTCAAAGTAGGCCATATGGCCGTAATCCATCAATACCATCTCGAGATAATTTGTCTGTCTGCCGCCATAACCTTCTGTCATGTTGAATTCTTCGACATATTCACCTTTTTCATTCCCGAAATAGCGGAGGACCCATAAACCTGTCGGAATCTCTTTCCCTGAATTGCCAGATCCGTCTTCCGAGCATGCTGAAATGGTCATAAGGATACAGAGGATAATACAAACGGCTAAGGTCTTTCTTTTCACGTGCGATTTCTCCATAATCTATTACATACTCCAATGGATCACGGCAATTGCCGTATGCAGTACAAGTTATTCTGCAATCACAGCTGATGAGAATCAGCATATTATTCCGGTTCCTATTATAACCGATGGATCGAGATATTCCTTTTTCTGTTTTTAAGATCTCTTCCGGTGAGTTTCTTTGATGTCCACATATCCATCAATACTATCCTTCTTGGATTCCCGGCTGTAATCATTTATGATTTGATCTCCGGCCCTTAT
>JAIKVR010000086.1 GCA_024685545.1 Eubacteriales bacterium | reverse complement strand
GCTGTTCTCTTCTCCTGCTTTTTTTACCTGTTCCTTCTCCTCTTCAGAAAGCTCTATTCCCAGATCCCCTTCGGAAATGTTGCGGAAGGGCTTGTCATTTACTCTCTCTATAGTCTTGAGCGCGAATTCGTCCACATCCTGCGTGCAGTAGAGGATCTCATAGCCTTTGGCCTTCAGCGCTTCTGTCTGCGGCATGGAAGCGATGCGAGAGGCATTCTCCCCGCATGCATAATAGATATATTTCTGGTCCGGAGCCATGCGGGAGATATATTCCTCAAAAGTCACCGGCTTGCCCTCGTAAGAGGATTCGAAGAGCACGAGATCCGAGAGCACGTCTTTATGGATGCCGTAGTCGCTGTATAGCCCGTATTTAATCTGTCTCCCGAAGGATCTGAAGAAGCCTTCATATTTCTCCCTGTCCTTCGTCAGCATCTCCTTGAGCTCTGTCTTTATCTTCTTTTCCAGATGGGAGGCGATTGCCCTCAGCTGCCTGTCGTGCTGCAGCGTTTCCCTGGAGATGTTCAGTGTCAGATCGGAGCTGTCCACGAGTCCTTTTACGAAACTGAAGTAGTCCGGCAGCATCTCGGCGCATTTTTCCATGATGAGCACGCCGTTGGTGTAGAGCGCGAGCCCTTTCTCGAAATCCCTCGTGTAATAGTCGTATGATGCCTCCTGAGGGATGAACAGCAGCGCATTGTAGTTCAGTGCGCCTTCGGCATTGGTATGGATCACACTCAAGGGCGCCTGGTAATCGTGGAAGTTGTCCTCGTAGAAATGGTCATACTCGTCCTGCGTGATATCCTTCTTGGCTTTCTTCCAGAGGGGCACCATGCTGTTGATCGTTTCGTCCTCCTGATAGGACTCGTATGCGGGCTCGTAATCGTCCTTCTCCTTTTCCTCATCACTGACTGGGACTTCCTTCCTCTTAGTCACCTGCATGATGATAGGGTAGCGGATATAGTCGGAATAATGAGTGATGAGGCGTCTGAGCGTGTACTCCTCCAAATAAGTGGAAAACTGCTCGGCTTCGGTATCCTCACGCAGCGTCAGGATTATTTCCGTCCCGTTTCCCTCTTTATTGCATTCGGTTATGGTGTAGCCGTCGGTGCCTTCGGACTCCCACTGATATGCCTGTGTCTCACCGTAAGCAAGGCTCCGCACCTTTACGTTTTTTGCCACCATGAAGGCGGAATAGAACCCTACTCCGAACTGGCCGATTATGTCTATATCCTCTTTGGTGTCCAGAGCTTTCTTGAAATCCTCGCTCCCGCTCTTGGCTATGATACCAAGGTTCTCCGCCAGCTCGTCCTTCGTCATGCCGATCCCGTCGTCGGAAATGGTCAGGGTGCGGGCAGCCTTATCCGGAGTGACACGGATGGAAAAATCACTGCGGCTCTTGCCGCCCACGCCCTCCGTCAGGAATTTGTAATAAAGCTTGTCGATAGCGTCGCTGGCGTTCGAGATAAGCTCCCTAAGGAATATCTCCCTGTTTGTGTAAATGGAATTGATCATAAGATCCAGAAGCCTTTTCGGCTCAGCTTTGAATTGTCTCTTTGCCATATGTATTCTTCCTTTCGGTATCATTATATTTTAGCACTCTACATGCCTGTCTGCTGATAATATCATAGCCTTATGATCCCCGTTTTGCAACCCCAAATTGAAAAGATTCCCCGTAGATGATATAATCCCGTCTATACGGAGAATGCTATGAAAACTAAGCGGGATTATCCCATTTTTACTGTAACTTCAAAGGGCGAGAGATGGCTCTCTACCGGCCATCCGTGGCTCTATGCTTCGGATGTGGCAGCCGAGCCAGATACTTTCGAGAACGGCGGGATAGCTGATGTGGCCGGGGCGGGAGGAAAATATCTGGGCAGCGGTTTCATCAGCGAAAAGAGCAAGATACGCGTGAGACTTCTCTCCCGCAATGCCAACGACAACTTCGACAAGGCATTCTGGCAGCGCCGTGTCGAATACGCATGGACATACCGCAAAAGCGTCATGAGCGAAACAGACAGGAAAGCCTGCAGGCTGATCTTCGGCGAAGCGGATGGTTTCCCTGGACTTACGGCTGACCGGTTCAATGATATCATCGTAACCCAGACGACATCCTACGGAATGGAGAAGATCAAACCGATACTCATGCCGATCATTTACAACACCTTGACTGCCGACGGCGAGAATATCTCCGGGATCTACGAGAGGGACGATGAAGCCATGAGGCAGCTCGAGGGCCTTGAGGAGAAAAAAGGCTACTACCCTCTGCCGGACATTACTGTTCCCGAAAAGGAATCCGTAATAATTGAAGAGAACGGCGTTAAATATATCGTCGATTTCGTGAACGGTCAGAAAACAGGCTTTTATCTGGACCAGAAATACAACCGGCGGACGGTAATGAATATAGCCAAGGGTAAACGGGTCCTGGACTGCTGCACCCATACCGGCTCCTTCGCGCTGTGCGCCGCAATGGGCGGAGCGGACAGGGTGA
Source organism: Eubacteriales bacterium (assembly GCA_024685545.1). Taxonomy (GTDB): domain Bacteria; phylum Bacillota; class Clostridia; order Eubacteriales; family Anaerofustaceae; genus JAAYHF01. The sequence continues at coordinate 4,828 of JAIKVR010000086.1, read as the reverse complement.
CCGCGGTGGATATTTCCAAAACCGCGATCGAGCAGGCTGAGGAAAACGCGAAACTCAATGACCTGTCTGACAAAGTGGAATTCATTGTTTCCGATATTTTTGATTATCTGGACACCGTGAAAAAGGGAGAGTATGATCTCATCATCTTGGATCCGCCTGCTTTCACCAAATCACGCAAAACTGAAAAGGCAGCCTACCGAGGATACATATCACTGAACACAAAAGCGATGAAGGCTCTGAGAAGAGGGGGATACCTAGCGAGCTGTTCCTGCTCTCATTTCCTCGATGAAAAGGAATTCAAAAGCGCTATCGAGGCCGCGGCAAAGCAGTCTTCCATGGAGGTGCGTCAGATCGAATATCGGCGTCAAGCCGCAGACCACCCCATCCTGTGGAACGTGCCCGAGACCGACTATCTTAAGTTCTATCTGATGCAGTTGGTTTAAAATCAGTATTCTGTTATACCCAACTGCTGAGGGAATCAAATCATAAAACAAAGTGATTGCCTATGTCGATCCCGGGGGAAACGATACAGGCAATCACCTGTATTTCGAAATTGTCTTGACACTAACAAACTCCATTCTTTGCTTACGTTTGACATCATTATCCTCACAGGGCATGGTTGCGATCCCGTAAATCCAATCATGTCACAGCCATTAAATAAATCGATTATAGTCTATAGCCTCTCGATAAATGCTCTACCTATCTGCCCTAATTGCTGTCAACATCCTCACTGATATCTACTATATCAATGTGAACTACCTCCTCATTATCTACAAGTATTTGAACTGCCATTACCTTCTTATCATCACTTTTATTAAAATAGCCATAGTACTTTTCTGGGAAACCACGTTTCATTAATTTACATGACTTCTTGTAATATTCGCCCCGTTTAGAAAAGAAAGTCTTTTCGAGATAATTCATCACTTCATCTTTCCCATTATAGGAATATTCATCTGAAAAATCAGAGAAGCAGGACACTTCATCAGACAAATAGTCTCTAATGTTAACATCCTTAACAAATGCATCAGACACTTTATCACAGACTGGACTATACTTCGTTCCAGGTTTTTTTAAATAACAATCATACTCCCAGAAGGCCCCGGGAGTATTAAAAGCAATGAAATCCAGTCGTTTATCACGAATAAATGCAAAGATTCTTTCAATCCAGTACTCTGTAGGAACGTGAGCCTTTCCGTTTTCCTGTAATGCAAACACAAGACTTGTACTTTTGAATTCTCTCTCTGGGATCATCTCTTCAACGATTTTGTCATAATATGACATTGGAACACTTTTAATCTTCCCCTTCTCATATACTCGTAAATCGGAGTCTTCATATACAAGTCTATTCCAATCTGTAATAATTGCTTTGCGTTCTGCTTTGCTTATCAGTCTCGCTTTGCTCATAGGGGCACAGATGCAGTCCATAGGAATATGGTTCCACAACCATGTTTCATGGGCAAACGCTTCACCATTAGGCTTTACGGGATCAGCGGGTAACTCAAGAAGCACTATTTCACAATCTGCATCACCTAACTGTGAAACAAGAAACTCAAACCCACATGCATCTTCACCGCAGTTTCCTTGCCACACGCAAATAATCTCCCCCGCTGTTGCCTTTTCCTTTATCTTCTGGAGATTCTCTTTCGCTGACTCAATATACTTACTCGCCAATTCATCCGCATCATTTGACTGCACATTGTCCAGCCACAAATGAAATGCTTTTTCTCTCTCTTTCCAGAAGTTCTCTTTTAACTTTAACAAGTCCAAAGACAGCGGAATAGCAAGGACTCTGTTATCTCCTCTAACCAGTGTGTCCACTAATTCATAATCCACATGCGGGCTGTCCTTATAGTTATCCAGATATTCATTTCGTGCTTGTATAGCCAGTTCTTTTCTTTTTTCAGCACTTAAGACAAATTCTATTTCCTTTGATTCTTTTAGAGTATGTTCTTTTAACCGCACCGTTTTATCTTCATATGCTTCTTCAGGCCCTCTTACCAAATACAAAAACTGCTTAAGTTGACCAGAGAGAGAACAGTCAAACGTAATATGATTAACTTTTGTTTCCTTGTTTATCGTTAACTTGTGAATGTCCATCGTCAATCAAATCCTCCATTTGAAAATCAGTTTGCTCTCATACCACGCAACGGCTGATTATAATCATACAGTATCTCATTAATCTCAATAATGTCATACTTTAGGAACAAAAACAGGATGAGTTGTTTCGAGATCATTAAACCCGGTAGGACTGCTTTATTTGCACAACAAGGACAACCGTAATTATTCGAAGATCTGTCAGCAACACGAGATCGGTAGGAATGACCTTTCTCGCATATCTACCATGCGCTGTATCCAGAACCAGCCGTCACATCTGTTGACTTATTTTTCGTTCTTATTCAAATCCCATTGATCTGCTATTTTAGGGCAAGTGGTTGATAGATCGTTGTACTCAATAAGCACTTTCTTATTTGCACAGTTTTCCATCTGATCTCGTACGTTCATCTACGGATGTTTGATAAGAGTGACCTCTTGAGCATCTCCACCAAGCTTTCATACTAGATGAAACTGTCACAGCATCAGGTGTTTTTTCGTTCTTTTCACTGTCCCATTCTTTGGCTATTTCAGGCCTTTTGCTAAGCAGATCATTGAATCTGCGTAAGACTCTCTTTGAAGCACAGAATGGACATCCTTGTCCGCCTTTAGTCCTTCTTACAACAGACATAGAATAGCTATGTCCTTGAGGACAGATCCAATGAGCTTTTTTATCAGAGGCAGAAGTGACCTCAGTTGGGAGAAATGCGTTGTTTTCATAATACCATTCTTTTACAAGCTCTGGAAATAAAGTGGCAATATCTGTCTTTCCAATGATAAGATTTTTGCGTGACAGTTTTTCTGCGGCACTTTTTCTCCCGCATTTAGGGCATCCACGAGGATTCTTAAGATTTGTCCTGTGGTTAATGGAGTCTTGCCATGTAAATCCACAGGAAGAACAAGTCCACCCGACTATTTGAGAATTACCATAAGAATAGTCCGCAGGAGTCCGAGTATTTGTCTGGTTCCATTCTCTCAATAGGTTTTCTTTTCCGTTTTTTTTGACACCAATCAGCTAGAGAAATTCGCACGTAATGAAACCTCCTTTTTGATCTCAAGATTAGTGTCGATCAACACTTTATTAACACAGACATCATCACTCTATCCTTTGATGTCTACATTATACGCAACTATTTCTGACTATTCTTATATTGAGATTTCTAGAGCATCCTATGTCCGCTGTCATAGAATCACAAATTCATGGATCAACGGATTATTTAAAGAGCTTTTGGGAATCAGTTCACTATCCCTGCTCTATATTATCTGTGTATCCACATTGCAGGTCTGATGAACATAGGTACATATGTAAAGTATATGAATACCTGTCCCTGCCCGGTGATATAGGTTACCATCTTTTCATCATGGTGATCGGTAGCCAAAGTGCGGGTTATCCATGCTCCGCCATATGTACTATAATCATAGAATCCGGAACCGGTATAATTGTACTCGACAGCTCTCGTGATGTATGCAATCCACTTTGAACTGGCCGGCATTGTGTTAAAGGGATAATCGCTGGTACCTGCGTATGTTTCCGACGCTTTGCCGAAATACTTCTCGACTTCCTGAAATGACAGGATGAAGATCTTATCGTCAGTTTCCGGATCATCGGGCAGATCCTGCACAGCCATATCGGAATAGGTCTGTCTCTCGTCAATGTCGTGAAAATCTCCCCAGTAGCTCATCAATTCCTTATTCGCAGCTTTGTTTTCAAGATGGGTCTCCTGTATCTTGGCTATCTCTTCTTCGGTAAACATGGTCATGAAACCTTCGGGATCATTGAGAAACTGTCGTAGAGAGGAGTTCTTCCAAGTGACAGTATCCAGATTCTCCATGTTCGGATTGTAATTAAATGAAAAGCTGTCTATCAGCTGATCACAGATGATGAGCAGATTATCGCCCTTCATATCTATGACTCTCCAACGGAGAGCCTCAGTCTTGTCATTCAGCGGCCAAGTCTCAAAAGTCCCGAATGCGACCAGGTCACCGATCTTTGCCTTTCCGATATCAACGCAGCCGAATGCCCCGTTTGCGATCGTCCGGAACATGGTTTCGGAAACATTTTCCATGACAAGATAATAGTCTTCGTATTCCGCCTTGAACCAAAGAACATCGCCTTTTCTGGTGTATGCAGTTTCACCGTAGTCCTCGAAATCTATCATTTTGCTGTCAAATATGACCTTCTGAGTCTCATCCGAAAGATTTGTGAAGGTTCCCTCACCCTTTTCATCGAGGTCAAAGTAGGCCATATGGCCGTAATCCATCAATACCATCTCGAGATAGTTTGTCTGCCTGCCGCCATAACCTTCTGTCATGTTTAATTCTTCGACATATTCACCTTTTTCATTCCCGAAATAACGGAGGACCCATAAACCTGTCGGGATCTTTTTCCCTGAATTGCCAGATCCGCCTTCAGAGCATGCTGAAATGGTCATAAGGATACAGAGGATAATACAAACAGCTAAGGTCTTTCTTTTCACGTGCGAGTTCTCCATACTTTATTACATACTCCAACGGATCCCGGTAACTGCCGCATACAGGACAAGCTATGCCGCAATCACAGATGATGAGAGTCTGCATATTATTCCGGTTCCTATTATATAACCGATGGATCGAGATATTCCTTTTTCTGTTTTTAAGATCTCTTCCGGTGAGTTTCTTTGATGTCCACATATCCATCAATACTATCCTTCTTGGATTCCCGGCTGTAATCATTTATGATTTGATCTCCGGCCCTTAT
>JAIKVR010000054.1 GCA_024685545.1 Eubacteriales bacterium | reverse complement strand
CCGAGCTTCGGCATGACCAGAAAGCCTTCTTCTATCCTCAGGTTGTTGTTTACGCGCATAGTGGTATATGGCCATCTTGATGTATGCTTTGACTTGAACTTGGGGGCTCGCTGTTTCCTGTCAAAGAAGTTCTTAAAGGCTGTATTGAGATGCCTGAGCGACTGCTGGAGAGCTATGGAATCAACTTCCCTGAGCCAGGGCATCTCTTTCTTCAAATGGGTGAGCCATTCCGAAAGCTTATTATAGCTGACAGAGACGTGTTCCTCCTGGTATCTGTCGTTCCTGTACTCCAGGGCTTTGTTATAGACATAGCGGCAGGAACCGACGGTCTTCATGGCGAGTTCAAACTGATCATCTGTCAGATACGCTCTGTATCTGTATGCCCTGTTGCCCATGGCGGTACTCCTCTCTGTGCTGTTATTGTAGCACAGGAGGGAGTATTTCGCAAACATATGTTCGATTTTTCTGTTTTATACATGTCAAAGAGAACAGAGAAAGCAGAACTCAGACAATGACTATCAGGCGCCAAGACTCATTGCTTGTTTACAGCAGATTCCTGGTGCGATTCATCTCACCGCTTACAGAAGTGGGAGTATTCTCGCTGATTCTTGATAAACAAGATCACTGATTCCGCAGATGGTACGAATACCATAGATGCTGCAGCACCCGTTGGAATAAGTGATCTTGAGTTAACTCATGAAACCGCGTCCGAGAGCTCTGGCCCGAAGGCCTGGAGTTCTGCAGAACTCGCCCCGGATGGTTTACTCTATGAGTTAAATTTAAATACTGCGGGACAGAAAAGTCAACAAAACGTCAGGATCCGGATTAAAAAATCAGATAGTTCTTTCAGACCATCTGATTCATAGATTCGATTATCGTTTCAATCAGCCTTACTGCTTCAATGCACGAGCCCGATATCGAGGTGTTCGATTACGTCGCTGCCGGTACCGTCCGTATATCCGCTGACTGCCTCAGCTATCTTCCCTGCAAGGACCCCGGTATCGCACACCACCGCAGCGGACAGCGAATCTGGTATCTTTTCCGAGAGATCCTGTCTCCCGCCCGAGACAGAGATCAGAAAGATATCCCTGCCTGTTTTCATTCCCTGTGTTGTCAATGCTTCAAAAGCATATTCATAAGCAATATCGCTCATTGCAAACAGAATATCAGGAGGGTCCTCGGAAGCGAGGAGCTTGCCGATGGCTTCGACTGCGCTGTCTTTATCATTTGAGACTACAGTCTTGACCCTGCCGGACGCAACGCCCTTTTCGCTGAGCGTCTCTGCAAGATATTTTATAGAATAATTTGAGTATGGCGGCTCTTTTCCGGCGCATATCACTGCGTATTCGATATTGCCGCTGCCGTCTGTGTCTCCGGACGAAGGCAATGAATCCAGTATTTCGATCATAGCCACGCCGACATCCTCCGCGCTGTATCCTATATACGATATCCTGCCCGGTTCCACGAGCCTTGTCGTTATCTCTTTTCCCGCGCTGTAAACAGCACCGAGAAGAATCCTGCCGTATACGCCCGTAGTATCCCTTAATGCACTGAGCTGTTCACGGCAGGCATTTTCAAATCCCCGCTCTTCCTCGATAGCCACTCTGACCTCACGGTAGATCTCTTCGGGCATCTCATCGGGATAAGCCATTCCTGTAAAGATAACGTCGACTCCGTTTTCTACGGCTAATCTGGCAATATCATAAGCTTTCGATTCGTCGATAAGATCGACAACGACAGTATCAAAGCCGGAGGATACGAACAGCTCGACATGATTGTACTGCCCGTTGGCACTTAGTGCAGCGTCTATGACACTTATTTCGTATCCTGTCTTCTCATCGGATATATCGTCAAAAGCGACGGCCAATGCCGCGCCGAGATCCCGGCAGATGCCGTCATCCCCGGAGGACAGGGTGATGCCTACCTTTTTTATCACCGCGGCATTTTCTATATTGTCGGATGAGCCGCATGAAGCCGAGGACAGGCATATGAGCAAAACCAGAGTCAGCAAAACAGTTCTTTTCATTTTTCGTTTAACCTGTGGTCAAATTCCGGCACGATCTCCTTGAGGATATCGGCGACTGCTTTGGGATCGGGAACGCGGGCGGCCGCGTTCAGACGGTCTACCTTTTCATAAAGATCCTTCTCATCGACAACTTCCTGCGGCTCCACGAAGATCTTCTCGTTGTCCGTCTTTTTAAGCTGGTCGTTATCAATAAGCAGCTCCTCATAGAGCTTTTCGCCGGGACGCAGTCCGATAAACTTTATAGGTATCTCGGTGTAAGGTTCTTTTCCGTTCAGTCTGATGAAGTTCTCCGCCAGTTCCCTGATCTTGACAGGCTTGCCCATATTGAGCACGAATATCTCCCCGCCCTTCGAGATGCTGCCGGCAGTAAGAACGAGGGATACCGCCTCCGATACGGTCATGAAGAAACGCGTGACTTCCGGATGAGTGACCGTGAGAGGGCCTCCGGCTTCCAGCTGCTTGGCAAACAACGGGATGACGGAGCCGTTCGAGCCGAGGACGTTTCCGAAACGCACTGCGGAATATATCGTATTTGAACCGTGCTGCGCGAAAGCGAGCATCATCTTTTCGGTGACGCGCTTGGTCGCACCCATGATGTTGGTCGGATTGACGGCCTTGTCGGTGGAGATCGTCACGAACCTTCCGACATTGTACTTTTCCGCAAGATACAAAAGATTATAGGTCCCGCCGACGTTATTCTTAACGGCTTCTTCGGGATTGGTCTCCATTAGGGGCACGTGCTTATGAGCAGCCGCATGGAAGATGATATCGAACGAATACTTCTTATACAGGTATTCAAGCTTATCCGCTTCGCGGATCGATGCGATCTCGACATCTATCGGGAAAGGATATTTCTTTGCCAGAAGCATCTGCTGGACGTCATACGCATTGTTTTCGTAGTTGTCCAGTATCACCAGTCTTTTGGGGGAATTAAGGCATATCTGCACGCAAAGCTCGGTGCCGATCGAGCCGCCTCCGCCGGTGACCATGACGGTCTTGTCCTTTATATAGTCAAGAGTGCGCATGTTCTCGATATTTACGACATCTCTGCCCAGAAGCTCCTCCATCGTAACACCGCGTATCTTCAGGTTGGTCTTCTGATAATCGTCGTAAAAGCGCTGCACGACCTTTACATCGCCGCACACCTTCGTGCACAGCTGCAATATCTCGGCTTTTTCTTCGGGATCGATATCGATTATCGCAAAGATAATAGTATCTACATGGAGCTCTCTGACTCTCTGGGCGATCATGGAACGGTCGCCTATGACCGACACGCCCATGATGCTTCCGCGGTATTTGTTGCGGTCATCGTCGATTATGCCTACCGGATTATAGTTGTATATGTTATTGAGCGTCAGTTCGTTCAGCAGCAGTCCGCAGGCTTCACCGGCGCCTATGATCAGCACGTTCCTTTCATTGGGCAGATCCGGAGTCTTGCGGGAGCGCTTGTAGAGCATATAGTATCCTATGCGTGTGGCGATGAAGGCCAGCGTGAACATGAAGATCTGCATCACCAAAAACCAGTAGCTCATCCGGTAGAACAGTAGGTTCACCACGACTGCCCCTGTGAAGTTGGCCAGGATGCTGACTACGAACAGCTTTGCAAGGTCTCTTACTCCGATATATCTCCATAGGATATAGTAAATGCCTGAGAGTATCAGACAGGCAGTCATCACCCCGCTGAAGACCAGTCCGAGCGTGGATATGGAGACATTTCTGACATTCGTTATCGCGCCTCGCGGATATACACTTGCCCATGCCATCCACAATGAGAACGACAGGGCAAAGTCGATGAGCGCGACCGCGTATTTTTTTCCGTATCTCTTTAATTTGTCCAAGAATACTTTCATTATCAGTTAAAGGTCCTTCCGATTCATGATTAATTATACCATACTCTTGACCCGTCCCGCGCGGGCATATTAAAACAAAAATCAGAGAACGTTCGCGCGTTCTCTGATTCTTTAATCAAAATTGTCCGTTCAGTTCTCCCTTACGATATCACCGAAGCATTCCGTGAGGATATCCATCAGCTGTTCCGGCTTTATCAGAAAGACTATCGCCACTCCGTCCGCGTTGCAGCTGTCCCCGTCGAAATACCGTTTATTGGATTCGTCCTCAGTGATTGATATCATCACGCTTCTGCCCTGTTCGGTAAGGACAGCCTTGATATGCCCGATGATCCCGCCCAGATCGGTGACCTTTCTGGCTACGAGCCTCATCCTTTCGTCAAGCACCGCCTCAGCCTCATCCTTATCTCCTGGGATCTTGAGCTTATATGCCCCAACGATGGATGTCTCATGAGTATCTACGCTTATCGGTTCATGCTCGTGCTCATGTTCATGTTCGTGCTCATGCTCATGATCGTGATCATGCTCGTGATCGTGAAGATCGCATGCGCTGTTGTCTAAGTTGTCTGTATCCATACTCATACCTCTTTTATCCGAGCATCGTCTCGAACACTTTCGTGTCTATGGGCTCGTTCGCACAGATGCGGAAGAAGACCGCCGTGTCGTTGAACTGTCTTATCGACTGTTCTACCTTATCAGCTTCGTCCTGATCCACCTTATCGACCTTGTTGATAATGATCACATCTGCTCTGTCCAGCTGATCGGGCAGCAGGTTCCCCATGGGGATGAGCAGCCTGTTCCATCTCTTGGCGTCCGTGACGCAACAGACTCTGCATTCCAGATCGGGCATCGAATACTGTATCGTTTCCCTGATATTGTGGGGGAAGGCAACTCCGGTCGTTTCCAATATGACCAGCTGAGGGTCGATCTCCCTTTGGATCTTGGTAAGTCCAGAGACAAGCTCCCCGGACATCGTGCAACACACGCACCCGGAAAACATGTTCGTCACCGAATATGAGCCGTTTCCGGAAAGGACTTTATCGTCCACGCCGACCTCTCCGATCTCGTTTTCGATAATAACTACCTGGACGTCTCCCTCAGGGCTTTTGGCCGAAAGGTATTTCGCAAGCTGAAGTAAAATGCTCGTCTTGCCGCTGCCAAGGAATCCGCCCATGATCAACAGTTTCATTTATCTGCCCTCGCTTTAATTATTTATCCAAGCAGCTCTTTTGAGCCGTGAATTATTTGTAGAACGTCTCGCTGAGTCTTAATGCCTCATCCGTGATCCATCCGTTGACCTTCTGGACCATCGGATCGGAGTAATCGTATGTAACCATGCGTCCGGAGAATATGAAGCCTCCTCCCGGAGCCAGATCCTGGAATGTATCGTATACCGTCTGGCGCACGTCGTCTTCCTTGACATCCGGCCATTCGGGCGGTTTCTGGTATTCATAGCCGCCGTTGATGGCGACCTTGCGGCCGAGCTTCTGATGCAGCGCCTTCAGGTCGTTCTGCACCTGTGCGGGATCCCATACGGCCACGCCGATATCTCCCATCGGCTCGATGAAGTCTTCGCATCTGCCGCAGTTGTGGTAGAAGATCGGGATCTCCCTTTCATTGGCCAGGTCGAGTATCTGCTTGTATCTCGGCACGAAGAGCCTGTTGAATACCTCGGGAGACATGAACGGGGTCAGCTTCGAGGCGGAGTCGTCAAGCAGATAATATCCTTCGGGCTTGTAATAATCAAGAACGTTCTTTGTGATGTACAGAGCGAACTCCAGCATGTAATCAAGAAGCTCTGCGACCTCGTCCTCTTCCTCATAGAGAGCGCACAGACCCTCGGTAAAGCCCATCATCCCGATGAACTGCTGGAACAGGTCTCCGAATCCGCTTATCGTGAACATCGTCTGCTCGGGATCGCGCAGATACTTAGCCCTGTCGTCGGCAGCCGCCTTTTCCCAGTCGAATCCGGAATAATCGGGCTTATGGATAACGTCTCTCCATTTCCTGACGTCTTTGAGTATGAAATTGCCCGGTTCAGGGATAGCCGCGTAGTTGGTCTCGGCGTTCGTGACGTAATGAACTCCCCAGGGATCGTATCCGCCGTCCCTACCTCTGAAAGTTCCGATAACGGCAGGGTCAGCCATTGTCATGAACGGGGCTCTGTCCCTGGCAAAGACGCTTACGGGAACGTATTCGGGTTCCTGCCTGCGGGCGATGCGCATAAAGTTTTCCTTCTGCGATAGTTTTGCCATATTTCTCTCCTTTTGAAAACCTTTGAATATAAGATTGCTATTCTTAAATGATTATATCATTCTTTTTTCAATTTGGGAGATGAAGAGTATGAAATATAAAAGATTATATGAAAAAGCCCCTGAGGGCTTTTGGTGTCCGGTATGGTGCCGAAGGCGGGACTTGAACCCGCACGTTGTTGCCAACAAAGGATTTTGAGTCCTTCACGTCTGCCAATTCCATCACTTCGGCGATAGATAGATATTATCACAGCTTAACTTTTTTTACAAGCACGTTTTGACCGCAGATGATAAATGCATGCGTTAAGAGAAAAATCAATAATGCTCTTGCAAACAGGGAAAGCATCTATTATAATATACTTCGCTCGGGGGATTAGCTCAGTTGGGAGAGCGTCTGAATGGCATTCAGAAGGTCAGGGGTTCGACTCCCCTATTCTCCACCATAAGAAAACTGTTCGGACATCGTTTGCGGACGATGTCCGTTTTTTTGTCCCCGGCAGTCAATTCCTAACCAGCACGGACTCCTCATTTTGCGCCGGCTGAGATAGATCAATGAATCATTGGGTCCGCCTTAACACTGAATGATCCGGTAAGCCGAAACAGGACCTTTCAGAGATCATTGCTTTTCAGCGGGTTGTCTGACGACAGAAACCGCGCCTCAAAAGGCGTCGGTCAATTGAAACTGAGAGTTGTCAGTTTAAGAATCCATGATCCTTCAGCCACTGAACGCTCGCCTCTGGTTCGTAGCTTTCTATGGCGGAAGTAGCGTCGGGAGTAAGCTCTTCCGCGAGATCCAGAAGGGCTTTCATGTCTATGATCCCGTTTCCGAGACCGAGGTGTCTGTCTCCCCAGCTGCGCTTTCCTTCCTGAGGGGCTCCGAAGTTATTGTGGATATGGTAATGATCCACGTAGGGAGCACATGCCCTGACCCATTCTATCGACTCGATACCCGAGAGGTTGGCATGGCCCACGTCGAGGCACATGCGCAGCCTCGGATCGTCCACTCCTTTAATGATGCCCGTTATGAGCTCAGGATCCTGCTCTGCGACGTTTTCGACGCATATAACGATATCTTCATCATGTTCGCTCAAAAATCTCTTCCAGAAGTTCACGTGCCTGCTGACGAACCAATTGGCAAAATACAGATCGTCATTGTAATTGGCGTGAACTATCATCTTTGACGCTCCGAAGCGTTTGCAGTATTCCCATGTCTGGCTGTAGCGCCTGTATGCGACCTCCACTACCAACGGCTCTATTGCCATCGGATACAGTTCGTTGTACGGAGCATGAAGGGTCTTGTATTCTGCAGAAGCTGCCAGCGTCTCAATATGAGGCAGCACGTCGTCGAATTTGAGCTCCATATTCTCGGAGATGCAGAACTCTGCGATCTCGATGCCGAGTGCATTCTGCTTCGCAAGAGGGGCCGTACGGTCAACATACGTCAGTTTCTCCCAATCATCTCCGACTTCCTCAGTTTCCACGTCCGAGATGGACGAAATCATGTACTTCATATTTCCTCCTCAAATAGATACTTAAACAAAAACGGCAACACAACCACTCCCGCAGTCGTATTACCATTCACTGTTTCTGATAATATACGAATGAACACCAGCAGGTCTCCCGGCTCGCGCTTCAGACGAATAGATGCCCTGCCTTCTCGGGCCTCCCCAATGACCGGCTTTCGCCGACGGGCATCATTCTCAGCGCCTACGGTATATGATATGCGGAGGCCTTCAACCTCCATTCCCTTTTGTAGCGAGTGCGCCTTGCTGACAGTCAGCTTTTGCGGCCGCACCGCCTCTGATGTTCTGTTCAGTTTTAATTCATTATAGCATAAAAGCCGGACACTAATTCTGACTCAAAACAAGTTTTCGCAAGGGACACCCCGATTATCACTTCTTATGTCACCTCGATGTCTCTTCTGATGAAAAGCTGAATCTTTAAGACCCGGAATATACTCTTTATTGTCGCGACTGTTATGTCACAGACGTGTCGAGTTTAGCTGTTTTCCTCGTAATATTTGAACATAGAGAAAGCTATTTATCGAAAACAGAGGAAAGCTATTTTCATGTTCTTCATTCAGTCTGTTCAGGTACTTTCAATGAGCCAATGTCGACTGCAGACATCGTTCCCTGAGCATAGTTGTATTCAAGAAATCCACAATAATAAAGCGGGTATGTTATGAAGCCCTCGCCTTTTCCGACATTTGTATCGGAAATCTTAATGGCAGGATGTTTTCCATACTTTTCAGGCTTTGATATCACATATTTCATACTCGTTGGTCGGTTATTGGTAGCTTTACACTCTATCAAAGTTTCCTCAGACTTTATGGCAGCGACGAAATCTATCTCAGGAGAGCCGCTTGTTCCCCCTGTAGTAGAATAGATCGTACCCGCTTTGATACAGAGCGCATGCGACCATGTTTTCGGCAACCGCTCCTTTATATGCGCCAAAATCAGCTTTATGCATTCTTTCAACTGATTCAGTTCTGAGCTGTGACGTGAGCAAGCCTATGTCCGAGTACATGGCTTTGTACTTTTTTAAAAGGTAAACTTTATATGTTTTATATTAAATTAAACAGTTTTACGTTTATTTGTTCTTTTCTACAGCAAAGCATCCCCCTGGGTTTTCTCGGGGGGATGCTTTGAGTTTGAAAACAATTGTCATGGCCGCAGTTTGCCTGGCGGCCGCCGGCCCGATCTGTATTAATTCTGCAGATCTTCAGCTTAAGACTTCTTTTTTACTGCAGCCCATGCAGTTTTGCTTAATACCAGTATATCGGGTAATTTCCGTAGCTTTGCTGATGCTCGGCATAATCCCACCATGGGATCTGATTGTAGAAATCGATCAGCTTCTCCCACATGGTGTCAGCCAGAGAACCTGCCTGTACGTATACTGAGACTACATAGGTAAGCTCGGTTCCGTCATCAAGCGTTGCGGTATAGTTGACAGGTCCCGTGAAGTCAACAGCCTCTCCGATACCCGGCGTCAGCGTCACTCCGTCAGATACGATGATGACAGGAACGAGGTTCGTGACATCGGTGCCGTACGGCAGTGTGAGCGTGACCATGTAATTGTTGTTTCCTGCGCTACCTATTACGGCTTTAACGCCGTTGATGACGAAGGACAGTATGCCATCCGAACCGGGTTCAGACCCGGGTTCGTCTCCGGGGACGATCTCCCACTGGCAGGTAACCGTTACGTTGCCTGCCGGCATCTGGAAGCGGTTTCCGATGATCTTGACAGTTCCTCCGCCTGCCACGTTGAGCGTGTAAGCAAGGGAATCTTCGACCATACGGTATCCCTGATCAGGATTTGCGGATACGAATACGCTGTCGCCTTCATCGGCGCTGGTAACATTGGTCACCAGTGTTCCTCCCGCAGGAGCGCTCACGGAGATCGTGTACTCTCCTGTAGACGGTCCCGGCTCTTCATACCCGGGTATCTCAACCCTGAGCTGAGCACTATCAACACCCATCGCGCTCTTTACGACTATAAGGATATCCCTCGCATCCGCCGTAAGAGTGTTCAGGTTGATGATGTTCTCTCCCGCGATAGCAGTAGTACCGAAACTCGTCGTATCAACTTCGGCATTTCCGCCCTTTTCCACCAGCTGGTAGTAATATGTTCCGGCTTCGCTTGAAGTAAACTTCACTTCGGCTGTTGTTTCGCCCGTACGCTCCGCAGTACCGTTCGAAAGCACCGGAGCCTCCGGCTGCGCAACCGTTATAACAATGGTATAGGTATTGGTATTCGTACCGTCCTCAGCCGTTACAACGAACCCCGCAGGAACGTCAAGTTCCATACCGCACGCCTTGCCCTCAGCAGGCCAGTCCTCTTCATCTCCGGTCTTTCTGATACTTGCATTCTCAGAAGCCGTCAGCTTGAGGAT
>JAIKVR010000046.1 GCA_024685545.1 Eubacteriales bacterium | reverse complement strand
GAAAAGAAGACGCTTGCAGAAGCGGCGGCTTTAAGCGCGGATACAGCAGGACGTCTTAAGCAGGAACCTGACAGCGATATCTATACCAGCTACGAGATAGACAGAGGGCGGATCATCTATTCCAAGGCTTTCCGGCGCCTGAAACATAAGACGCAGGTCTTTATCTCACCACAGAGCGATCACATGCATACTCGCCTTACCCATACCTTGGAAGTGTATGATATAGCTGACCGCATCGCCTATGCTTTGAATCTGAACCGCGATCTCACAGCTGCAATAGCTTTGGGCCACGATCTTGGCCATGCTCCGTTCGGACATGCCGGGGAAGCCGCATTGAATGAATTCTGTCCGCCTTTTGAGCATAACGCACAGTCTTTGCGGGTAGTGGATGTACTGGAGAGCGGAAACGGACTCAATCTGACATATGAAGTACGCGACGGCATCCTTAATCACCGCAGTGCCAATTCGCCTGCGACCCTGGAGGGGAAAGTCGTCAATTTCTCTGATAAGATCGCCTATGTCAATCACGACCTGGACGATGCGTTAGGCGCCGGTGTGCTCACTAAAGCCGACTTCCCTGATGAAATTTTCAGAGAACTTGGTGAAAACAGCAGGCAGCGGATCGATACGATGATTGAGGATATCGTGTTGAACAGCATGGGTAAGAATATCGTAGTCAAAGGAGAGAAGATCGGAGGGATCACCAGCAGGCTCAGGGACATTCTCTTTGAAAAGCTTTATCTCGGAAGTGCCGCTAAAGCGCGTCAGGAAGAAAAAGCCAAAGGAGTGCTGAAAACGCTTTTCGAGTACTTTGTAAAGCATCCCGAGGAGATGCCTGAAGAATACATCATCCGCGGAGAAGAAGATATGCCACGCAGTGTCTGCGATTACATCGCGGGCATGACGGATAATTACGCGATTGAAAAATACGAAGAGATATTCATCCCTCACCAGTATCTGTAAACATGCCGAGATTTACGAGAAATTTTATCGATAAGGTAATAGACAACGCGGATACGATAGGCATCGTATCGCGATATACGAAGCTGACTAAAAGAGGAAGCCGTTATTTTGGGCTGTGTCCGTTCCCCGATCATAACGAGAAGACGCCTTCATTTACCGTAGCTTCAGACAAGCCTCTTTTCTACTGTTTCGGATGCGGTAAAAAAGGGAGCATCTTGGATTTCATTATGCAAATCAATTCCATGAGCTTTACTGAGGCTGTGGAGTATCTGGCTAAGGAGGAGAACCTTACCCCGGAGTACGAGAATGACAGCGGCAACGGCCGTCCTCGCGGTTATTCCTCGAAAAATACACTGTATGAAATAAACCGGCAAAGTGCCAATTTCTATTACCGCTGCCTTTTAAAGAACAAAGAGGCTTTAAGCTATCTTTACAACAGAGGCATAAAGGAAAGCGCGATCAAGACCTTCGGTCTCGGCTATTCACCGTCTGACAATAGCCTGTATAAGTTCCTTGTCCAAAAAGGCTTTAAGCGGGAAGATATAATTGCTTCCAGCCTTGCCCGGAGCAATGAGCGCGGGGTCTACGATTATTTCCGCGATCGTATCATGTGTCCTATCCAGGACGTGACCGGGCATGTGGTAGGTTTCGGCGGGAGAGTAATGAGGAAAGGCCAGGAGCCCAAATATCTGAATTCGCCCGAAACGCCTGTATTTATAAAGAATTCTACGCTCTATAACCTGAATCGGGCAAAAGGCTTTATCTCCGGGCAGCCTCTAATCATGGTGGAAGGATACATGGACGTTATCGCTCTTTTCGACAGGGGCGTAAAAAATGTGTGCGCAACTCTTGGGACAGCCCTTGGGGAGAATCATGCCAAACTGATCAAGCGTTTCACGAATGATGTCATTCTATGCTACGATGGAGACGCTGCAGGCCGCAACGCCGCATTGAGCAAAAGCTCTATATTGGAAAACAACGGGCTCAGCGTAAAGGTACTCGTGCTGCCTGACGAGCATGATCCGGACAGCTACATAAGAGAATACGGCAAAGAAAAATGGGATGAAGCAGTCAAGACAGCGGTGTACACCACTGACTTCCGCATAGGACAGCTCTTAAGGACATATGACGTGAGTGATATCAATCAGAAGAGCGAATTCCTCACTAAAGCCGCGGAAGCGGTAACTGAGGTGAAAGATGAGGTGAAATGGGATTATTATACCCGTATCCTCGCAGAAGCTTCCGGAGCGGACGTGGAAACCGTGCGTAACCGTATATACGAAACAGCCAGGAGAGTCCAAACTGAGACTCAACGCTATCCGGACAGAACCGTACGCGGAAATGAAGCGGAAAGAACGGAGAATACCGTTCAGCCGGCAGATAAAAAAGCTCTGGAACTGCTGGGCTTCATAATGGCTGACAGAAATAACTATGAACAGTTTATTTCCAAGGGCGGAACCGCTGAGCTATTCGAAAAGGATACTTTGGATCTTTATCTGGCTATAGAAGAGCTGTATAAGGAAAATACGTTTGACATATCGAAAAAACTGATATACAATAACAAAGTTACACAGACAGCGGCAGCTGCCGACGCCTATGCGGATTCCTTCGATTCCGGGGAGTTGGGGGAAAGAATCAAGACCCTGACCAAAACCCGTCTGAACTCACATCTGCAGACCATAAAGGGCAGGCTGGACAGCCTGAACGGAAATGGCACAGAAGAGGAAGCAGAACTGCTGACGGAATATGCCAGGATAAAGAAGATGCTGCTGGGTCTATCAACGGAGGTGTAATGCATATGAGCGACAATATCAATATCGATGAATTATTGGCCGGCAATGAAGAACTCATGAGCCGTGTGGAAGCTCTGAAAAAGTTTTCGAAAGAGGAAGGCGGAATCCATTTCGAGGAGTTCGCTTCTGCCCTTAACGGACTGGATATCACTGATGAGCAGAGCGAAGCCGTATTCGATTACCTGACAAAGGAACCGGGAATGGCTTTTGATTCCTTTACCGATGAACTGATGAAGGAAGATACTGAGGACGACCTGCTTGTGGTTGCCGATGACGGAGAAGTGATCATCCCGAATAAGGAGATCGCAAAGGAAGAAGTCTCAGCGGACGATGCAATCAATATCGCTGATCCTGTGAGGCTTTATCTCAAAGGGATAGGCAAAGTGTCGCTTCTCACCGCCGAGCAGGAAGTCGAACTGGCAAAAAGGATCGAGGCCGGCGATAAGGAAGCCAAGAAAGAACTCTCGGAAGCCAACCTGAGGCTTGTGGTCTCAATAGCGAAGCGCTATGTGGGGAAAGGAATGCAGTTCCTGGATCTCATTCAGGAAGGCAATCTTGGATTGCTGAAAGCAGTGGATAAGTTCGACTACACAAAGGGCTACAAATTCTCTACGTATGCCACATGGTGGATCCGTCAGGCAATCTCCAGAGCCATCGCCGATCAGGGCAGAACGATCAGGATACCGGTGCACATGGTGGAGACCATTAATAAGATGGTGCGCACCGAGAGGATGCTCGTACAGGAATTAGGCAGAGATCCTTCCAATGCTGAGATCGCCGCTAGAATGAACATAAGCGAAGAAAAAGTAGTGGAAATAAAGAAGATCGCTCAGGAACCGGTGTCTCTTGAAACGCCTATCGGTGAGGAAGACGACAGCCATCTGGGTGATTTCATTCCCGATGAAGACGCGCTTGCACCTGAGGATGTGGCAAGCTACATGCTTCTGCGCGAGCAGTTGTTTGAGGTGCTGGATACCCTTACGGAAAGGGAGGCCAAGGTTCTGAAGCTGAGATTCGGACTGG
Organism: Eubacteriales bacterium; assembly: GCA_024685545.1. GTDB lineage: Bacteria > Bacillota > Clostridia > Eubacteriales > Anaerofustaceae > JAAYHF01. The sequence continues at coordinate 17,622 of JAIKVR010000046.1, read as the reverse complement.
AGGAAAGCCGTCCGAGGACACTGGAGGAAGTCGGGGACATCTTCAAGGTCACCAGGGAACGCATCCGCCAGATAGAAGCAAAGGCTTTGCGCAAGCTCCGCCACCCGACGAGAAGCAAGAAGCTGAAGGATTACCTCTAGAGATGATCTAAAGAGGCTCTGTTGCGAGCCTCTTTTTTTATCGCTTATTAATTAAACTGATGCGGACTTGACTTGACGTATAATCATGCGCAGAATACCGATATCGTAAAAAAAGAGCGGATATATCCGCTCTTTTAATCTCATACGACGGAATACTTCTAGAAACGTCCCTGGCTGCCGCCGTGCGTACGGCCTGAAGAGCTTTTATGAGTGGTGCTTGGAGGCTCATTTTCGTCATGGCCTCTTCTGCTGCCGTTATCCTGTCTTGGCTTTCTGACTCTGGACACTTCGCTGTACAGAAATACGTCGTTTCCGTGATCGACAATAGGCTGGCCCGCAAAGTAATTGTTCGCAGTTCGTTTGCGGCTGACGGTCTTATGAGAGCTTTTGATCCCGCCCATCCAAATCGCACTTCCTAAAGCACCGATCCCGAGACTGCCTCCCAGCCATGCGGGATTTACGACATCGTCATCGTCTCCGCCCCCTCCGCCGTTATTGGTACCGTAAGGATGACCCTCGTCCGCCATTTTGAGCAGCTCATCACATGTCTCAGCATATTTGATAAATCCGCGCTCGAAATCTCCGCTGCTCAGATACGGAGTGATCTTATCCATCAGGTATTGCTGCGCCGCGTCGTTGAATGCCGTGATTCCATAGCCTGCGGTAGAGATAGCCCAGGATGAATCTCCAAGACTGATGACCAGCATGATCCCGCTGCCGGAAGCTCCGTAGCCATAGCCGTTGTAGTCGTAGTAGTCATCGGCAAAGGCCGAAATATCCCTGCCGCCGGTTGAATTGACCAAAACTACGGCGACATCGCAGCGGCGCTTCTCGCTTACCGCGTCGAGTGAAGCGAGCACATTGGCTTCCTCGGAAGCAGTGAGTACATCTACCTCGTCTATCAGTCTTGAGGGATGATCCGTCGTTCCGCCGCCTCCGTAGTTTGAACCGGCGAGGATCTCGTATGCTTTTGAGATATACTCGCTGACACACTCGGCATCATTATTGCCTGTCATGAAGGCGTTCCACAGCGCTGTCTGTTCGCTGTAGCCGATAATACTGGAAACAGAACCCGACGTGTAAAAATAATAGACGTTCTGCTCCATGTCGATGGCGAGGCAAAGGACGCTGCTGGAAAAATCCTGAACGCTGCAGTAAGATGCGGTCCAGTTCTCAACCCCTTTGCCTTGAGTTGATCCGATGAGACAGAAAATAATATCCGCTCCGACCGCAGCAGAAGCGCTGTCGGCTTCCTGATTCAGCTTAGAGAGATCCTGGGCTGAAATGGAACCGTAAGAGTCATAGACACGCGGGATCTTTTCCGCAAATACATTCCCCGAGATCAGGAGAACCAAAGCAATTATTGTGATAAAGGATAACAGTTGTTTTCTTTTCATACCGCCCTCCTCACAGCAGTCTCAACAGCCAGCTCAAGGCATAGACCGCAGCTGCGATTCCTGCGAACCTTATCGCGAAGCCTTTCCAGTAGAGTCCTTTATCCACCGGAAGATTTCCGACGAATTTGCCGGTCTGTCCGTTCATGGCAAAAGTGTAGGGGGTACCGTTATATCTGGTGGTGAGCATCCACACCGGAAGCAGCGCGTATTTGACTTTTCCGTTGGAAAGACGTATGCTGCTGTTCGCCGGTACGACAGATGAATAACCGCTTACCGTCGAACGGAAGAAATCCTCTACGCTCTCCCGTGCTCTCTGATTTGCTCTGGGCACACATTCCTCGGCGGGAACATTGAACTTATCCGCAAAGAAGCCGGAAAGATAAGCTGTCTGGAAATCCACAGCCTGAGAATAGTCGAAGGGCTCGATGGACTCAGTCAGATCATCCGCAAACTTTGTATCCCCGTCGACAGGGATATTTGAGAAGGTAGCCCGTCCGCTCCGGGTAACGAGATAGTGACTGGTCTCGGTATAATCAAAATCCTCGTCGCTCCAGCGGCGCACCGTTGATGCGTCATAACGCATATGGGCGTTCGCATCAGCGTCAAAGAGCCAGAATGGGATATAAACGCCCTTTATCTCGTCGATGTGGTTCTGGTTCGTGAAGGTGCGAGGAAGAAGCTTTTTATCTTTATAGTAATTGAGAAGGGCCTGCTTGGCCTGATTTTTATCCAGTTTAAAAGGAATGACCAGATCCGGCTTGAGTTCTCCGGAGAGCTGACCTCCCATGACTACGGGGTTTCCGCAGAACGGACAGGAGGAAGCTGCAGTGTTTTCGTCAGAAACGATCTGTGCGCCGCAGGACTGGCAGGAATAGACCCTCATCCCTTCGGCTATGGACGGATCGATATATTCGTCTGTTGGCCTTCCCCAATCCATGTTGTCTCCTGCGTCCTTTGCCATCTCCTCCTCGTAGGATCTGAGGGTGGAAAGATCGAAGATGTTGTCGCAGTAGGGGCATTTCATTTGCTGGCTGGCGGTGTCGAACTGTATCGCACCGCCGCAGCAGGGACATTTGTATTCTAGTACTTCCGACATTTTTTTCTCCTGTTTGATGATGTCAGGGAGTCCGTGCGGACTCCCTTCTTTACACAGTTTGCTGGCCGTTTATTTTATCGAATATCACATAGAAGGAATTCCCGGGTGTATCGTCCTCTCCCTCATTGGAATAGTACTCCGTAAAAATAAGGGTGAATGGGGATTGGGCTTCGGACGGGACCTCGAAAGCAGCTCCTAATGTCACAGTGTCACCGGCTTTAAGGTCATAGGCGGAAAGCCCGTCTTCTGTTCCTGCGGATATCCCTGCTTCGTCCGCTAATTTCAGATCCGTCATATCATAGGCCAGAAGGAAATCGCCCTCACTCAGCCTGATGTCGCTTCCCGAGGTATTGGCTATCTCAATTGTTACTATGAGATAGTGCCTTCCTGTGCCGGCGGAGGAGGAGTCATATATATCGGAGAATGCACATTCAGTCACCTTGAAATCGAACAACAGGGTGGAGAGGGTGTCTCCTATAAAAGCCTTCTGGTAACCGCCGGTGGCCCGTCCCTTATCGTCAGTTGCCGTTTCAATGATCCCTTCCGTGCGGGAATAGCCCTTTACGGTGTAATCGATCTCGCGCATCCCCGTACAGGAAGATGTGATCAAAAACAGTACTAACGCTATAACCAGTGCCGAAAATCTCTTCATGCAGTATTTACAGCTGAATCCTTACTGCCTTGCTCAGCTTCTCGGCTTGCCGCAGTTGGAACAGAATTTGCCGCCTTTATTTACGGTTCCGCACTCACAGGTCCATTCATCGGCCGTCGGTCTCGGTTTGCCGCAGTTGGAGCAGAAATTGCCGGTATTAACGGTGCCGCATTCGCATTTCCATTCGTTGGTCTCGGGCTTCGGCTTGCCGCAGTTAGAGCAGAAATTGCCGGTGTTCACCGTGCCGCATTCGCATTTCCAGCTGCCCTGGGGCATTGCCTGAACACTGTTGTTATTCTGCTGTCCTATGGCAAATAGGTTCTGGGCATTCATGCCGCCTGTGCCCTGTGCCATGTTTACTCCCATGAATCCGTTGACTGCACCGCCGGGATTTCCCGCCGCTGTACGCATGGCATCAGCCTGTGCGTTGACTAAGGTCGCTGCCGCCATAGTCGGGTCTGAGAGAACCCTGCTTGTCTGCAGCTGCTTGATCCTCTCCTCGTCTTCCTTGGGAGCGGTGATGGAATTGATCGCTACCGTGACAAGAGAGATACCGAGGCGTTTGCTCCAGACCGCGTCAAGCTCTTCCCTCATCGCTTCCGAGAGTTCGAGGGAGTGTCCGGGGAGCGAAGAATAGCGGATGCCCATATCTGAAATCTTGGTAAAAGCAGGCTGCAGAGCGCTCAGGAATTCGGATTTCATCTGTCCGGCGATCTGGTCCTTTGTAAACCGGTCTGTCATGTTTCCGCACAGATTGGTGTAGAAAAGCAGAGGATTGGTTATGCGGAACGAATAGACGCCGTTGCATCTTACCGACATATCTATATCCAGTCCGATATTGTTATCTACGAATCTGAAGGGGATCGGGTTTTGAGTACCGAATTTGTTATCGATTATTTCCTTGGTGTTGAAATAATATACTCTCTGGTCTTTTGCCTGCTCGCCTCCGTAAGTGAAGCGGGTGATCATTGTGGATATGAGCTGCTTTATCCCCTGGCCCAGATCCCCTTCGAAGATGGTGGGCTCGCTGGATGTGTCGTAGGTGAACTGGCCGGGTTCGGCACAGAATTCTGTGACCTTGCCCTGGTCGACGATAATCATACACTGCCCGTCGGCGACAGCGATGCCGCTTCCGTTGGTGATGACGTTGTCGTAAAGATCGTTTCCGGATCTGCCGGTAACTCTTTTCATCCCTCTGGCTGCGAGAACATCATTGTCGAGGGCATCGCAATAAAAGAACTCTTTCCACTGTTCATTGACTGCTCCAATAGCTGTAGTCATCGCTGCTTTAATAAGACCCATAATATACTCCTTATCTGTTCGGCTGAATGGTATACTGCCGAATAATCATTGGATGAATAGTGAGGTCGGTTCATCCTTTCACATTATAGCATAAATGCAATATAAGTGGGCGGCTCAACTATACAGGAGGGATAAGAAATAATGACTCTGTAATGAAAAAAGCAGTCCACAGACACGGACTACTTAAAATATACATACCGGCGGAGAGGGCGGGATTCGAACCCGCGGTACGTTTCCGTACACCCGCTTTCCAGGCGAGTACCTTCGACCACTCAGACACCTCTCCGTGCTCGTAACAGCGAAAAATATTATACCATCTTTTCTGCTGAAAGCTACGGAAATATTAAATAATTTTGACCGAATGCTCTCAGTTTGTTGTTGGGTTTAAGCTTTCGAGGCTGCGCCATAGTACCATAGCATAGGTTTCAGATGAGATTACTTTGTTATGAGAATACATGTATTCGTCATACAATGTGTTCTGCTGTTTTGTGCGGAAGCGTATATCTGTTATTTCGGTATGCCTTGTAAAAAAAAGCTTCCCTTACGGGAAGCCGTTCATTGTTTTTTATTGATCAGTATTCCACTCCAGTCTCGCTGAGCACTTTCAGGGAACCTACGATGCTGTCTGCTTTTTCTGAGAAGCTGCTGGCCAATTCCTCTGGAGTCCATATCTGGACCTCCAGATATTCTTCGCTTCCCTGAATGAAATACAGAATACAGGTGACCGGAAGATCATATTTGAGGCGCATCTCCATCTTGATAGCAGGCTGTCCCATCACGATGAGGTTGGTGCGGTTCGTGACTTCATAGCCAACGCTCCCGTACAGCTCGTCAAGATAGAAATCCTCTATATAATCAGCCAAAGCCTCCACGCTGTCAAAATAATCCTGGCCGCAGGGCATTATAAGCATTTTTTCGTTGTGGTCCTCGTCGGAGAGTTCAAGGATTGCCCCTTCGGATATCGTGCCTCCTGCATCACGATAACCGTATGGAACGGTTATCGAATACCTGCCGTCGTAAGTGGTAAATTCCACAGGTTCTCCTGATTTGAAGAACGAGGAGAATTTTAGCAGGGTCAGAACCATAACAGTCAATATAGCGGTCGCTATCACCGCTATCATAGAGGGATTCTTTTTAATCTTCCTTTTCATCTTTCCTCCAGGATACTAGAGAATTATATCACTTTTTTGCCTTGATGGGATGCCTGCTTATGATTAAGAGGAAATAAAAAAGGATCATTAAGGCGGAATTATCAACTCGTACTTTAGTGTTTTGGAATGACTGTAGACCAGTATCTGCTTATCTTTGAAATCAATGCTGTCGATGAAAACTGAAGTTGGATATGATACTGAAGTGGCCGTTGCCTGTCTGTATTGATAAGGAAGCATTTAATATCGGGCTGCATTACCATGGGAGCGGAAAATCGTGTTTTATGCAGCAGACTGCCGATATCTTCTAAGGATTATATGTCGAAAGGCCCGGTTTCCTCATCCGGATTCTGCGGATTCCTATTAAGTTCTTCAAAGTACGCTTCCAGTATCTTGTCCTGGAGATACGCCCTGGTCTCTTTATTGATCGGGTGTGCGATATCCTTGAATTCCCCGTCAGGGAGCTTGCGGGAAGGCATGGCTATGAATAGTCCGTTTTCGCCCTCGATCACCTTGATCTCATGGATAACGAAAGCGTCATCGATGGTTATCGATACCCTTGCCCTCATTTTTCCTTCTTCGTACAGCTGCCGTATTCGAATATCTGTGATATTCATTTTGAGCCCTCATTAATAAGAATATAGTGAATTCGATTATACATATATTCTTGAATCAAAACAAGTCATATTAGATTTATATTAAAAAATTCATTATTTTTGCTTCAGGATATGCCAGCATATTCAATATTTACAGACAGTAAAATAAAAATGCCAAATGGGAAGATATAAGGAATATTCAATCAAACAGCAGGGCAGTCTTTTCACTTGAACGGTTTAGTTTATCAAAGTATGTATCGAGTTATACGAGCACATTCAAAATTATACTTGCTTTCAGGACTTGATGCGAGATGATGAACCTCATTTGGTATTCAATATCTGCGGAAGCGCTTTCCCGCTTTTGACATAAACCCCCTTTTCCGAACGGTTCCGGCAGAGAGGGTTCATGTCAGACGAAAGGTCGTCTTATTGTGTTTCTGTAACGCGCCAGTCTATCGGCGTCTGTCCTGTGGAAACGAGAAATTCGTTTGCCCTGGAGAAAGGGCGGCTGCCGAAAAAGCCTCTTGAGGCGGAGAGGGGGGACGGGTGAGAAGAAGCGATGACCAGATGTCTGCTCTCGTCTACGAGGGGCCGCTTGCTTTGAGCGAATGCGCCCCAGAGGATAAATACCACCGGAGTTTCTTTCACGCTTATCATATTGATAACCGAGTCCGTGAACTGTTCCCAGCCAAGGGCTCTGTGGGATGCAGCTTCATGTGCCCGTACCGTCAGGATTGAGTTCAAAAGGAGCACTCCCTGCCTTGCCCACCGGGTGAGATTTCCCGTATCTGCGGGCGGTATGCCGAGGTCACTTTCCAGTTCTCTGTAGATGTTTGCCAGGGATGCTGGTATCTCTACGCCGTCAGGGACGGAAAAGCTCAGTCCGTGTGCCTGTCCGTCGTTGTGATAGGGATCCTGTCCCAGTATCACCACTTTAGTGGCTTCATAGCTGGTAAAGCGGAAAGCGTTGAACAGATCATACATATCCGGGAATACCTTATGTGTACGGTATTCGTTTGCCAGCTTGACACGCAGAGCCTGATAGGCTTCCCCGGCGAAAAGGGGAGCGAGCATAACGTCCCAGTCGTTTTCCAGTATGACAGCCATTATTCTTTCGTTTCCATTATGCAGCGTGCTACTGCTGCCCGCCATCCGGCAGTAAGTTTATCTGCTGTTTCTGGATCCATGGACGGCGTAAAAATCTTTTCTGTCTTTCTAATGCCGCAAAGCGATCTCTGATCTGGGAATATGCCGTACGCCAGAGCTGCAAGCATAGCCGCTCCGAGAGCCGTGGTCTCTACGTTTACGGGGCGTGTGACGGGTATGCCCATGATATCGGACTGGAACTGCATCAGAAAGTCATTCGTGCAGGCTCCTCCATCCGCGTTGAGCTCCTTTAAGGTCACGCCCGCAGTTTCTTCCAGACATACCGCAAGGTCTTTGACCTGATATGCTATCGCTTCAAGAGCGGCACGGATTATATGGTTCCTCCCCGCTCCTCTTGTGATCCCGGTAATAATACCGCGTGCATCGGCATTCCAGTGCGGAGCCCCCAGCCCAGTGAATGCGGGCACAATATATACCCCTGCGGTGTCGGGTACCTTCATCGCAGCGTCATAGCTGTCCGGAGAGGTATCGATGATCTTGAGCTCGTCGCGGAGCCACTGTATCACAGCACCTCCGGTAAAGACACTGCCTTCAAGAGCGTAATGCGTCTTTCCGTCGATGTTCCATGCTATGGTGTTGACAAGCTGTCCGCTGTCAGCTGCAGGTTTCTCGCCCGTGTTCATCAAGAGAAAACAGCCGGTCCCATAGGTGTTCTTCGCCTGGCCTTCCTCGAAGCAGCATTGACCGAAAAGAGAGCTTTGCTGATCTCCGGCGATCCCCCCGACGGGGATTTTTGCACCTAAAAGCGCTTCATCGGTATAGGCGCATATACCGGACGAGGGAACAGGAGTGGGGAGCATCGATTCGGGAATGTCGAGCCTCTCAAGTATTGTCCTGTCCCATTCAAGCTTGTTGATGTCGAACAGCATTGTTCGGGATACGTTGGAATAGTCACTTATGTGGGCAGCTCCGCCGGTGAGGCTATACACCAGCCAGCTGTCTATGGTCCCGAAAAGGAGCTCACCTGCTTCGGCCTTTTCTCTGGCCCCGCTGACGTTATCAAGGATCCATTTGATCTTAGTGGCGCAAAAATAGGGATCGATCAGCAGGCCTGTGGATTCCTTGACATGGGAAGCGAAAGCCTTGTCTCCTGTCAGCTCCTCGCAGTAATCCGCAGTACGTCGGCACTGCCAAACTATTGCGTTATATACGGGCTTGCCTGTATGCCTGTCCCAGACTACAGTAGTCTCACGCTGATTGGTTATTCCTATGACCGCAATATCCTTTGCCGTAAGCGATGCTTTTTCCAGACAGCGCTTCATCGTATACAGTTGCGAGGAGAAAATCTCCTCAGCATCATGTTCGACCCAGGAAGGCTGCGGGAATATCTGGGTGAATTCCTTCTGCGATACTGCTATTGTGTTCAGGTTTTCGTCATAGATTATGGAACGGGCACTGGTGGTGCCCTCGTCTAAAGCCATGATGTATTTCATCAGTTTCCTTCTCCGCCGGTGTTTTCCGGTGTATCTGCAGTGTTGTCCGCAGGGGTTCCGGTATCTCCGGTATTATTATCAGTGCTGTCGGTCCCTGTGGTGTCTGCAGGGGTCGTCCCGCCGCCTGTCAATTCGGCAAGCTTGCTGAGGACCGCCTTCAGTTCATCCATGTATTTGCCGTAGGCAGACCAGTCACCGGAGGACTGTGCTTTCTGGGCTGCTTCGAAGAGCTCATTTGCTTTTTTCACGAGTGATGCGGTGTCTCCGGATACCTCGCCGCTATTGCCGCCTTCGTCGGTGCCTCCCTGATCAGGAGGAACGTCCTCTTTTCCTCCGTCATCGGGCTGCGGTACTTTTCCGTCCTTTGTGCCGAATATCTCGTCCAGACATTCACTGAGCGTATCTCTCATTATGATGGTGTCTCCATAGCTTACGATGACCTTCTTCATTTCAGGGATCGAAGTGGAGCTGCTGGTTGCTTGAATATATATCGGCTCTACATAGAGTATGCTGTTCGCGATGGGAATGGTGAGCAGGTTGCCCCTCAGGAGCGAAGAACCTTCCTGTGCAAGAAGAGCAAGCTGCGGGGCGATCGTCGTATCCTGATCGATCCTCTGCTCGATCTGCATCGGGCCGTATACAGCGCTGTTCTTCTCGAACTGGTAGACAATAAGTTCTCCGTAATCGTCTCCGTCACAGATGCCGGCCATCCAGGCCACCATGTTATCCTTATTGATTACCGTAAAGGGAACCATGATGAGGAATTCTTCATCTCGGTCGGGAAGCTTCATGATCAGGTACGCGCTCTCGACGGTCTGCTCTGTTTTATTTGCGGAGTATTGCGTGGCCAGCGCCCATTCGTCTTCCTTGTTGTAGAACACTGAGGTGTTCGACATATGATAGGTGAGGTACATCTTCGCCTGAACGTTGAAATAAGCTTCAGAATAGCGTATATGCGCCTTCAGGGAAGCCGGCATGTCCTTCAAAGAGACGAACAGGTCGGGATATATTCCGGAGTAGACCATGACCAGCGGATCTTGTTCGTCGGCAATGTAGAAAGTCACATCCCCGTTATAAGCGTCCATTACTACCTTTACGGAGGAACGGATATAGTTGAAGTTGTTGCCTTCTTCATCACTGTAGGGATGTGAATACGGATAGTCCGTAGATGTGGTCAGGGCATCCAGCATCCAGTAGAGCTTTCCGTCAGCGATCACAAGGTAGGGGTCTGAATCGTAGGAAAGGAACGGAGCGATGCTCTTTACCCTGGCTATAAAGTCGCGGTTGATCAGGATCCTGCTGTTGCCTGTGATCTCGGCGGAAAGCAGGAACTTCGTCGTCTTGTATTTCAGGCAGAAGGCCAGCCGGTTCAGTATGGACAGCTTTATGCCTGCCGTACCGTCATAGACGTTCTCCACATTGTTAGACCCGGAAGGATAGTCGAATTCTCCTGAAAGTGTGTTGACTATCGCGTAATCGTCGGTACTTTCGCCGAAATATATACGCGGCTGTTTCACTTCGAATTCCTTATACTGCGTTTTTGTGGGGATATCGTATGCTATAAGCACCGGCTGTCCGGTATTCGTCGTGGTATTGACAGGAGAAATGACGTAACCGAAGCCGTGCGTGTATTTCATATACTTGTTGATCCACGTCTGGGCGTTTTCGGAAAGCTTTCCCGTGTCCAGTTCTCTTGCGGAGATAAATACCTGCGTGTAATCGCCCTGAAGGTCATAGCGGTCGATGTCAACATCGTTGAATTCGTAGTAGGTCCTTATTGACTGGGTTGAGTTATAGGTATCGAGGGCAGGTGCGTAATCGTTGATGGATATATTGCCGATAGTGACCTGGTTATCTTCGATATCCTGTGCCGTCAGGTCATAACCGACAGCATATGACTTGACATTGATATCATCCAGCCCGTAAGCCGCCTGAGTGCCTTTGATGGCATAGGACAGATAGAGAGATTCCTTTGTGAATTCATTGGGATCCACCAGAAAACGCTGTACGACAAACTGCGCTCCCTGTCCGATGAAGAAGACGACTGCTGTGATTAGGTAAACTGCTATCATCGGCTTGATCTTCTTCGCTATACCGCAGATGAGCGTTGTCAGCGCGCATATGCCGCAGAAGAGAGCAACTATCGTGTAAACCGGAGCGGTTATATTGACGTCCGTATAGGTCGCGCCGTATAAAAGGTCGCTGGATTTGAATAATATCGCGTAGCGCCGTGTGAGGAAGAAGCATCCTACCAGCAGAAAAGCACCTGTCAGGAACAGAACGGTCTGCAGACGGTAGCTGTTCCACAAACGCGAGAAAAAGCCTTTGGCTTTTTCGCTCTCCGCGGCTTTTCTGTCATCAGAGCTTTTCCCTGCCACCACGATGAATGAATAAACGATCGTCACCATGAAGAGAAGCACCATCAGATATGCGCCAGCCCAGATAAGTCCGTTGTACAGGGGGAGGCGGAACATATAGAACGAGATATCCTTATTGAATATGGGATCAGTTTCGCCGAAGGGCACGCTGTTGATGAATGTCAGGATATCATACCACATCAGATGTGTGATGGCAGCAGCCGAAAAGCCGGCAAGCACCAGCGCGATCAGGTAGGGCAGACCCTTGCGTACGAAACCTCCGTTGGTCTTAAGTATCGTGGAGCCTCCCGAAAGAGTCAGGAGTTTGAAGTATACGCTGAAAATGACGAAGAAGGCGATAAAGAGAGCTCCTCCTATCTTGGCCTTTGAGACCAGTTCCGTAAGGTACACGCTTAGATAGCCTGTCTCCCTATACCAGAGAAAGTCGATATAGATACTGTTGAAGATCACGAAGGCGCCGATGAGAACTGCCAGTATCAATACGATTGCCAGTATCGCTTTAAGTGTGCCTCCCTTTTTCTTTTTTTCCATTTGGATTCTCCTTAATGTGTATATAGTGTATTCGAACAGCTTAAATGAATAAGTAATGTGTGATTCATATCCTTCGCGGACAGCAGCCAGGGATGTCCGGGAGGTAAACGTTCCTTCGTCTTTTACGCGGTGATATGCCTTTTTTGTCGGTTATCCACAGGAGTTATGAACAGTTTGCTGACAGCCCTCCGTTCGCTTTTGAACAGCTGTGGCTAAACCGGCATGATTGCTCAAATTCCGCATTTTTAAGCCCTTTTTTCAAGGCGGTCATATGTTCGCAAAAAAAATACATTCAAGTATTTATTCATAGCATCCTGCAATTTATGCACAGTTCGTTCGAACAGTGCATTTCCCTCTGCGACAGGGCAAAAACGCTTGTATAAAGGATGGAAAGACGTTTGCCGTTTTATTTGTTGTAGGGCTTTGCTATAATGAATCATAGCATAAACGTACAAATGCTTTAAGCGTTTAAGGATAATTTAATGATGAAGCAATTCATGGAAATAGCGGTAAAACAGGCTGAAGAAGCCTTCGCGGAAGGGGAGGTCCCCGTCGGTGCCGTGATCGTGAAGGACGGCAGGATAATTGCAGCTGCGCATAATCTCTGCGAGACAGAACACGACCCTACCGCGCATGCGGAAATGGTTGCGATAAGAAAAGCCCTGGCTGATCCAGACATACGAAATCTGGCGGGATGTGAAGCATACGTGACACTGGAGCCCTGTCCTATGTGTGCCTGGGCACTTCTGACCTGTCGGGTGTCCAGGATTATTTACGGTGCGGGAGAGTATGAGTACGGCGCCATCGGCGGAAGATACAATCTTGCAGAAAAGTCATTCGGACCGGTAGAGATTATAGGCGGAATTTGCGAAGAGAAATGTTCAAGACTGCTGAGGGAGTTCTTTAGAGAAAAAAGGCAGCAGTAGAGAGAAAGACCGTGCATCGGTCTGCTAACGTGCTTGCCCATGCTGCCCTGGTGCATGTTTTCGGAGCCAAAAAATAACAAAAAAACGGGGAGAGCTTCTCCCCGTTTTTCACGTCTGACTTAATCGTACTTTTTTTTCAGCGCGGCGACAAGATCCGGAGCGACCTGGTTTATAGACTGGCTGCCTGCAACAAGAACTATGTCCCCGGGCTTTGCTTTGTCCGCGAGAAAGCTCACGATATCCTCAAATTTGCTGATGACCTGACAGGGAATATGAAATTTGTCTATAACTCTGGTCATGATGTCCTCGGAGTAAACATTCCATTCGTCGTTGGTCTCCCTGTCCGAATATATGTCATTGAGCACTACCTCGTCTGCCAGCGCAAAAGCGTCCACGAATCTGTCGAGAAGAAGCTTGGTGCGTGAATACGTATGGGGCTGGAATACGACATAGAGCTTGTTGTGCTTGTAGTTTTTGCATGCGGCAATTGTCACTTCCAGTTCTTTGGGATGGTGAGCGTAATCCTGGAAGACCTTGATCCCGTTGACCTCACCTTCGAGCTCAAAGCGGCGTTTTGCCCCGTCGAAATCATCGAAAGTGGCACGGATGAATTTCTGATCGATACCGAGATAGTCTGAGACGGCGATTACCGCCAGTGAATTGGAAACATTGTGTGCACCGGGTATCTTCAGCGAAAACGTACCGTAGTATTTGCCGTCTTTAGTTACATCATAAGTCGGACGGCCCACGTCATCGTACTTGATGTTGACTGCCCTCCAGTAGTTGCTTTCATCAAAACCGAAGGTCTCAACCTTTGCCTTTACCTTGGGGATAATCTTCTTTACGTGTTCGTCATCTCCGTTGGCGGCGAGGAAGCCGTCTTCCGGCAGTATCTGAGCAAATTTCAGGAAGGATTCGGTGATCTGGTCGATGCCTCCGGTGAAGTAATCAAGATGATCCTCATCTACATTGAGGATGACGCCGATTTTATGATTGGTATACAGGAAGCTGTCGACGAATTCGCATGCTTCGATGACGAAATAATCGCTGCTGCCGCATCTGGAATTGGAATTGATCTGTTTGATGGTTCCTCCCACAGAGATTGATGGGTCGAATCCTGCGTTGAGTAGGGTCATGGCGGTCAGAGACGAGGTCGTAGTTTTGCCGTGGGTACCGCTTACGGCTATAGTCATAGGATAGAAGTGAGAGAGCAGTCCCAAAAAATGGGAGCGCTCCACTTCCGGTATGTTGTAGCTTCTCGCCGTAACACGTTCTATATTATCCTCATGGATTGCCGCAGAATAAACCAGCATATCTGCGTCTTTAGGAACATTGCCCGCATCATGTCCGATATGTACGGTTATGCCTTTTGCAACGAGCTTATCTGTATAAGAACATGCTCTCATGTCCGAGCCGGACACTTCAAAGCCATTCAAAAAGGCCATCTGAGCCAGTCCGCTCATGCTGGTGCCTCCGATGCCTACGAAGTATAGCTTTTTGACATTTTCCAGTGTGATTCTATTCTCCATTTGATCCTCGCGTTGATTTTGTCGGGATATACATATACATTTTATCACTGTCACTGTATTTTACTAAATATCTTATTGAAAATCACGTGGCTTCAATTGCCGGATATGCAATGAAAAAAAGCGGCGCATCAGCGCCGCCTTTCAGCTGTTTCAGAATTGATTATCCGATTCTGGTTCCCTTGTAGTGGGTGCTGCCCATATTGGAAGCCGCGGAACCGTAGAGCTCGTCCTTTTCAGGAAGATATTCGCCTTCGAATACGAACTTTACCGGAACGCCCTGCATGTGGGCAAGGAGCTCCATCTTGAACTTATTGTCTACGAATTCGATGCTCTCGAAGGGAAGCTTTTCTCCCCAACAGTCACTCGTTCCAACAAATTTGCCGTCTTTTGTCTCAAAGATTTCCCAATAAGAAGTGTTGTTGCCTACTGCAGTCTCTGTAAGGCAAGCCCATTTTCCTGCTAAACCCATAGTGTTCCTCCTGTGTTTAATTTTCGGAGACTCTCAAGCCTCCTTGATGATTAGCATCTTACAGATATAAATATAACACAAAAAAAAATGAAATAAACAACTAAACCGTCAAAAAATCGGTTTTTCAATCAAGAAATTGTAAGGGGCTTTCCGTATATGATGCTCAAACCGATCGTGTTTAGCGGCTTTTCCTCGCAGGAAGATGCATATGCGGTCATGTTTATTTGTCGACTCCCCTTACTTCATAAAAAGTGAGCCTCATTGTCGGTTGGTCCAACTATTGTGGTTCACTTTATTACGGCCGTTTTGCGGTATCAGTCTATCTCTTCAAGTGGTTTTTTCAGCATTGGATAGACTAAAAGAACTACCGCTGCATTTATTCCGCTTTTGATAAGGTTGAACGGAAGGATGATGGGCAGAATCATATCCTGTACGGCCTTGACCGGTACGCCCATGAACAGCGGGGTGACAAGAAGATTGGCAGGGATCATTATGCCAGCCATCGCGATGCATCCGCAGAGCATGGCAAGAAGCAGTCTTTTAATGGGAGGCCTGCGCCCTGCTACCAGCGATGCCGCGATCACAAACGCTCCGGTAGCGATGAAGTGCATTATTATTCCGTACAGTCCGCTTGATGCGGAAAGGGTGATGCCCTGTATGAAGCATGAAATAACCGTAACCGCAAGCCCCGCTCCGGTTCCCATGATTATCGAACAGAGCAGAATAGGCACATCCATTGCGTCATATTCAAGGAACGCAGCCGAAGGGAAGATCGGGAAGCGGAGGAAAGGCACATACAGTACGACGATCGAAATGGCCGTGAAAACAGCGATGAAAACGAGCTTCTTTACACTTTTATTCATTTTTCGGTCCCTTTCTCTGGAAAAATCTAATATGCGAGTGCAGTGCCGCAGCACTGAAAAAAGTATATCATTTTAAAACTGCATGAACAAGGAGCATCCGGGGAGATATAGCCAGAGATCTGATTGGTCATGTGAAAGCACGATTCTATCGGCACATGCATAAATCATTATTAAAGAGATGCAGATAAAATCTCAAAAAATAAAAAATGGTAGCGAGAGGGGGATTCGAACCCTCGACACTGCGGGTATGAACCGCATGCTCTAGCCAACTGAGCTATCTCGCCGCCTGTAAAAAGCTAGATTATTTTACATTAGCCAAAACGCTTTGTCAAGATGCGTATCATCGTTTTCCGAAACTGATAGCTGTAAAGTCAACACTGTTGCATATACAAATTGACAACAAGTCGGGAATAATATAGAATACCCGCATAGAAATCGCGTATAAGGAGAAATAAGATGAAATTCGTTGTGTCCTTCAGTTCCGGCAAAGACTGTATGCTCTCTCTTCACAGGATGGTACAGGAAGGTCATGAACCTGTAGCTCTTCTTGTGACTTATAATCCAAAGGACAAGGCGTCCTGGTTTCATGGCACAGATCCTGTTCTGCTTGCAGACATCGCAGAATCGCTCAATATCCCGCTGATGCTATGCGAGACTGAAGGGGATAATTATAATGAAGATTTTGAGAACAAACTGAGAGAATGTATGGCACTGGGAGCTGAAGCCTGTGTTTACGGAGATATTGATATAGACGAACACCTTCAGTGGAACTCGGACAGAACAGACCATGTCGGAATGAAAGCGATCATGCCACTTTGGCATGGAGACAGGCTCTCCCTGGTCCATGAGGTGATAGGACTCGGGTATAAATGCATAATCAAATGTGTTCGTCCAGGCATGCTGCCTGATTCATTCCTGGGGAAAACGCTCAGTGAGGAAGTGCTGAAGGAAATGGAACCATACGGCGTAGACCCGTGCGGGGAATACGGCGAGTATCACACTGTCGTCGTCGACGGACCGCTGTTCTCACATCCCGTGCCGTATACGCTCGGCGATATCCTTTTCCTGGAATACTCTCATGCGATCGAGATCAACCCGGTAAAGTAGCTATACCGTGCATCAGTCAGGCTTGTCAGATCATTATCAAAACGGCGCCTCTTTGCGAGACGCCGTTCTTGTGTTTTGATGTCTTCTTATTTAACCAGTTCCAACACCGCAGTTTGAGCCGGCGTATCTTTCGTGATCTCGACAGTATTGCCCTGATGCCTGACGACATCCTCCCTGCCCTTGAGAAAATCGTCCAGAGTTCCGATCATGGTCAGTCCTGCGTTTTCACTTCTGAAATGCATCGGAACGACGACTCTGGCATCGATAGCCTTGAGGAATTCGGTGACATCGGCAGGATCCATGGTGAAATGTCCGCCTACCGGTACCATCACCGCATCCAGCCCTCTGAGTTCATCGATCTGATCCGGTGTGGGATAGCAGCCTATATCTCCCAGATGGGCAACTCTGATGCCGTTATACTCGATAATCGTAATATCGTTCTTTCCCCGTTTTGCGCCGCTGGCATCGTCATGAAAGCTGTGCAGCGTGGTCGTTTTAAAGGGATTGACGCCGTTTGGGATCAGCTTTACGGCCTCGCGGTAGTTATGATCTCCATGCTCGTGACTGCAAATGACCTCATTGGCCTCGACATCATGCAGCTCTACTCCCGGCACACTGCCGTTTGAATACGGGTCAAAGCATATCCTATAGCCCTCTGCCTCCGCGACAAAGCAGGAATGTCCCAGCCAGGTCAGCTTTATGGAATCCATGAAATTACCTCCTGAATTATGAATTAAAGATTTCAGATAACTCTTTCTTTATTCTGATTATAGCATATTATATCCGGAACGATCATTTATGCTGCGCGTGATAATTTCTTGACAAAAATGGGAATATCAGCTAAAGTATTATCCTGAAATGATAATCATTTTCATTTTCGGAGGACAA
>JAIKVR010000040.1 GCA_024685545.1 Eubacteriales bacterium | reverse complement strand
CTGGAAAAGCTGGCTTCTTTGGAGCATCTGAGGTGGAACGCCTTTGAGTATTCGATGGGGGTCACGCCCTTAGGCGAACAGGAGTATCTGGAGGGAATAAAGGAAGCCGGCAGGCTGGCTGATGAAGCGAAAGCTCTTTATGAGCAGGCATCATCCGCAGAAGAGACGGCAGACGAAGCAAACAGCGCGTTTGAGCGCGCGAGGGCAAGGTTCGCGACCGTACGCAAGAATATTCCGTCGTACGGCGTAGGCGGAAAGCACGTGTGCCTCACATCCTTTGATGATCTGGGCCGGCTCTGGGAGGAATACAGACCTCTGGTCGAAAAATACAACAGGCTGATCGGGATGTACAACACGGCCAACGCGGGCAGAAAACCGAAGCTGGCGGAGACATCCCTTACGGATTTCATCCAGCAGGATATTAAAAACGTCTATCATATGGCCGATATTATCAGCAAGGAATAAGAAAATGAGTGCTGCGGGACATGCGGTCCCATGGCACTCATTTTTTGTTTAGTATAAAAGCAGCAAAACAGCGATCAGAATCTGTCGAAAGCGTTTGTGATTATCCTCTGCGAACAGGCCTTCACACAGAGCATGCATTCCAGGCATTTCTCCGCAGAAAACTGTACTTTCCCGTAGGGTTCGAGAGTGAGCGCTCCAGTCTCGCACGCCGCGACGCACATGCCGCAGCCGATGCATCTGTCGGTATCTATCAGCGTGGAGGTGCCGTTCTTTTCAACCTTTATGCCGCTCCTCTTCAGGTACGCGATCCCCTCATTGATCTTTCTGGGCTCGCCCTCGACCTCGAGAAGAAGCCTTCCCTCGATGTTATAGTTTATCGATGCTTTCAGGATATTTATCTTAAGATCGTATTCCTTAACCAGGACCCAGGTCGCAGGTTCCCCTGTGAGCTCTTTCGGGAACATGAGCAGGAGTTTCGTTTTCTTTGTCGCGGCCATATCATTTCACCTTCCTTATCTTCAGGGATTTGAGCGCGTGGTTTTCCGGGAAGCTCATCACAGGCTCGGTGAGCGTGAATTCCCCTGAAGAGATCCACTCCTTGAGTATCTGGGCGATTTCCTTAGATTTCATCAGGCTCGTGGTCGGGGAAGTGCGCACCATCCTGTCATTTACCATGATGGAGCCGCTCTTGAGCTCTGCGTAGTTCACCTTCCTGATCGTGGCATCCGCGCCCGAACGGTCCGAATAATCCTCCAGTACCGTCCAGATATCCTTGTCCTCCACAGCCAGGCACTTGAGCATCTCCACATCCAGTACTGGGATCGGTATGCCGATTCCCACGAACATCGATACTCCGTATTTCTCCAGAACGCCAGGGCGGATGAAGTCGGTAGACATCGCCCTCATGTCGCCGGCGACCGCTATGGTGCGTCCTCCGCCTATGGGGATGCCGTTTGCAGAAGCGGGCTTTGCGGAATTGAACTGGGTGCCGTACCATGTGACGTAGCCCTGGGCGCCCGCGAGGAATATCTTGGTGCCCATGCCTATGGTACGCATCTTGGGATCATTCATAAGAGGGCTCAGCTGGCCGCTTGTGGCATAGGTGACGTTTCCGTAGCGTGGCTGCAGGATACCCATATACGTGTAAAGACGCCTGTCCGAGGAGTTGGTCGCCGCAGCGTAGTTCTGATAGGCGTTGCGTGGATTGTAAAGATAGGCTTCGTTGATGTCATCAAGACGAATATAGGTCTTGATCTCCTTGGTCGGATAGCAGTCCGTCCCGGGGGATCTGGCCTCCAGAAGCACGCTCTTGCCGTCTATTAGATCGCAGATGACATGAGCCCCTCCGTACTCCCAGCCCCTGTCCTCGCTCTCGGAGGTTGCTCCTATGTAGGTATCCACAGCCGCAAGACCGCCCATACACGGTACCTTGTTGAGCATGATCTCGCTCATCCTTATGGGAGGTGCGGCATGCCCGAAATTAAGAAAAGCGCCTGACGAGCACATGCAGCCGAAAGTGGCTGTCGTGACGACGTCCACGCGCTTGGCTGCAGCTTCCAGACCTTCGTCCTTGACGATATCGATGATCTCTTCCGCGTCCACGACGACGGCTTTGCCGGAAGCGATCTTCTCGTTGATCTCTCTGTATGTTTTTGCCATATTTCTCACCGTCTTGAAATTATTATTGTGATTATATTACAGCAAAAAAGGCAATCAAAGACTAATGAAGTTATAATATACATATTTTGCGGATAATATCTGACTGAGTATTATAATATCCGCAGGGAAGGTCACAGATGGGAAGACAGCTTTTCAGATCGGATAAGGATAAGAAGCTCGGCGGGGTTTGTGCCGGCATAGCGGAAGCCTATCACCTTGACATCACGATAGTCAGGATAGCTGCTTTCCTGCTATCTGCGGTATATCCTCCGCTTATCATCGTCTATTTTATCCTCTCGGTGACACTGCCCTCAGACGAGGAAGCCCTGGATAACGCTGCGGATCATAGCGTCAGCTCATACGGTCCGAATGCCAAGGAGGAGCCTGAGAACGGGATACTGTTCATACTGCTGAGCATCGGAGCGATCATCGCCATGGCTGCATATACATTCCTCGGAGGGTATTCTCTCGGAATCAGGGAGATAACTTCCTTCTTTCTCGCTTCCACCGGCGTCTACATAGCCGTTAACGGCATGATCAACCGGAACGACTCTCCGTCGGACAGGATATCCAAGGCGGCAGCCGGCATCATGCTGCTGTATGTATCGCTCCGCCGCTTCATATTCCCTACCCTCTCCGGTGCTTTCGGGACCAATATCGTGAAATCGTCGTTCATCTACATCTCTCCGCTGCTGATCTTCGGGCTGGGGATCACTCTTCTTTTCCCCTACAAAAAAACGGCCACCAAAGTATGGACCGTTATAATTCTGCTGTTGGTCTGCTACGCGATCTATTCAGCCTTCCGGACTGCCGGACTGAGATTCATCTTCTGATCCCGGCGCCGTGAAAAGCGTCTGCAAGACGGGCAAAATCCTCCAGATCGAGAGTTTCTCCTCTGGCTGAAGGGGCTATGCCGGCGGACTCGATAAGATCGGAGACAGTGCCGCGCTCTGCTCTGAAATATGATGAAAGGCAGTTTGCAAGCGTCTTTCTCCTCATCGAGAAGGACGCTTTTATCATATCCATCATCATCGTTTCGCTTTTGACGGATACCGGAGGAGCTTCTCTGGGGATCAGACGTATGACTGCCGAATCGACTCCGGGCACAGGCATGAACGAATTCTTAGAAACGTCAAACAGCTTCTCGCACTCTGCCAGAAACCTTACCTGGGCGGTAAAGGAAGAATAGTCCTTCCCTCCTGCAGGGGCGGCCAGTCTGTCCGCGACCTCGCGCTGCACCATCAGTATGATGGATGAGAGCCTGGGCTTTATTTCGAGAAGCCTCATTATAAGAGGAGAGGTGATGTTGTAGGGCAGGTTGGAGATCGCTTTGTAAGAGCCGTAGGATTCCTCTGTCCCGTAGAGGAGGCCGGCAAGATCAGTCCTCAGGGCATCCTGTTCGAGAATCTCGAGGTTTTCCTCATCTTCAAGGGCTTCCCTCAGCACTCCCGCGGCAAAATGGTCTATCTCCACGGCTATAACCTTTCCGGCGCTGCCGCAGAGGAACCCGGTAAGCGCACCGAAGCCGGGGCCGATCTCCAGCACGCACTCATCCCCTGTCGGTTCCAGCGATCCGACTATCTTCTGCGCCACGGCGGATTCCTTAAGGAAATTCTGGCCCAGATTCTTCTTGAAGAAAAAACCGCTTTTCCTGATGTTCTCGGAAATGTATGACGGACTGGTCAGATCCTTCATCAGCCCCTTACTCCCTTTATGTCTTCAATGGTAAACGTTTTTGTCAAAAGCACAGCCGCGCTGTAGACCACCACCGATACAAGGATCGAAGCGAGCGTTGCGGCAGAGGAGGAGATGAAACGGTCTGCCGCAGTATAGGTGAACCAGCAGAAGACTCCCATCACGGCACTGCACAGCACTCCCTTGAAGATCGGCAGGAGGATCTTGTCAAAGCCGATGAATTTCCTGACATCCATGAGGCTCAGAAGGAAAATGAGCCCGGTGGATACGGTCGAGGCGATTATCGCGCCATAGATATTAAGTGACGGGATACGTATTAGAACAACGTTCAGTATGAATTTAGCCGCCCCGCCGATGAGGATGTTTTTAAGCGGATGATAGTATCTCCCGCAGCCCTGCAGGATGCCGTGCAGCGTGCTCATTGCAACTGTGAAGATCACTATCAGAGCTGAATACGCCATCATCTCAGAGCCTTCGGGGACGTTGCGGTATATAAGATCGTAGATCGGAGAAGAAAGAAGGGCAAGTCCAGCCGCTGCAGGTACCGAGAGAAGGAAGGCCATGCGTATTGCCGTAGATGCCTTCTGGCGCGCTTTGACCTTGTCGCCTTTTATGAGGGATGCGCTCATTGCCGGAACAAGACTCGTTGCGAGCCCCGCTCCTATGACCAGCGGGACATTCAGGAGAGTCTGGGCTTTGTTGGTTAGCTGACCGAGAAAGACTGTTGCCTGGTGAAGATCGAAGCCGGCCACCTGAAGATTGGCGGTTATAGTGACGGAATCGATCAGATTGGTCAGCGTCGTGGCGACAGAGCTTACCGTGACGGGTAAGGCGATGATCACAAGCTGTTTCAATATGCTGCCGGTACCGCTGCCTTCGGCTTTCACGGAATATTTATCCTCGCCCGGTTCACGATTTCCCGCGCGGTACAGCAGATATGAGATATAAAGATATGCCAGAGAGAGGAAGGCTCCGGCCACCGCTCCGAAAGTCGCTCCTGCGGCACCGAAGGTCACGTCCCTGGATGAAGTGAGATAATATGCGAGCGCCAGCCCTACCCCGACCCTGCCGATCTGCTCTATGATGGATGAGATCGATGAATAGCTCATGCGCTGGATGCCCTGGAAATATCCCCTCACGACGGACACGAGAGAAGCAAGAAGCGGCGCGAAGGAAAGTGCGATGATGCACCAGTATGCGTTCGGATCCCAATCGAAGGCGGAAATAAACATATGAGCCCCGGCAAACATGATGAGAGTGCCCAGCCCTCCTATAACGGCAAGGGAGACAAAGGCCACATTGAAGATGCGGTATGTCTCTTTCTTATTGCCCAGCGTAAGGCTTTCCGATACCATCTTTGAGACCGCAAGCGGAAGTCCTCCGGTGGATACGGTCAGGAAAGTGGAATACAGAGGATATGCGCAGCTGTAGAGTCCCATACCGTAGTCCCCGAGGAGGTTCGTTAACGGTATCTTGAAGAACATCCCCAGGAATTTCGCGAAGATCATCCCGAAAGTAATGATAAAGGCTCCCTTTACATAATCGCCGCTGTTTTTTTCCGTCATAGCATGCCTCCGATACACAGCAATTATATACTTATAACAGTACTTCCACAATTGAAAGCGCTTCAAAGTAACTAAATCTTAATACAGGAGATAAAAAACAGCTAAGGTAGATTGACATGAGTACGGAGAAGTGATAGTATGATTCAGCAAGCCTTCATAGCTCAGTCGGTAGAGCACCACCATGGTAAGGTGGGGGTCATCAGTTCGAATCTGATTGAAGGCTCCATTTCTTTTTTGGATCCTCTGACAGGCAGGCTTTCGGCCGCGGCAGTCTGCCGCCCTTCCGGAGAACCATACGCCTCCCCAGTTATCCGGCTTTTTCTTAACAGCAACACCGATAAGAACGGTTTTTCCGGACTTCATTTTTATCCGGCGGCTCCGTTTTTTTTCTTTCAGGCTATTGCCAAACGCGGAAAAACATGTATAATGTCAGTGATGGCCCCGTGGTCAAGCGGTTAAGACACCGCCCTCTCACGGCGGTTACAAGGGTTCGAATCCCCTCGGGGTCACCATCGCATACGCATCGTGAACACCTTGCTCGGCATAGGCTTTTCACGGTAAAAAATAAAGCGGGCTCTTCAAAGCCCGCATTTTTAAAATAGAGGAGTTGAATAAAAAATGAATGATATTAGTGGTGTATTTGAAGAGAATTATTATTGCGAGACGCCGCAGGGGCTGAAATACCTACTGAGCACCCAGATAATGAATCAAATGGAAATAAAATCGCTAACAAGAGAGAGAGACGCCGTCTACGCACTGACAACTATTGAAATGTGTGTCGAAGCCAGGGCAGCTTTAAAAGAGATCATTATTTTCTTGCTTTATATCTACGCAGCCTGTACAAATAAGTTCAGCATTGGTTTGGCAGCAGGGATCTCAATATTAGGTCCGGGTCTGTTCCAGTATGTTTTCGACTATTTGTCCTTATACAAAGTACCGATGCTTCCGCTTCTGTTAAGGACGATAGGCTTTGCATTCAGGCTTTACGCTGATAAGCTGGTGATGCTGGTATTGTCGCTGTTTGTGTTCCATAACATTTGGATCTCCGTGTGCTATATTGGGTTTGTTTTTGTGAAATATGTAATAGGTATGAGCTCAGCATTGTTCATCGGAATTAAATACGTTGATTTTTTAAGAAGGACAGAAGCAAAGCACAACAACGAGATCGGGTTTTATTCACTGGAGCTGTACGATCTGATATAAAAAAAAGAGTGAACCTCTTCATGGGGTTCACTCTTTTATAATCCTCTGTGCCAGCTTCCGCTTGCCTTCCCGAATGCTATGCTGCGATGCCACGTTCCGCCTGCCTTGACCCATGGGACTCCCCGCTTCCAGTGTCCTGACACTTTTACCTGTGCTGTTCCCACTTTGAGCGGAATGTTTGTCTGCGTGTCGGTCCCGATCAGGGTGCCTCCGCTGTATGTCTCCAGAATGACCTTTGCTTTGGTCGGGAGAGTGCTGCCGAAGGTGCCGTAAAGAGAGAGCAGCTGCGCAGTGGTGAACTTCTGTCCGACGCCTGAGCTGTAGTTTGACAGCGTCTTGTATCCGGACGCGCCGCCTCCCGTAGGATACACCTTCAATTTGTGAGTAAAACTGTTGGAATGCTTCGTAAATGTCACCGTGATGTTGTCTTCAAGCGACAAGCTGGAGATACTGTTGAGAGTAGATGCCCTCGGTATGGTCGGCACGGTCCATTTGCCCGCGCTGCCTGAGACAGCTACAGTCCCGAGTCGGCTCGTTCCGGTAACGTATTCCATCGCGAGCTGCACTTCCAGCGTTCCGTCATCGTTGTGCGTGAAGGTCTTTGTGTATGCCGAAGTCCAGACTTCCGTTTCAGATGTCGGGTTGTCCCAGGATTTATTCGTCCGGTTGTGAGCGACACCGTCGACGGAGAATGAGATGCTCGTTCCGGAATGGCTGTAGGATCCGTAGTTGCTCCCGAATTTCAATACGCCCATGAATGTCGCCGTGGTCTGATTGTTGGCGATGTCCTGGGTGTAATCGATCTTGATCTTATAGTATGTTCCGGATCCGGCTGTCCCGGTAAAAGGGCAGTTGATATAAGTGGTTGCCATTTTATTTTACCTCGGTCTGAATTGGGATAGTGCAGTCGCAGGAATCACGGTGTGTTGCCAAATCTATTACTTTATCTGCTTCTGAGTGAATAACGAATGTCTCGTCCTCTTTGGAAATTATGTCCGACTTTTCAGTCGCAGGTATCAACGGCAGCGTCAAGATCTCCTGGTTCTGTGATTTTTTGACCATTATGTCACCGGCTCCAATGGTCTCCACTTGGCCCTGCAGATTCATAGCGCGAAACTCGATCCACGCGTTCATGTCGGGCGTAAAGATCCCTGACTGCGATTGAGTCAGCCTCAGGCGGATCTTTTCCCCTTCTATCTCGCAATCATCCTGAGTAAATGTGAGTATCGTTTTGTCGTCCTGAGAGAAAGTGATCCTGAAAACGGGATAATTGGAGGCGTCATCCGGAAGGACGAAGGTAAATCCTGGTGTTGTGTAGGTGTACATCTATGCCTCCTTAAACCTGTTATCTTGTGCAGTCTATGTGGATAGCCTTGCCCATGGTCGAAGACGTGGTGCGCTTCCCTACGCCGTCAGAGTAGAAGCCCTGGCCTACACCGTTATTGCCGGGATCCACCGTGTAGCCGTAACGGAATTTAAGCCCGTTTTCATTGGCGTACTTGATCGCCCACTTGATGATCTCCAGTCTGCCCTTATAGGTGTCTCCCTTCCCGGCGATATAGAAATCACATGCATTGCCCTTGGTGTGCTGGCTTCCCGAGATGCCGCCGACCTTTTTGTTGTATGCAGCGCAGCGATAGCCTGATGTGATCTGAGTCTTTCCGAAATTCTCACGGATAGCATCCATCAGCTTAATCAGGTTCGGGTTCATGCCGTCCGCTCCGGTGTTCTTACAGGACGGGCAGTAAAACTCGCTTTCCTTGAAGTGCTTTACGGTCTTCCAGTCGAAACCGTTCACGGGAGGTTCCGCTTCGACCTCTGTCACGGGCTCCGTCAGCAGAGGAGGCTCGTCTTCCACAGGGATCTCCGGTATCGGCTCCTGAAGATCTCCTTCATTAATTTCATAGGATGCCATTTCCGCGTCGCGGAGATCCTTAATAACGGCATCTATCATAGCCTCGATCTCAGAGCGGGAAAATTTAATGCCCCAGCGATCCAGCTTGACTCTGACGTACTCGATAATTGCTTCCTTCAGCTCGTCATCGTCTTCATAGCGGTCAATGAAAGCCTTCACGGCAGTCAGCACCGCTTCATTCTTGATGTGTTCTCTGAAAAGGTTCACGATCCATGTGACGATCACTCCGGCCAGAACCGGAAAAACCGCCTGGATGATCAGCTTTACGATCTCTAAAATGATCTCTTTCAAATCTTGTCCTCCTTTAAGGCTTTTTTATACTGCTCATTGATAAATTCCACGGACGCTTTGACCTCGCCGTTGTGATTCGGATTTGCCGAGTAATATTTATCGATAGCGTAAAAAGCGTAGGCAAATTGATCTTTGGTGCCTTCCTGACACCGTGACGCGAAGTCTATGATCTGATATCTCCACTGCGCCTGCTCATTTGCAGTCACATTTGCTCTCAGCTCGCTCAGATCTTTTTTAATTTCCTTCTGGCTCTGTATTATCTCCGCATTAAAAAAACTCCCTACCCAGTGGGCGAGAGCCGTCAAAGGCTTTTTCGTCAGCTTGCCGGATTTTTCTATAAATCCTTGCAAGGTCACCACCGCCGCGATAAGCCATCCATAATTGACTTGAATCCAATCCCAGACTTTCTCCATGCTACCCCCTTAATATGTCCCGAACACAACAAGACGGATGTTGTATGTCGTAGAAGTATTAATTGTGTTCCCTTTGCCCATGCGGAAAGACACCGCTGTTGTAGATATTGAGGTATTGGCAACCCAAACAAGTTCGGTATTGCACGAACCAACTGCAACTCCGTCCGTGACCGTGAATGGTAGCGCTACCGATGCGGTATTACTATAATAGATATTCCCATTGATCGACGATGACGACGGCTGAAAACCAAATATTCTCCAACATTCAAACGTGTTGTCCGAGTATTTCCGATATTTCCACCCACTCGAAGTCCCCGATTCGACAACCCACGCCTTGACCAGTTTGCTATTGATATACAAATTGCCGTTGATCTCCAGTGTGCCGTCAACACCTAAGATTTCATTCGGCTCATCAATGCTGATAAATTCCGGCAGGGAAAAGTTCGATCCCGAGACCTTCTCTTCTTCGAGGTTGTACCTTCGTCTGATCTCATCAGGCGTTCCCTGCACTGACCTGTCTCTTACTTTTACTTTTGCCATATCAGTACTGGATGTAAATGTCCCCGTCAGAGCCGTCGCCGTCCGAAGGAGCCGATGTCCCGATGGTTATATTCGGCATATTTGCGTACAGCTCGGTGAAGTTCGCGTTGATCTTCGGTATGTTGGTCTCAAGGTACGAGATGATATCGTTCGGAGCTTTGTCAAATTTGGCTTTGAGCTCCGCTGCCGTCAGTGTCGGCCTGTCCGCCAGATTGGAGATAACATTCGTACCAATGGACGGGTCGGGTATGTTCTGTCTTGCCATGTCTTTTATCCTTCCTTCGCATGTTTGATAACCTGGTACTCCAGTCCGGCACTGTACAGAGCAAAAGGCTTATCCAGTGTGTCCGTGTAGAATATCAGGCTGAAATACATGATTTTCTTCTTCTTAATATTAAAGATGATCAGCGAGTCGCCGACAGACGAGAAAACGAAAGCCCCGAAATCGATACCGCCGAAGTCAAAGCCTCCCGTATTGATCTCTTTAAGCAGCGATTCTCCCCTGTCCGTCAGACAGCCTATCTTCATCTCCGAGTTCTGGACGTCCTTTATCCATGCTGTCGCTCCTCGTTTGGTCACGGTCTTGAGATACGCCGGAGCTCCGAAGACGTCCCGGGGCGTCGTCCAGTAGGAATAGATTATCTCCCCGGCATCGTTCGTCCCGGTAAAGCTGCAGATGCAGGTATCCGTGTAGAAAAACAGGCTTCCGTCGTGTTCATAGAGTCCTGCTCCTTCTTCGATCACATCCGAGGAGTTCTCGCACTGCATGTTGTTCCAGTAGTACCATTCATAGGCACCGTTCGCGA
>JAIKVR010000033.1 GCA_024685545.1 Eubacteriales bacterium | reverse complement strand
AACCCGTTTCTGTTTATACCGTCGGTGTATTCGGCAATGTCAGCCCCGGTTTTTTCCGCGATTATCTACATGACCGCCTTTGTTTTGCCGGTTCTTGAATAGTACAGGCATAAGGTTTTCATATTGTGCTCCTTAAAATGTAAATGATGTTTTCCCGAATTATGTCCCGTTTGCGCGACCGGAAGCAGTATGTCTCAAAAGGGGAGAAGTGATCAGTCTGTTTCCTGCTTTAGGTATACGTCAATGAAGGCATCGATGTCTGAGAACCGGTTCGCCTTGAGTCCTGCTCTTTCGTATTCCGTAAGGTAAGTCTTCAATATCTCCTCAAACCCTTCGGCTGTCTTCTGCAGGTCATTGGGATCATAGACCGAGATTGCGTCGTAAGAGCCGATGTCGACCTCACTGCCGATATCAGCCAGCATCTCATTCAGGCTCTCCAGGCTCATGAACGCCAGATGCCTGTCCCCGCGCTCAACGGCGAGGACCATCTTCCCGCGCCAGTTGGAGATCATCTCCTCATAGGTTCCGGACAGAGCTTCAGCATCCAAAGGCTTTTTCTCCGAGGGCAGCATGCTCTTTGCCTTCTGAAAACACACGGTCATCTCTTTCATGAGCACTGTCAGTCTTTCTTTGACAGCCTGAACGTCTGCGGCTTTCAGAACGTCTTCGATCATCGCGCACAGATCCTCCGGACGCAGCTGCATGGCATTCAGCTCTTCATAGCGGTCTTTGACCCCTTTGCGGAAATATCTCTTGTTCAGCAGCGCGACAGCGTTTTCCGAATAATAGATCATGCCGCCGGCATATCTGCGGACAGTACTGATCTTCTCCTCGGTCATAGCCTCAGCGTAGCAGCACTGCGCCTCTTTGAACTCGTTTTCCGCTCTCTGATAATCCGCTTTCCCGAAGGGCTCCGACAGTGTTCTGCGCACCTGATCCCTAAGCTCTTCCAGTTCTGTCATGTATCTTTCATCCGCGCAGTACACGATCTCGGAATCCATAAGCTTGGAGATATGAGGATGAGAATAACGGGCGTCCTGGCGCAGGCTTTCCCAGCTTGTGCAGTATATGTCGTGTCCTACGCCCAGGTCGTCCTGTATGAAAGAGGTGGCCAGCTCATATCCTCGGTCGTCATTGATCAGTATCAGAAGATCCAGATCAGACATCGGATGGATATCCCCGGTCTGAAATGAACCGTATATGCCGATCAAAGCCACTGCGCCGGGGCACAGTGACTTTTCTTTCCGCAATACCGCTTCTATGGTTTTTCTGTTTCTGTTTTCGAGTGCGTTTATGTCGACCGTTTTCATTTGTGAGTTATCTCAAATCATTCCTTAGGGATTGCCCTGGTCCTGGGATCCTCCCTGTCCTCCGGGACCCTGCGGGCCTTCTCCCGGTGCGCCCTGATCGCCGGGCATGCCCATGTCCGGGCCGCCGAAGCCGCTGATGCCTAGAAGCTCAAGGACATCCTCGAAGGTCGCGTCGTCTCCGAGTTCGGCCACCTTCTGCTTGAATTCCTTTATGTCGAAATCCTGTCCGGCGCCCTGGATGCCTGGGAATCCTCCCTGACCTTCGGGGAAACCCCCCTGATTCTCCGGTAACCCGCCCTGACCTCCCGGGAACCCGCTCTGGCCGCTGCCCGAGATCTCTCTGCCCTGGCTTCCCGCAGTCAACGACATTTCCTCTCCGTCGATCATTACCGTCCCTTTGTTATAGTAAACCCCGAGCTCCGAATCGAAGGCGTTGTCGGGGACTCTCACGTTGTTGACTGAAATCTCCCCGCCGTTAATGACTATGAATCCGTTGGAGTCCACCCCGTCGCCCTCTGCTCCCTGAGCAGCGTTGATGGTGAGCTTTCCTCCGTTGAAGTATGCGACCGAGACATCATCCTCGTTGACGTTGATCCCGTCGTTCTGGGATGTGATCGTTATCTCTCCTCCGTTGATTGCAAGGTGGAGCTCGGAATCGAGACCTTCGAAGCTGCTGGTAATGCTGAGCTTTCCGCTTCCGTCCTTTTCACCGTCTATTACCATAGACATGTAGGAATACAGGGCTCCGTCAGTCTTTCTCATCTTCTTCTGAAGTTTGACTTCGGAAGCATCATCCTCGTTCTTGTAGGCAGCCTTGAGCATGCGGAATATGTTGCATCCGCTGACGCTGTTTTCGCTGCCGTCGGCTACGATAATCCTTGCGCCGGCTTCCGAGAGGTCCACGTCATAAGTGGAGGTCTCCCTTTCCTTCCATGCGCTGTCGCATTCGTATACGCTGTAGAACACTATTCCCGGAGCGACCGAGCAGTTTATGTCGGCTCCGTTGAGTATAAGGGTCACCTTCGCGCTTTCGTCGGCGAAGGTATCGTCACTCTCGCCCAGATCTATCCATATCTGTCCCTTCCAGATGCCTTCAAGGATGTATGTTCCGGCTTTGGTGATGTGGAGCACGCTGTTTTCGGCAGCCTGTTCTTCCGTATGCATCAT
>JAIKVR010000024.1 GCA_024685545.1 Eubacteriales bacterium | reverse complement strand
TTGTGTTTGTTCTATTTCGCTTTCTTCTGTCCGTCCTTTTTCCTGGTCACAGCCAGAGCAACGACTCCTCCGGTAAGCAGCGTGTTCCATCCGAGAAGCAGATAGATGATCCACCAGGGAACGCTGTTGCCTGATGCAGGTGAACGATCAGTCTGAGCATCCGGTATCACACGGCCGGCATCGATCACCTTGCCGTTGGAAAGGGTTATGAAGAGATCACCGTCGATCACTTTTGCATCCGTGACACTGACGCCGTCCATACCGTCGATGCCGTCCTGTCCGTCTATACCGTTAACTCCGGCTACTCCTGCAACACCTTGGGATCCATGCTGACCGGCGGATCCGTCTTTTCCGTTATATATTGCATAGACGGATGTCGTTCCATCGGTATATGTAATGGTATAGGTATCGACATTGCCTGCGGAAGAAGTCTTCTCGACAGATTCGATCCCTCGGCCGTCAGTTCCTGGTTCGCCTTTTTCTCCGTTTTTGACATTGAAGGTATAGGTGGTGCCGTCGGAGAACCTGAAGGTATAGGCGGTCGTCAGCTCATCCACGGCTTTGCTGGTGATTCCGATGAGGCTGATGCCCTCTCCCTTCAGTGAATCCAGCCACTGCAGTACATTCCCTTCAAAGCCGTTCTCAACCGCTAATTCGTATGCGCTCTTCCCGTTCACGCCGTCCTTGCCGTTTCGCACGGTAAAGGTATACATGTCACCGCTGGTCATCTTTACAAGGTAGGTATCGACATTGGGATCGGTGCCTTCCGGCGGTTCGATCTTTTCGATGGAAGCAACGCCGTTTCCGTCTCTTCCGTTCGTCACGGTGTAGGTAAACGTCTTACCGTCCGTCAACGTCACAGTATAGGTATCGATAATACCGTCATCAGAGGTTCCGGTCTTTTCGATCTTTTCCACACCGACGCCGTTTACTCCGTTCGTTACGGTGTACTGATATTCCGCACCGTCCGTCATAGTAACGGTATAAGTATCCTTATTGCCTTCTGTCGCAGTTTTCTTGATGGAGACGATTCCGATACCATCCGTTCCGTTGGTGACGGTATAAGTGTAGGTGCTGCCATCCGTGTAATAGATCGTATATGTATCGATGGAGCCTTCACTGCCGGTCTTCTTGATATAATCCACGCCTATTCCGTTTCCATGGAGCGATGCGATCCATTCCGCAGCAGTACCTTCGAAACCGTTCAGTACCGCGATCTCGTATGCTGACAGGCCGTCCTGCCCATCTTTTCCGTCTGCGCCGTTTGCAACGGTGAAGGTGTCGGTATTTCCGTTAGTGTAAGTGATCGTGTAGGTATCCGTCAGTCCGTCATCTGATGTACCTGTCTTTTCGATCGAAGCAATTCCGATGCCCTGTTCGCCCTGCTCGCCCTGTTCACCCTGCTCGCCCTGGGCTCCCCTTTCGCCATTCGTTACTGTAAAGGTGTAGATCGTCCCGTCTGTATAGTAAATTGCGTAGGTATCGATAAGACCTTCACTGCCGGTCTTCTTGATATAATCCACGCCTATTCCGTTTCCATGGAGCGATGCGATCCATTCTGCCTGCGTACCTTCAAAACCGTTCAGCACCGCGATCTCATAGGCCGACAGGCCGTTCGTACCGTTGGTCACCGTAAAGGTCGATGTCGTATCGTCCGTGTAAGTCACTGTATATGTATCAATATTGCCTTCCGAAGACGTTTTTTCGAAGGAGAAGATTCCACGGCCATCCTCGCCGTCTTCACCGTCCTTGCCATTGTTTACGGTAAATGTCATGGTATTGCCATCAGTGTAATAGATGGTATAGGTATCGATCAGGCCGTCATCAGAGGTTCCGGTCTTTTGAATATCTTCAATACCGATCCCATTGCCGTGAAGAGAAGCGATCCATTCGGCGACGGTTCCAACAAAGCCGTTTTCAACAGCGATCTGATAAGCAGATTTTCCTTGCGGACCTTCAGGTCCTTCAGGTCCCGCGATAGCCGGGACAAAGTATACCTCATTGGACCAAACGCTTTGCAGTTCACTTCCGCCAGGCAGATCAATTGCTGATGTTGCCACAAAAGTGAACAAATTGCCAGCGGACTTATCGAGTTCTTCCTGAGTGACCGCGTATGTACGTGTATTCTTATCGATACGATCCGCATTCAGACGCACATATTCGCCGTTTACGACCTGATATAGGTAATATCCATCCGAAACATCTTTATACTCATCCTCCCAGGTCAACGTAAACACGCCGTCAGTGTAGGAAACTGACAATTCCGGGGGCTGAGGAGGCATGGAGATATTAGCTACCTTATACCCGTATACCGGAACATGAGAGTTGTCCCAAAGGTTATCTTTTATGTCGTCCTGACTTTCAACATTCTCATATATGGTTCCGCCGCCTCCGGTACCCAGATCAACATACCAGCGGCCAAATGACCAGATGTACTGATACGAGCGGATAATATC
This sequence comes from Eubacteriales bacterium, assembly GCA_024685545.1. Classification (GTDB taxonomy): domain Bacteria; phylum Bacillota; class Clostridia; order Eubacteriales; family Anaerofustaceae; genus JAAYHF01. Next base: position 22,266 of record JAIKVR010000024.1, on the reverse strand, counting down.
TTTTGACAGTCCCTGATTTTCCAGTGCTTTCTCATCCAGATCATTGACGGTTCCCGAAACGGTATTTCCTCTGGTGGTGGTCTCATAATGGCACGTGCCCTTAAGGAAATCTGCTGATACATAAAAGCCTGCCCGCGCATCGACGAGTCCGGCGATGCCTACTCCCCATTGAGAAGAGAAGTGAATGGAAAAGCCTCCTGAGAATCCCTCGCCCTCTGAATAGTACTCTGAGTGCGCATATTCCTGTGTCTTGGAGCTTCCGCTGTAACCCAGCTGCATATCAGCCATGTTTGACAGCTTCTCGGCATCTGTCAGATCTCCGTTGTTCCAGTCATTGAGATATTTTCCGGGCTTTCCTTCGTTGCCGATAAGGAATTCACCGTTCTCGGTCGTATCTTCTTTGGTGTCCTTTATTTTCTTCAATACAGGAGGATCGTATATGTACTGTGAAGTATCGGTACTGTCTTTGATCGACTTCACCAGTGCATTGTAGTCATCCACAAACTGGTTATAATCTTTGATGCTCAGCTGGCTCCACACCGGTCCAAGCGGCATTGGTACCTGAACAGCGTTTTCCAGCCACTTTCCGGTTTTCGCATCGTACATGTCGTAATTGTAGAAGATGATAGGAGTCCGCTGGATCAGGACCGTATTCTGATTGGTAGTCTCAAAAACGGAGTTATAGCTTGTCTCCCAGCCTTTCTCCCATTCCCAGGTGTAGTTGAAGGCTGCTCCAGCCTCAATTGCCATTTTGGCTGATGCCAGAGCTGATACCTCAGCTTCACCGGAAAAGCCTACTCCCCAGTCCAGCGAAGTTGTCGTGTTGTCCGACTCACCGTAACTGGTATCGATCGAATAAGAAGTGCTGCCCGGATCCTGGACACCGTCAAAATACGGTGCCGCCTGTAATATGGCTTCGATCTTCGGATCGGAGTAGATATAGTTTTTGCCCCGGTAGCGTATGCGTACGCCGTCCGTGTTGTTGTCCAGAGCGGTTATGACTGTCTGGCAGGGGATCCAGTTGCCGCCTGTATGATAGGCATCCGCATCGTTGAGCTGATAATCATCATCATCAACATCGGTGCTGTAGAAACCGCTTCCTGTGATCGTTCCCAGCATATCCTCCGTATCTTTATAAGTTGCGCCGATCATACCTATCTTGTAACCGTAGGCCTCATAGCTCAATTCCTTGAGCGCCACGACATAATAGATCTGTTCGCGTCCGATATTATTGTGATCAAAATTGCCTACTGCCACATCGCTCACCCAGGCAGTGGATACCTTAACGCTTCCCATTCCGACATCCGTATGATTGAAGTACTCCGGAGTATAAGTCACCGAAACGCCGGCGTCAGGGTTATACGTCATGATCTGACCGTTGAAGAAGATCAGATCCTTGCCGTTTTGTCCGTTAAAAGCCACAGTCGCCACGGCGGCTCTCGGGTGTATTTTGTCACGTTCATAGAAACCGCGGGTGATCATTGCGTTCATGCCCGGATCGGCGAAAAGGACCTTTGTCAGATTTCCGGCCGTATTGCGCTTATAGATCGCTAAAAACTGAGCTTTCTTTGCGTCGTATTCACCGCCGTCTTCACTGATAAAGTGATAACCGCCGACAACGATCTCATTGATCCCGTCCCCATCAACATCACCGACAGATACGCCCGGTGAAGAGATAGAACGTCTGTTGCTGTCGCCATCATCCGTATAATCTTCATAGATCGAAGTGACAGTCCTGCTGTGTTCCAGAACGGAAGAAGTATCGTCCGGATCACCCTGATACACGTATAATTTAGCCTCGCCTTTGCCTTTGGGCGCACCCTTGGACTTGCCCAGCACGACGATCAGTTCGTCAACATCATCGCCGTTCAGGTCACCTGCTGCCAGAGAAACGGTGCTGACATAATCGCTGGTGCCTACTGTTTCCAGGATCACCGGATCACCGATCCTTTCCCAGCTGCGTCTGATGTGATCATATTCGAACAGGATGGTAACCGTGCCTCCGCTTCCGTCACGCGCATTGCAGGTCTCCGCGACAACGACCGTTTCGTATCCGCGGCCGAAATTACCGGCAGTGATGGCAAGCAGGCTGTTAGCCGCATAGTGATCGGCTGTCCAGGAATCATCGTTCAGATAGACCGGCTTGTATTCCTTCCATGCATCTCCCTCCTGGACCCAGTATACAACATCCGTAGCAGCTCTGATCTCGTTGTCTCTTGATGTATCCAGACCATACAGATAATAACGGTTTTCGTCCGTATTGAAGCCGAAATATGCGGCAACATCCTTGCGTCCTGAACCCGTTTTGTCAAAGCCGACGCTTTGCGTATATGACAGATTATTAAGCCTATTGGAATATGTGAATTCAGTCATCGTGGAAGGAGACCAGACCGTATCAAAACCCGACAGCGCTTTGTTCTTCTGGCTTCCTTTATCTCCTCCGTACACACTGAGCTCGTGGATCACTTTATCCAAGCTGTCCGTTCTGACTGCCAGTTCATCCCAAGGGATCATGAGCGTACCGCTCCCGGTTCCCCCTTCGTCATAAGCTGCTCCATAAGGGTTACCGGTGTTGCCCGGAGCAAAGCCATCAGGTTCTGTACTGTCGATAGTAAGCAGCTGGTTCCCTGTGATGGTCTCGGTCAGCTTTTCATTCCCCTCTTGCGCAAAGGCAGTCGTCAGACTGCCGGGGAACATGCCAATTACAAGCGTAAGGAACAGCAAAAAGCTGAGTGCTTTCCTCATTATGCGCCTGTTAATCCTCATAATCATTTTCCTCCCTGTTGTTATTTCCGCCTAAAGTCTCTTTGTGTCCCATACGACGGCGTATGCACAGCACAGTAATGATCACTGCAGCTGTAAAAGCGATAAGTGCGACGAGCACATACCCGCCTGCGTTGCCGAACAGCATCGAAGCGCCGCTGTACATGCCTGCAGGTCCGCCGATACATGACATACCGCCGCCGAAGAGCAAAAGGATCAGGCATGCTGCAAGAACGATGCAGGCGCCGCCGATGGCACCTGTTTTGCGCCTCTCCCGCGCACGGATAAGATCATTCATCCGCGCATGCAGGGATCGTATCCTTTCTTCAGTTGTCATACTGAGATACCTTTCCCTCCATAAAAGTGTCTTCAATATATAAGTGTCCGAAAACGCGAAAAGTACGAACCGGTTTTGGATCATTTCTGAGATTCTTGTGTTCTGAGTGTATTCAGCGCATAAAAAAAAGCCCCTTTAACGGGGCGATGCGCCGAGGCTGTATCAGGAAAGGTCGACTTCTCTGTGCAGAAAAAGCATATAGATAAATATCACAATCAACGGTATCGCACTTCCGACCCAGAATATCACACCGGATTGATTGACAAACAGATTGAATATCGCGTGGAACGTGATCACAAAGCAAAGCAGGGCAAACGCACCGATAGCTTGCAGCCAGATCTGATCCCACAGGAAGAACAGACCGACCGCGACCACCATTCCGCATACGACATGCATGGCCCCTGTCCCGAAGCCGCGGATCAGAAGCCTCAACAATTCCGACGTCCCGTAAGACGTGAGAAAACAGACATTTTCAAAAGTGGCAAATCCCAGAGAAACCATCAATGTGCCGCTGTACGTATTTTTCTTGTCAGGTTCAAAAACCAAAAGGTAAAACAAGATCGGGAGAGATTTTATGACCTCCTCAACAACCGGAGCGATCTCATAGGAAGCGGTCACTATATCTGTTCGCGTTAAACCTGCCAGGTAAGTACTGACATAAGCGGACAACAGGCAGGCTGTCATGCCGGACAGCACGAAAATAAGCGACTGACGAGAGTTTTTTCGCAGACACAATATCGCCAGAAACATGGGGGCAGCCAGACAGACATATATATTCTCGATATAGCTCAAGTCGTCACCGCCTTTCCGATAGCAGGAATGAAGAAGGGAAAGCACATTGTTATCATAAGATCGAATATGTAATACGGCTGGAATAGCGCAGCGTCATTCCAGAAGCATGACGATGTCCACAGACCGTATTCCAGAAGGCAGTAGATCAGGATCATAGCCGGAAGACAGCTCTGTTCAGTCCGGTCCTCCGGGATCAGTCTGCGTATCGCGGCAAAGAGCAGAAGCCCCATCAGACCCGCATAGATAAGGTTGGATATGATCTCGCCGCGGAGCATGAAGAACACAGCCATTCCGATGGTGAAAGCTGGTCCCAGCGACGAGACGGGGCTGGCGTCTCTGAGCTCTTCCGGAGGCGAGATTTTCCGGAGCAGCATGTATAAAAAGATCAACGCCGCATACCAGCTCAGATCGGAAACAACGGAGATATGAGGCGTTTCGCCGTAAAAGAGCAGACAGTTCAGCCAGTAGATGTCACCCAAAAGCCAGCTCCCATAGAAAAATGACAGCAGAGTCCATGAACGGCTCCTGTACTTGGCCGCCCGAAATATCGAGACAGTAACACAGACGGTCAAAGTGGCGATCTGGATGGCATTCTCATAGCGTTCGAGCATCTTTTTCCTTCTCTTCTGCGTGTTTTTTCATCCTGAAACAGAATACGGTCACCAGCGCTCCCAGGCAAAAGGCTATCAGAGCGACGAGTATATATCCCAAAACCGTATGATCGACAAAGCTGCTCGCTGACGCGCCTCCTATTCCCGGACTGACAGCCTGGACCGGGAGCTGCGCAAAAACTATCGCCATTATGACAGTGACTGCAAGGCAGGCAGCACTTACTGCTGTGCTGATGATCCGATACCTGTTGCGGTTCCTGTTTTTTTCCATAACTGTCATACGGCGGTGCAGTTCCGAGATCCGTTCTTCAGATGTTCTCATGCGTAATTCCCTCCTTTTCCAGTTCAAGACGCAGCCGGACCTTTCCGTTCCTCAGCAGATCGGCGATCCTTTTTTTTGAGCAGCTCATGACATTCGCCGCCTGCTCATAGCTCAGATCCATGAAGTAGAACAGCCAGAGAGCTTCCCTGTACTGAGGCGCTATCCGGTTGAGGCATTTCTGCAGTATGGCAAGATGTTCGTTTTTCCAGACAGTCTCCTCAGGCGAAGCTCCCTGTGCCGGCATATTCTCATCAAGAGCGAACTCCGGCTGTCTGAGCCGGATCCTCCACAGGTGATTTGCCTTGTTTCTTGCCATCTTGAACAGGTAAGCCCTGAAATTTCCCTCTCTGATAGAAGGTTTGTTTACCAGGATCACGGTAAAACAGTCCAGCATAAGATCTTCTGCATCCTGTGCGTTATGGATGAAGCCGTCCAGATAGGCTGTAAGCATATCGGCATAACGGATCATGAGCTGATCGCCTGCTGACTGATCACCGGCCAGATACTGCCGGTATAACTGATCGTCTGACATGCCTTTCCTCCTTCCGCCTAAAGTGCCGTATGCTCTTTCTCAAAACGCTGTCCCTGAAGGATGCCGGAGCGTACGGCACCTGATGCTCTCATCTGACCAAAGGCGCGTTTGATTATCATAAATAGTATAACTCAAAGAGCGGAAACACGGCAAGCTTTTCCTGTCTTTCCGCATGCTGCTTCAGGTGAGGGCCTAGCCGGCCGCCGGGTCCGATCTCATCTGTGCCGGATACTGCTGCTGCTGTACACCGGGCGGATAATCCATTATCGCATACGCTCATGAGGTTTCCCATGACTATGAGCTGTTTTTCATTATCCTGAATTCGATAAGGATCAGAGCCTGTCTGACGGACAGGCCGGTATCCAGTCGGAAAAAAGAGAAAGGTGCAGCACCGGAAAGCTGCACCTTTCCAATCTGAGCGTTTATCTGTTATGCGCTGATCTGTCCGCACCTGCCGGATCAATCGTCATAGTTGACGATATCGGCAAACTCGGATTTGAGGGAGGCGCCTCCGACCAGAACTCCGTCGATGTCCTCCATAGCCATCAGTTCTTTGATGTTTCCGGCTTTCACGCTGCCTCCGTAGAGGATGCGTATGCCGTCAGCCGCATTGCCGAACTGCTCGGCAAGTCTTTCCCTGATGAACCCGCAGACTTCTTCGGCCTGTCCGGAGGTGGCGGTGACGCCGGTCCCGATTGCCCATATGGGCTCGTAGGCAACGACGATGCTGTCATTTTCTATACCGGCCAATCCGTTCCTGATCTGGGAAGCGATGAAATCAAAAGTCTCTCCGCTCTGTCTCTGATTAAGGTCCTCTCCCACGCACATTATCGGGGAAAGACCTGTTTCAAAAGCTTTCCTCAGCTTTTTATTGACAGTCTCGTCCGTTTCTCCGAACAGAGTGCGCCTTTCCGAATGCCCGACAAGGACTCTTACCGCTCCTGTGTCCCTGATCATTTCAGCGCTGACTTCCCCGGTGAATGCCCCGGAATCCTCGAAATACATATTCTGGGCGCCGATCTTGACACAGCTTCCCTGCGTGCAGGAAACTGCCGCACTCAGAGATGTGAAGGGAGGGAATATAACGACTTCCCTTTTATCGGTGCTGATAAGCGGGAGCAGCTCGCTAAAATAATCTTTGGTCTGGGAGACGTTCTTGTTCATCTTCCAGTTGCCGGCTATTATTTCTTTTCTCAATTTAATTCTCCAGTATCGCGACTCCCGGCAGGACCTTCCCCTCCAGCATTTCCAGGGAAGCGCCTCCTCCGGTGGAGATGTGCGTCATCTTGTCTGAAAGACCGAAGAGAGCTACGGCCGCCGCGCTGTCTCCTCCGCCGACGACTGTCGTTCCGGGGCAGTTCGCCATCGCTTCCACGACAGCTCTGGTACCATCGCTGTATTTTTCCATCTCGAAAACGCCGACGGGGCCGTTGAAGACGACAGTTTTGCTCTTGGCAATGATCTCCGCGTAATTCTTAGCCGTTTTCTCCCCGATATCGAGGGCCATGACATCCTTGGGAATAGCGTCGATCCCGTATGATTCCTTCGGCGTATCGTTGGAGAATTCCGTGGATCCGGCAACATCTACAGGAAGGAACATCTTGACACCGATCTCATCGGCCTGTTCGAGCATCCGGGAAGCCAGCTCGAGCTTGTCTTCTTCCACCTTGGAGACACCGACTTCATAGCCTATTGCCTTAAGGAACGTCTGCGCCATAGCTCCGCCGATAAGGATATTATCGGCTTTGGTCATCAGATTCGTAATAAGACCGATCTTGTCAGATACTTTGGAGCCTCCCATGATCACCGTATAAGGTCTCTCAGGTTCGTCGAGGGCATCTTTCAGGAATCTGACTTCCTTTTCGATCAGGAATCCGCCGTAGGCGGGGATATAGTCTGCCACACCGACCGTGGAGGCGTGCGCCCTGTGGGCGCAGCCGAAAGCGTCGAGAACGAAGACGTCCGCAAGGGAAGCGAGCTTCCCGGCGAATACGGGATCGTTGGCTTCCTCTTCGGGAACGAATCTGGTATTCTGCAGCATCATCAGCCTGCCGTCTGACGCCCTGAAGGCTTCCGCAGCCTTGACTGTCGCTTCACCCGCGACTTCGTCGTCATCGCTGAATACGACGTTCTCCTTCATCAGTTCTGAAAGCCTGCGAGCGACCGGCTCCAGAGAGAATTCAGGGCTGGGCTTTCCTTTCGGACGCCCCAGGTGCGCGCAGATGATGATCTTTGCCCCCTGCTCCAGGATGTAATTCAACGTCGGCAGAGTGGAGGTGATGCGCATGTCGTCCGTAATATTGCCGTCGGAATCCATCGGAACGTTATAGTCGGCTCTGAGCAGGACCGTCTTTCCCTTCAGATCGGCTTCTTTGATAGTCCTCATATGTTCAGTCCTTATTTATAGATATAGTGTACCAGGCGGACCAACTGTGCCGTGTAGGACATCTCATTGTCATACCATGCGACGACCTTGACGAGCTGTCCGTCCTCGGTATCCATGACCTGTGTCAGGGAAAGATCCACGAGAGAGCCGAAATGCATGCCGATTATATCGCTGGAGACAATCGGGTCGGAGGTCACGCCGAGGGTCTCGTTTGCGGCCGCCTTGAACGCATCGTTGATCTCTTCTTTGGTGACGTTCTTCTTCAGGTTTACGGTAAGGTCGACTACCGAGCCGGTCATTACAGGCACTCTCATCGCGTTTCCGTCAAGCTTGCCCTTGAGTTCGGGAAGCACCTGTCCGACTGCCGTGGCGGCTCCCGTGGTGGTGGGGATGATGTTCTGAGCAGCAGCCCTTGCTCGCCTCAGATCCTTATGCGTGCCGTCGAGAACGACCTGATCGTTGGTATAGGCGTGGATAGTGGTCATGAAACCGTTCTTGATGCCGAAATTATCGTTGAGGACCTTGGCGACCGGAGCCAGGCAGTTGGTGGTGCAGGAAGCGCCGGAAACCACGTCTTCGGTGCCGTCAAGAGCTTCGTAGTTGATATTGGCGACGATCATCTTGACATCGCCTTTGCCCGGAGCGGAGATAACGACCTTTTTGGCCCCAGCTTCCACATGGCGTCTGGCATCCTCCACTTTGGTAAATTTGCCCGTGCATTCCAGCACGACATCCACTTCCAGATCCTTCCAGGGAAGCTTTTCCGGTTCCCTTTCACCGAAGAGGGGGATCTTCTTGCCGTCAACCACGAGGAATCCGGGTTCGCTGCTGATGGAATCCGTCTTGTAGCTGCCGTGGCATGTGTCGTATTTGAGCAGGTGTGCAAATGCGGCAGGATCACCGGGGTTGTTGACGGCGACGATATCGAACTTCTCGTCATCAAACATCAGTCTGAACGCCAGTCTTCCTATGCGTCCGAATCCGTTGATAGCAACTCTTACTTTCTTCATTTAGGTCATTCTCCTTAATAAATAATTATTGTTAAAATTTTGAAGAACTCGATCAATGGACTCTTGAGGCTATGGCTTCGGTATACCTCTTGAGTTCGTCCGCCCTGCCGCCGAATCTGTCCAGCAGCTTTATGGCCCTGTCTTTCAATTCAGCCACCCAGTCGATACAGCCCTGTCTGCCGATGACTGCTCCGTAGGTCGCCTTGCCTTCTTCGGGCTCATCGCCGTTCATGTCCTGCACGTCGTCTGTCAGCTGGAATATCAGTCCGAGATGGCGGGAGAATTCATCCAGAGCCAGGAATTCATCTTCCGTGATATCGGCGCTGCCTGCGCCCGTGAGCACAGCTGCCCTTATCAGAGCAGTCGTCTTATTCGCGTAGATAAACTCCAGTACCTTTTCATCGCGGCAGGTCTCGTCGTTGCCGATATCGGCAGACTGCCCGCCGACCATTCCCTTTATTCCCGCGCTCTCTGCGATCAGGCTGCAGGCGGAAAGGTATCTGGTGTCCCTGCCCTGTGAAGCGCCGAGCATAGTCTCATATGCCAGATTGAGCAGGGCGTCCCCCGCAAGGATGGCGATGGCTTCCCCGAACTGCTTATGGCTGGTATAGCGTCCCCTGCGGTAATCGTCATTATCCATGGCAGGCAGATCGTCATGGATCAGGGAATAGGTATGTATCATCTCGATAGCGCTGAAAAGCGGCTCTATAAAATTTCTGTCCCCTCCCAGCATGTCGCAGGTCATTACCGCAAGCATCGGGCGTATGCGCTTTCCCCCTCCGAAGAGAGAATACCGCACCGCCTCATAGATTATATCAGGATAACCTGCCTTTGGAGTATACTTCTCGATCACAGAATCGATATATGCGGTAAGTTCTTTCTGCCTGTCTTCAATTATAGTCATTCAGCACCGGTTCCTTTGCCTGTTCGGTCAGGATCTTTACTTTTTCTTCCGCTTCCGCCAGTTCTTTCTTCAGTTCGCTTATAAGACCGATCCCTTCCTCATAGAGGCTGACGGATTCTTTCAGCGCAATGGATGAATCCTGCATCAGCTCCCCTATCTCTTCCAGCCTCTTCATTTTTTCTTCAAAGCTTTTCGTTTCTGCCATTATGATTGTTTTCTCCTGACTTTTTCGACCTTGACTTCCGAGATCGCCGAAGCTCCTTCGAATTCGATCTCGTCCTGAGCTTTAATATCTATATCTCTTATCACCTCGCCGGCTCTTCTGGCGATAAAATACCCTCTTTTAAGCACTTCGTCAGCCGAAAGGCTGTTTAAGAGCTTCTCTGAAGCGTTCAGCGCGGCATTCTGGCCGCTCAGCCTTGCCGTCATCCGATCAAGCAGTTTTTCCGAAAGATTATCCAGCGCGATCGACGCGTCCTGAAGGCTCCTGAGCTGCCCCGAGAATACCCTCTTGTTCTCCTGAGCGGCAATACCGTCTTTCAAAACAGCTATTCTGCGGAATACTGCGTCACGCATCATGCTCCGGTCTGTCTCCAGCATGTCTAGTATTCCGGAGATGTCCGGTACGGCAAGTTCCGCTGCGGCGGAAGGAGTCGGCGCCCTGAGATCCGCGGTGAAGTCCGCTATGGTGAAATCCGTCTCGTGGCCTACGGCGGATATCACGGGGATCCGGGAATTACGGATGCTCTCGGCTACGACGGGTTCGTTGAAAGCCCAGAGCTCTTCGATCGAGCCGCCTCCCCTCCCTGTGATGATCAGCTCCGCAAGGCCGACTGAATTGATATAATCGATCATTGCGGCGATCTGCCTGGCAGCCCCTTCTCCCTGAACGCTTACCGGGCATACGATTATGCGCGTTATCGGGCATCGGCGGCGGGTCACCGTGATCATATCGCGCACTGCCGCACCTGTAGGCGAAGTCACCAGCGCAATGCTGCGGGGCAGATATGGTATAGGTTTCTTTCTGGCCTCGTCAAAGTATCCCTGTGTTCTGAGCTTTTCCAGAAGCTCGGTGTATTTTTCATACAGAGCCCCGATCCCGCTCTTATGCATATCTTCGGCGTATATCTGGTACACGCCGGTCTTCTCATATACCCCCACCCTCCCCCTGACGACCACCTTCATCCCGTCTTCGGGGAAAAACGTCAGCTTAGAGGCGCTGGAACGAAACATGACGCAGCTTATCCTGGATGCGTCATCCTTGAGGGAAAAGTAGTAATGTCCGGAGGAATGGGCTTTGAAATTCGATATCTCCCCCGTGACCGAGATATCCGAAAGCATATCATCCCGGTTGAGCATTGCCGCTATATAGGCGTTGAGCCTTGAGACCGATACGGCGAATTCATCATACTGCATCGTTTTCCAGCCTCTCATTCCCGATCAGCGCGACTCCGGCGGCATTGTCGGAAGCATAGCGCCTGTCCGAGAAACGGCACCTGATGCTGCCCGGAAGGCCTGAGCTGATCAATGAAGCGATGTTTTCCGAAGAGCTTACTCCCCCCGCGAAGAGGACAGTGCCGATCCCCGTTTCTTTCGAAGCGGCGCTAACAGCCCTGACGAGACTTTCCGCGATAACGTCGAAGATCGCCGAATAAAGGGTGACCTCATCCAGTTCGCCCTTCTCATACATCCCTGCGGCTCTGGTCTCTATACCCGAGAAGCTCATCAGACTGCCCTTTACGGAAGGACGCAGGACCTTTTTCCCTCCGGGCCTGTATGCTTCATCCATCGCCTTTCCGCACGGAAAAGGCAGCCCGGTCAGCACGCCCAGACGGTCTATGAGCTGTCCGGCGCTTATATCGATCGTCCTTCCGACGATCTCGGCAGCGTATCCCCTCTCATCCCTGCGGCAGCTGAGTATCTCGGTCGTGCCCCCCGAAAGGTGGACGCAGATGAACGGGTCGGTGTCGACGATATCCGATCCGATCAGGGCTGCCCTGATATGGCCCTCCTGGTGAGTCGTCCCGATCACGGGGACATGAAGGACGGCAGCTATGCTGCGCGCCGTCTGGACCCCCGCCGTAAAGCATGGCATATAGGAGCCTTCGACCCTCCTGGGGGTCAGGGACACGGCCACCGCATCTATATCGCGGTCGCCGACGCATTCCCCGATGAGTTCAGGCAGATTACTGACATGCTGAAAGAAAGCTTCCGACTGCCTGAGTCCCTTCATCTTCTCAGGCACCTGCAGCATCCGCCTTTTGTCGCTTAATACCGAGGAGCCGTCGGACAGGGCGCATGAGGTCGTGTAGTTGCTGGTATCGATCCCCAATATCATACGCCGGCCTTCACGCTCTTCGATTTGTATACTTTATTCAATACGCCGTTTATGAAGGTGCATTCGTCATCCTCGCAGTAGCGGTGAGCCAGAGTGACGGCCTCGTCTATGGCCGTAACGTCGGGAATGGAATCGTTGTAGACTATCTCGTAGATACCGAGCCTGAGCGCAGCCAGGGCGGTCTTGGATATGCGGCCTATCGTCCAGTTCTTCAGATTGTCCGAGATCATCCTGTCGATCTGCTCCAGGTTCCGGATGATGCCGTAGATCGTATCCAGCGCGTATTCGCCCTGGGTGCCGCGCAGTCCCTCCTCCTTTGTCAGGCGGGGCACCATCTCCCTGAATTCCGGATGGAATTCCATCTGAAATATGATCCGGTATACCTTTTCTCTTGCTTCGTGCCTTTTCATTGTCAGCCTTCCTTCAATAACCTACGCTCTTGTATATGAGCACTGCAGCCGCGCACGCGGCGTTCAGCGAATCGCACCCGTTCCTGACGGGGATCCTGACGAGCCTGTCGCACATGTCCGTCGTTTCTCTGCTCATCCCGCGTCCTTCGTTCCCTATGATTATCACAGCCTTGTCGCTGTCTATCTTAGTCTTCTCGTCCCCTTCCAGATGCGCCCCGTACAGGATAAAGCCCAGTTCCTTCAGCCTTACCAGCATGGAGCCGTCATCCCTGATGACTTTTATCCTGAATATGTTTGCCGCACTGGCCCTTATGGCTTTCGGTGAATAAGCGTCCGCCGTTCCGCCACCCAATACTACGGCGTCGATCCCGGCACAGGCCGCAGTCCTTATGACGGCACCGACATTGTCCGGAAGCTGGAGGGCGTCCAGATAAACGATCCGTCTCATGGCGTCCAGGTCCGCAGCGTCTGAAGTACCGTCAGGCAGGCGGCAGACCGCCAGTATGCCTTCGGGAGTCTTCAGAGAGCTCATGCAGCCGAACACACTGTCGGTGACAGTTATGCTTATTTTGCTTTCGTGATCCCTCGCCCCTTTAAAGCTCTCAGAATACACCACATACTCGAAGCGTCCGGCGGCATTATTGGCTTCGGAGACGAACCGTTCCCCTTCAATTACGAAAAGGCCGGCAGTGTCCCTGTATTTCTTCTCATTCAGGCTCCTGATGAGTTTTACCGTGCTGTTGGATTTTGATGCTATCATTGTACTATCATCCATTGACCTACATGGCCTCCTCCGTCTCAGGTGCTGTCTGCTCTGCCGTTTCCTTAACAGTGAGCTGCGCATCATCCCGGGACGCTGTCCCGGCAAGCTCCCAGATCAACGGGGGCATGAATCTGGACAGAAAGACTGCGGTCAGCACGAGCAGCCGCTCAGCTGCCTTTCCGGCAAGTACGCTGCTGTACAGCGGGCCCGGGCACAGCGAGCATACGCTCAGAGCCGCAGACAGTGAATGAGCAAAGTCTTTTCCTGCAAGAAAGACAAAAGCCGGGCAGAGCGCTGCGGCTGAAAGGATGAAAGCGGCAAAGGTAAAGGCTGCTTTTTTAATGAAGTGCTCAGGCATGTCCCCGCCCTTTTTTCCGAAGACGTATCCGAAAAGCGCTGAAAGCAGCACATATAAAGAGACCGAATAAAACGACATTATCCCCTTGCCGAATATCATACGGGCGGGCATCAGGAAGTTCATATACCGTACCTTCTCAAGAAAACCGGGCGCGAGCGCATTCCCTCCGCCCGAGGAGGCGCTAAGTGCCAGAGCGGATGAAAGCAGCTCATACACAGGGATCCGTTCAGCCGGCATGGGGTAAAGAAGCGGGAATGCGAAAAAGAACAGCAGGATCATTCCCGGATAATAAAAGAACCAGCGCGGTGTCTTCGTTCCCTGCTTCCTGTCCGTCCGCAGACTGCCTGTCAGCAGAAAGACTCCGGTCCCTCCGAGGACAGAGGAGACAAACACCGCCAGATCATATATGAGCACATGGCCGAAGACCGCCGTGTGCTCGTGGGATATCGGGCTCAGTCCGCATCCGAAGAATACGGATACAGCCGTAAAAACGCTTTTGAGAGTTCCGGGAACAGACCCGTAAGCCGAGCAGAAGGCGGGAAGAAAGAGCAATGCTCCGCAGACAAGGCAGACGGCCAGACATGCGCACAGCCTAAGATCACGGACCGCTCCGTCTTCATCATCCGAAAAAAGCGCGCGGAAGCATCCCGCGGACAGCCGCGCGGCCGTCACGCCGGAAAACAGCATCAGAATGAAAACGACGGTCAGTCCGGAGGAGGTCAGACAATCCATAGGCAGAGCGCCGTACAGACATACGGCGCAAACGGAGATCGTCAGACGATCGGACAACGAACAGCTGCCGGGATAATGGAATGAGGGAAAACTCAACACAACAGCGCCGAGCAAAACTGCTGCCGTTGCGTATAGCGCCGCTTTCAGAGACGCGGGCGCTTTTCTCAATGATCTCAGAAAAACAAAGCTGTCCTTAGAGTTTTCCATTAAGGCGATTATACAATATACGCGCCGGTACGGCAAGCCAATGTCGATTTTTATCGCATCGGCACGCTAAAATGGCCCTGCCGCTTTTGATTCTTCCGCCGGCTGCGCTATAATCGTCTTATTCATTAGAAAGTGAAGCGAACGTCAGTTGGACAAACATATAAAACTCAAAACAGCGATAGTCTCTGCATTGATAATACTCCTCATCGCCTGGTGCGCAATGTGCTCCATGCCGTTCATCTCATTCAGGTCCCTGTATTTCCAGAATCTGGACAACGTCCGCCTGCACGCGCGCTTCAATCCCGGGGACAACGGCAAGGGAGTGCTCATAGCCGGAGACATGTCCCATGACATCAGCGAACTGAAGCTCCTTGCGGGAGAACTGAAAAAAAGCGGTTATTCCGTGTTCCTGTTCGATCTTCCCTCCCAGGGAGGATCCCTCGGCACCGTTCCGTACCGCTACAAGACGTCGAACTATATAGCCGAGCAGTTCTACTGCGCCCTCGTCGTATTTGCCCAGGAGAGCGGGCTTAGTGTCTCCGATATACATATAGTCTCATACGGCGAAGGAGCGAGAGCCGTCCTGCAGACCGCATGTTTCGGCTATATATCACCCAGAAGCGTAACGCTCGTGGGTCCGGCCGTCAACCTTTCGGACAGGGCCGATTTCGATATCATCAATTTCACGCTGGACACTGCCATCGAATGGATCGGCTGTCTTGACAGCGAGACTTTCGCATGCCCGGTCCATATGGTATATACATCAACCGATGAGATATCAACGGTAAAGGACAACGAGATCCTCTCCGAGAAGCTCGACAACGGCCTTTTGACAAAGACCTGTCTGAAGCTGGGTTTTCATTCCATGCTCATGAGCAGCGCTTCGGTCTCCATGAAAGTCTGCGGATACCTGTGCTCTCTGGACGGGATACCCTTCGCCGAAGACAGGACTCTGTATACATACGTCCCGAGCCAGATCGTCTGCGCGCTGCTGTTCGTCTATCTGCTGTACAAATACTCTGTCCAGCTGAGGTATTCCGACAGGTACGCATACGAAAGAGTCCCGCGCATACCGGAAATGCCCAGGAAGCATCTGATAAAGAAGATGCTTTACTGGATACCGGCTGCGATGATAATGGTGCTGGTGCCGTGCGGCCTTTATTATCTGCCGATAAGCATGCCGTATAAATCGATCATGCCGGTAATGGCCCTGAGCAGCTACGGGCTGATCTTATCCGGTATCTACTGTTTCGGCGCTGCGGAAGCCTCCAGAGAAGAATTCGTCATGACTCAGTCCGGGAAGACCGATAAAAAGGGAGCGATCCTTACGCTTGCCCTTGTCGCTGCCTTTATCGCGCTCACTTCCTTCACCGGAAGCCGCAACCTCTTCGGCTTCGGCGCAGAGTGGCACTGGCAGGCAGCGCTCAGCATAATCTTTGCCGTAGGCTTTTACGCCGACAGGTCCGACAGGAAGCTCACCGCTTTCACGATGAAGGAGAATATATGCTCCTTCGCCATCGGATATGCCTCCTTTGCGGTTCTTCCGATAGTCTTAGTGGTGCTGGGGCTGTTCTCCTCAGCCGTCAGCGCTCTGGGATATGTCGCTATCCTGTTCGGCACTGTGATGCTCGGAAACATCCTCGATACGCTCAAGTCGCCCCCGGTGTTTACCGCTCTCCTCCAGGGATTCATTTTCCAGATGGCCGTCTTCCCAAATATGACCATGTTCAAAGCCTGAGACCGTCAAGGAAAATATATACAGACAGAAAAAAAAGGCCTTTGAGCTGCTAATTCTCGCAAAGCAGCTCAAAGGCCTTCTTTTCAGTCATACCGTCGATCATTCGGCTTCCTTTTCCTTGAGCAGATCCCTTATCTCCGTGAGCAGCTTGACGTCTGCGGGAGTCTCATCCTTTTTCGGTTCATCCTCTTTATTCTTCTTGAGCGCCTGATCGACTTTGTTGACGGCCTTTACGATAATGAACAGGCAGAAAGCCTTGATCAGGAAATCGATCACGTTCTGAATGAATACGCCGTACTTTATGTTGGCGTCCAGAACAGTAAGCTGAAGCCCGGAAAAATCTATCCCGCCCATGATTATTCCCAGAACGGGAGAGATGATGTTATCGACCAGAGAAGTGACGATCGCGGAGAAAGCGCCCCCTATGATAACACCGACAGCCAGATCCATGACATTTCCACGTGAAATAAACTTTTT
Organism: Eubacteriales bacterium; assembly: GCA_024685545.1. GTDB lineage: Bacteria > Bacillota > Clostridia > Eubacteriales > Anaerofustaceae > JAAYHF01. The sequence continues at coordinate 5,586 of JAIKVR010000024.1, read as the reverse complement.
GAATTCTTTAAGCATAGTATACTCCTCTTTTCACTGTATAATATTCTAAGGTCAGATGCTCTTGCAGTCAAGAGCAATCCTGAATTAAAGCATCGAGGTAAAGAATGGAACCTGTATTCTCCCCTTCTCTCATCCAGATGGATATGCTGCATGTGGCCGATCAGATGAAAGTGATCAACAGATACTGCCATATGCTGCACATGGACGTCATGGACGGGCATTTCGCCAAAAACCTGGCTATAAATCCGCCTTTCATCAAAGCCGTCAGATCGGTGACGGATCTTCCGATCGACGCGCATCTCATGGTATCGGCCCCCAATGAATTCCTCGTCGATTCGATGATGGAAGCAGGAGCAGATATACTGTCGCTGCACGCCGAGACGATAGCAGTCGACGCCTACAGGACATTGAACAAGATCCACGCCGCGGGAAAGCAGTTCGGAGTCGTACTGTGCACGGCCACTCCCCTGTCCTTCATCGAGACATACATAGAAAAAGCCGATATGCTCACCATCATGACGGTGGACGTCGGCTACGCGGGACAGAAATTCATACCGGAAATGCTAGGCAAGATCGAACAGGCGGCAGAGCTGCGCGAGAAAAAAGGGTATACTTACCGCATACAGGTGGACGGGAATGTAGGCAAAGCCGTATACAGGCAGCTTTGGGATGCGGGAGCGGATACCTTCGTGGTAGGCAGCGCCTCGATGTTCGTAAAGGGCCGCAGCATCGAAGAGAACGCCGTCAATATGCATAAAGATTTCTACGAAGAGACGGGCGTAAAGCCTTCGATCAACGAATAACGCGCTCAGGGCATAACAGACCCCCGGAAGCCGGAGCTCCTGTCCGGCTTCCGGGGGTCATCTCATTTACCGAAAGATTATGACATCAGCCCGTCTGCAAAGGCTTTCAGTTCTTCCATCAGCTTAAGGCTGCTGTCCCTGCTGTCCTCAAAGGCAAAAAGGTATATCTTTATCTTGGGCTCGGTGCCGCTCGGGCGCACGAGAAGCTTCCCGCCGTCGATATTGTACTCCAGTACATTAGAGGCGGGCAGGCCCGTCTCGTCATTGAGATAATCGACCTTTGAATCCACGCTGCGTCCGGCGATCGAAGTGATGTTAGTCTCCCGGATCTTCTGCATCACCGCGCTCATCTCCTTCATGCCGTCAGGGCCGGGAAAACCGATGTTGAGGGTTTCATCCTTATGGTAGCGGTACTTCGGGTAAAGCTCCTCAAGATAATCATGCAGACCGATGCCGTAGGCCTTGCATTCCGCAGTCAGATCGCACACCATCATCGTCGCGCCGACGGCATCCTTGTCGCGGGCGTAGCTGCCGACCATATACCCTATGCTCTCCTCGTATCCGAAAATGAAATCCCCTGTCCTTCCTTCCTCGTCAAGAGACGTTATCTGCCCTGCGATATACTTGAAGCCCGTCAGAGTGCGCCTGACCTCTATGCCGTAAGCTTTGGCTATGTCGTCGACCATCGGGCTGGAAACTATCGTGGTCACAACGACCGGACGGGCGGGCATCGTTCCGAGCTTCTTTCTTTTCCTGCATATGTATTCGAACAGGATGCAGCCGACCTCGTTACCGTTTATGCGCAGAGCCTCGCCGTTCACCGGAGCAAACACACCGATGCGGTCGCTGTCCGGATCCGTAGCGATCATGACGTCTGAATTCTTTTCCTCGCAGAGCTTTTTAGCGAGAGCCATGGCCGGATCCATCTCCGGATTCGGATAAGGGCATGTGGGGAAGTCTCCGTCCGGCTCCTCCTGCTCCTTTACTATATCTATATCGGTCCTGCCGCAGGCATTCAGTATGCCGAGGATCCAGCGTTTTCCTGTTCCGTTGAGAGGAGTATATGCGATTTTGATCTCAGCATCGCTGTCCGGCTCAAGGCGGCATTTCATGATCTCATCGAAGAACGCGTCGGTCACCTCTTCACCGACGTATTCTATCATCCCGCTGCTGAGGCCTTCCTCAAAGGGCATCGTACTGATACCCGTAAAGTAGTCGATATCCCTCATGAATTCCGTCACTTTTGCGCTGGCCTGATCCGTCATCTGCGCGCCGTTGTCCCCGTAAACCTTGTAGCCGTTATAGTCGGAAGGATTATGGCTGGCGGTGATGTTTATTCCGCTGGAGCATTTATAATACCTGACCGCAAATGAGAGGAGCGGGGTCGGCTGCATATGTGGGAAGAGCAGCACCCTGACGCCGTTCGCCGCAAGGATGCAGGACACCCTCTCGGCAAAGACATCGCTCTTGTGCCTGCTGTCGTAGCCCACGACGACACGGCGGCCGCCTTCGGGATACTCGCTGAGTATATACCGCGATACCGCCTGCGTCACGCGTCCTATGGTGTAGACGTTCATCCTGTTGGTCCCGGGACCCATCTTTCCCCTCAGTCCGGCCGTGCCGAAGAACAGATCCGTATAGAACATATCCTTCTTTTCATCGGGTCTGTCCTCCGCCCTCAGAAGGGCCATGTGCATCTCCTGGTCTTTCTGCGTACTGGCTACCCACGTATCGAACAGGATATCCACTCTTTCCTCTTCGCTGACATATTCCATGTCAGGCAGCTTTATTCTTGTTTCGCTTTCCATTACTCCACCTCCCTGAAGTATAGACCTGTCGTGCGTTCAAAGGAAGGGGCTTCTCTTCTTTTAAAGCGCCCTATTATGAAAGAACACTCTTCTTTCGACTCTGTCGTGAAATACAATACCGAAAAATCAGCCGATATCCTCTTGTCGCCCAGATACAGAGGAACACAGTTGAGCAGGTTCGTGTAGCGCTTATCCGAGCATACCAGAGGGAATGCCCTGCCTGTCCTGTCCTTCGCCTCGCCTCTGCCCGGGCATTTGGCGCAGCCTTTTTCCGATTTCAGAGGACAGCTGCGCAGCCGCATCAGAGGAAGGAACCCGTAGGCGATCACTCCGACCGGGATCGTACTGCGGAGTTCTCCGATCTTCGACATGGACAGTTCGAAGGAGGCTGTGGCTTCCGACAGGCCCATCCGCCTGTATTCATCCAGGGAAACGCTGTTCATGATGTTCAGATACGCACCTCCGATCGCCTTGCCGCCCTGTTCTTTTATGAGCTTTACTGCAAAGATGTTCTCGGCCGTGAAGCACCGGCAGCCGAAGGAGACCGCGGTCCCTATCTCTTCCGACAGCCTCTTTTCGTCGAACGGCCAGACGACCGGACCGATCTCCCCGATGAGCCTGTCCCCGAACCTTTCGGCAAGAGAGGGATCCTTCATTATCTCCGAGATCGGAAGTATGACTTTTTCCGACGTGACGCTCTCCGGGATCTGCGCGGCTTTCTCGAAACGCAGACGCACTTCATCGGCTCTTCCGTTTATCCGCTCTCCCGCGGCAGGCTCAAAGGCGTCTCTGCGGAACTGACGGGCTTCGGTACCGCTTCTGATCTCCATAAGGCGCGTCAGGGCCTGCCTTCTCATCGCGTTGACGGATGAAATGGACAGCATAAGCGCGTCGTCGTTCCGATAGACGAATCTGTCGATATAAAACGGCGTGGATCCCGTTTTCCTCACGGATGTCTCAGCCATCTGCAGGCTGAGCGGATTCGTATCGGAAACGACCGGCATGTCCCCGCTGACTCTCACCTCATTCGCCCCGTCGCTGAGGGTAAGCTCAGAGCCGTCAGGCTTCAATTCCAGGCGCGCATCAACGGCAACAGACTGAAATTCTTCCCTATACAGGTTCCTCACCTTTGAGATCGCGTTTTTTGAAGCCTTTTCGTCTTCGGGAGTCCTCCTTCCGAACATGCCGATATCCCGCCTGCCACTCAGATACCCGTTCGTGAAACCGCCCCTGGAAAACACGTCCTTCAAAAGCTGAAGATCGGGCTCTTCCCCGTTCAGAGCCTGACGGCACGCGATGACCGCGCTGGCTACATATTCGGGACGCTTCAGCCTGCCTTCTATCTTGAGAGATCTGACGCCCGCATCCCTGAGGCTGACGATGTCGGGGATGGCGCACAGATCCTTGAGCGACAGCCCGTAGCTCCTGCCGTTGATACTGAAATCCAGCCTGCACGGCTGTGCGCACCTGCCCCGGTTGCCGCTGCGGCCTCCGATCATGGATGAAAGGTAGCACATTCCGGATACGCTCATGCACAGGGCCCCGTGCACGAATACTTCCAGTTCTATATCGCTGCGGGAAGCGATGTACTCTATCTCTTTCAGTGACAGCTCCCTGGCAAGGATGGCGCGCCTGAAGCCGAGATCCTCCAGCTGCCTCACGCCTGACAGGTTGTGTACGCTCATCTGCGTGGACGCGAAGCGCGCCATCCCGGGACAGCACTCTTCAAAAACTTTAGAAACGGCCAGATCCTGCAGTATCACGGCATCCGCACCGGTCGATGCGATCATCTCAGCGGTATCTACAAGATCATTCATCTCACTGTCCTTGACGAGCGTATTGACCGTGACATCGACCTTGACGTTCCTTGCATGGCAGTACTTCACGGCTTCCTTAAGCTCATCGAAATCGAAATTTCCGGCAGATGCCCTTGCGTTAAAGCCCTTTGTACCCAGATATACGGCGTCAGCTCCGCTCCTTACGGCCGCATACAGCTGCTCCATCGCCCCCGCGGGAGCCAATATCTCAATATCGTTCATGTGAATCCCCTCAGATCAGATCCTCTATTATCCTGTCAGCGCAGTCTTCGGGCGTGTCCGTGTTTTCCTGCACGTGATCCGCCATCAGTTCGTAGACGGGCATGCGCGTTTTATACATCGCTCTCAGCTCTTCAGGGCTTTTGGATAAAGGCCTGCCCTCGGCGGAAAGCTGCCCGAGGTCACGCTTGAGCCAGACACAGACGCCTGTTTTCTTCATCGCCCTGCGGTTATGCGCTCTCAGGATGCTTCCCCCTCCCGTCGAGACGACGGCATTCTCCGCGGCTGACAGCTCAGCCATCACCTTTTCCTCCATATCCCGGAAAGCTTCCTCTCCCTTTTCCGAGAATATCCTCTCGATGCTCATCCCGCTTTCTCTCACGATCATTTCGTCGCTGTCGAAAAACGCTCTGCCCATCTTCCCGGCCAGTATCTTCCCCACGGATGTCTTGCCGCTGCCGGGCATGCCAATAAGATAAATATTGCGGCGGGCATCCAGCAGCATGTCGTACAGGGCGAAGGCCGCAGCGGCTTCGACGATCGGCACGGCTCTCGCTCCGACGCAGGGATCATGCCTGCCGCTGATTTTTATCTTTACATTCTTTCCTGAAGCCATGTCTATGCTCCTCTGCTCGGACGCAATTGACGAGACCGGCTTGAAATACACCCTCATTATGATCGGGGCGGAAGTGGAGATGCCGCCCGAGATGCCTCCGGAATTGTTGGAATACAGGCACATCCTGCCGTCATCGTAATACATCTCATCATTGGAATCGCTTCCTCTGCTTTTGGAAAGTCCGACGCCTCCGCCGAAATCCACGCCCTTGACCGCGGGGATCGCGAAAAGCATATCCGACAGGCGGCTCTCTATCCCCTCGAAGAAAGGCCCGCCTACGCCTGCAGGGAATCCCGTCACGGCGCACTCTATCACACAGCCCA
>JAIKVR010000011.1 GCA_024685545.1 Eubacteriales bacterium | reverse complement strand
ATCGAGCCAAAGACGATGCTCCAAATGGTTTTGCAAACTTAGCAGCCAACGTTGCGACATTTTCGGAGTGTTCTTTAATGCTTTGATTCTCAATTGTTCCATCTGAGTTGTCTCTTCTGTGTGCCAGTTTCATGTTAATTTCCCTTCTGATATTAAACTCAGGGCTTATTCTAGATGATTTCGATTCTTTCAATTCCAATCATTTCAAGGTAGTTGTACGTTAAATTAGATCGCAAACAGATTTCTTAAGACATTTAATTGTTGATGTTAAGCACATGTTGATCAAGAATGCTTTGAGTACATTTTTCCCTTTTGATAAAAGATCCAGGTCAAATAGAAACGTTTCGGTAGATGAGCATAGAAGTCTGCCTTTGCCGATATGATTTAAAAAACAAGCTAACCACTGATGGTCACTATGTTTTAGCTTTACCGTTTTACCGTCAGATAGCATATCTGAACACGGCAACCCTAGGAATCGGACAATGAATCGGATAAACTTGATTCAAAATAATCCTCTTCATGGTTGTCGTCATTTTACCAATACACTTTTCAACTGTCAATCTAGCTAAAAGATGTTGACGGTCTTGAGCGTCAACATCTTGCTGTATCATGGTTTTACGGCTTTACAAGCAGGGTTTTAATCTAGTTTGTTATCAGCGAGCAGCATCCGAATGGATGTTCAGTGGTATATGATCTGAATCTGCACGCAGATTTCATCTGTTCTGTTGCCTGATCATAGAAAAACAGATCGGATTGTTACCGGGATATCCTGTATATGATGAGAATCCGACGATCCTGCGTGATGGGATCGCAGCTCTTAGATAAGCATCAGCTGTCCGTGCTCGGGTCCCAGGTATTCTATCCTTCCGCTCTCGCGCAGCAGCACGCTCTCCTCAAGATAGAACCAGACCTTCTGGCCGTCCCATTCAGGGACGCTGCAGGCGACGTTGTACTCAAGAGCGTAAACGGTGTCGGCGTTAAGCTTGTTTTCGCCTCTGCCGGGGATAAATTCCTGTTTGTCATACAGGCCTATGATCGGGCCTGCGGAGTGTACGAAGGGACCGAGAGGGTGAGTATATAGCATTGCTTCAATGCCCGCATTCGCGGCGGCCTGCTTGGCCGCGAAGAAGACCTCGTTGCCTGTCCTTCCGAAGAGCATCTCGCGTCCTGTCATATCGGCGAATTCGCGTCCGACTCTGCAGCCTTCGATCAGGCCTGCGGGAGCTTCCGTCTCTCCGGGCTTGAGCACGTAGGCGAGCCTCTGGTGGTCGGTCGCAAGACCCAGATATACTATGCCCTGGTCGTAGTGCAGCAGGTCCCCGCATCTTATGGTGCCTGTGTCCATGCCGCTCTGCCCCGGCCTCTGGAAATTCACGTCCGGTCTGAAGCTCAAGGGTATTCCGAGCCTGGCGCATTCCTCTATGATCCACCATTCGACCTCCTGGGTGGTGGTGACTCCCGGAGTTATGATCTCTCTTGAGAAAGCCCTCGACATTATCTCTGTAGTGAGCCGGTAGATCGAGGGATACATGGCAAGCTCATCATCGATCCTTGTCTCTATCCATCGTACGCACAGATCGCCGGCGTCCACGAGCCTTCCGGCAAGATCCCCGAGCTCCTTGACAAGGCGCATATAGTACGCTGCCGAGAGTCCCGAGCAAAGGGAGCTGTCCTCTGATATGTTGATGCCGATCTTTTCAGGATCCTTCTCCCTGATAAAGCTCACAATGTATTCCCACTGCAGTGTATTGTCGAACTTAAGCTGTTTATAGAAGCGCGCGAGCGTTCCATTGGGCTTATTGATGCTGTATCTGCCGTAGCTGCCGTCCTTCTCCCTGACGAAGGCAAGGCAGGTCATCCTGCTGGCGTTCATGATCGAGCTGGGAACGAGGCTTCTGTATACCGGGTCTTCATTCTGCTCGCCCGTGAGGATGAGCCAGAGATCGATCCCCGTTTCCTCCATCAGGGACGGGAGCAGCGTGTCGAGCCTTTTCAGCTTGATCTCGTCCATGATCTCCTGCTGACGTCTGACAGACGGAATGTCGACTGAATATCTTTTGTTCATTTACTGTCCTCCGGTTTTTGGATAGTTCAAATACCGGCCTGCTGTATAAGCAGACCGGTGCGGTTTTGTCGATACTGCGGAGCAGATGCCCGTATCATCCAGGAGGGCATGCTCCGTTTCACAGTTTTTTTGCAGTCTTATTTTGAGAAATACTGTCTTACTACTTCGCAGGTTCTTTCGATATCCTCATCAGAATGGGCACAGCTGACGAACATCGCCTCGAACTGCGACGGCGCGGAATATATGCCGTGCTCCAGCATGAATTTGAAATACTCGGCGAAGCGGGCGGTATCCGACCTGGCTACCGTCGGGTAGTCGTACACGTCTCCGGTCGTGAAGAAGACGCTCATCAGCGAACCGACCCTGTTGACGGTAAAATCAGTGGACTGCCTGTAGGCTTTCTCGAGAACGGCGGTCTTCCTGTCGATCTCGGTGTAGATGTCAGGATTCTCGGTGAGCAGCTTCAGCGTCTCGATACCCGCCGTGACTGCGATGGGGTTGCCGGAAAGAGTGCCTGCCTGATAGACAGAACCGTCAGGAGAGACCTTCCTCATTATCTCCTCGCGTCCTCCGTAGACCGCCAGCGGCATGCCTCCTCCGACGATCTTGCCGTAGGTGACGAGATCGGGGGTCACGCCGTAATACTGTGCGGCTCCTCCCAGAGCGAGACGGAATCCCGTGATGACTTCATCGAATACGAGCAGCGCGCCGTACTTTTCGCAGATGTCCTTTAAGCCCTGAAGATAGCCCGGTTTCGGCGGGACGACACCCATATTTGCGGCTACGGGCTCCACGATTATGCATGCGATATTCTCCCCGTATTTCTCGAAGATCCCGCTGACTTCTTCCAGACTGTTGTATTCGCAGACCAGAGTGCAGTCCGAATACGCCTTGGGGACTCCCGCGCTGTCGGGCTCCGCGTTCGTCAGCAGTCCCGAGCCGGCTTTTACCAGCATCCCGTCGGAGTGTCCGTGATAGCAGCCGTTGAATTTCAGCACAAGGTCGCGTCCGGTATAGCCTCTGGCTGCCCTGATGGCGCTCATCACCGCTTCCGTACCGCTGTTGACAAGGCGGAGCACCTCGACGAATCCGGTCGCTTTGATGACCAGCTTGGCGAGCTCGCTCTCTTTCTTGGTGGGTGCGCCGTAGGTGAGCCCTCTCTCGCAGGCGGCCTTGACGGCGTTAATGACCTCGTCCCTGGCAGCTCCGAGGATATTCGGACCCCAGGAGCACACGTAATCGATATATTCGTTGCCGTCCACGTCATAGATCTTATCTCCTTTGGCATGGTCGATGAACACGGGAGTAGTGCCGACGTTCTTGAAGGCCCTGACAGGGGAGTTGACCCCTCCGGGCATCATTTTGCAGGCTTCCTTATACAGTGCTTCCGATTCTGTGTGTATCATTGCCCCTCCTTATTCATCCAGCCATTTGGCAACGTCAAGAGCGTGGTATGTGATGATCACGGAAGCGCCTGCACGCTTGAAGGAGATCATGTTCTCCATGACGATGCGTTTCTCGTCGATCCAGCCGTTCTGGGCGGCAGCCTTTACCATCGAGTATTCACCCGAAACGTTGTAAACGGCAATGGGGAAGTCGAAGGTGAGGGAGGCTTCCTTCAGTACGTCAAGGTAAGCCAGTCCCGGCTTGACCATCAGAATGTCCGCTCCCATATCCACGTCATTTTCCAGCTCTCTGATCCCTTCCTTGCCGTTGCGGATATCCATCTGGTAGCTCTTCCTGTCGCCGAAGCTCGGCGCGGATCCCGCGGCGTCCCTGAAGGGCGAATAGTATCCGGATGCGTATTTCGCGCTGTAGCCCATGATCGGGGTATTTACATAGCCGTTCTCATCCAGAAGCTCGCGGATCGCCTCAACGTCCCCGTCCATCATGTCTGAAGGGGCTACCATATCGGCTCCGGCCTGCACGCAGGTGAGAGCCATTCTGGCGAGCAGTGGGAGCGTCTCGTCGTTGAGTATCTCATGTCCGTGAAGCACTCCGCAGTGGCCGTGGTCGGTGTATTCGCACAGGCAGATATCCGCGATGACGATGATCTCGGGATATTTTTCCTTGATGTACCTGATAGCCTGCTGCACTATCCCGTCAGGGTTGTAGGCCTCGCTGCCTACGGCGTCCTTGTGCGCCGGCACTCCGAAAAGAAGGACGCCGGATATGCCGCTGGCTTTGACCTGGTCCATTATCTCGTCCAGGTTGTCGACTGAATACCTGAACACTCCCGGCATCGAAGGAATGGGCTCCTTGATCCCGTCCCCCTCGATCACGAACATCGGATAGACGAGGTCCTTCTTAGTGACCACCGTCTCTGCGACCATATCCCGGACAGCCTGCGTCCCTCTCAGTCTTCTGAATCTGTTTCTCATTAATTATTCCTCCCCGTTGTACTTTTCAGTCAAGTATTCCACGATCCCCTCGGCCGTAGCCTTCGGGGCCGTATGTATCCTTTCACGGCCGATGTATCCGGCCAGCGTATCGGCTGTGAATTTGCCGATGCAGATGATGTCGATATCCCTTATGGCCTCTTCGACCTCTTTCTTATCTCCCGCGAAGAAGGACCTGACGCCTTCGGAAGATGCGAAGATGAGCTCATTTTTACCCTTGAGCATAGCAAGGTCGACGGGATTCTGCTCCGAATCGTAAACGGCTATCTCGTCAAAGGCCATCCCGGCTTCCCTGAGGACGCCTGAGAGCACTTCGGTGCCCTTGACGGCTCTGGGTATCAGCATCCTTTCGCCGGGCGAGAGCTTTTCGGCAAGCACCTTGCCCAAAGCATCGGACGTGTACTCTTCAGGCATGATGTCGGCGCCTATGTGGTATGTTTCCTTCAGGAACTTTCCTGTCGATTCGCCTATGACGGCTGTCTTCAGATGGCTGAGCCCCCTGATGTCCCTGCCCATCGCGAAATAACGGTCGAAGAACCTTCTGGCTCCGTTGCTGCCGGTAAAGACTATGGCGCTGTAATCGCCTATATTTTCTATCGCTGCCTCGAGCGGACCCGGATCGGTGTCTTTGAATGAGAGGATCGGGGAGACGGCGCAGCTGCCGCCCAGCTTTTCTATCATGCCGCTCAGCTTGGCGCAGAAATCCGCGCTGGCGCAGACCATTGCCGAACAGCCTGTAAGGGGCATGCGCTCAGGGCTTCTCAGATCGATCCCCGCAGATTCTCCCACGACTATGATCGCCGGGGTGACGCAGAGCTCATCCTTTGCCGCCGCTTCGGCAATATCCTTCAGTGAGGCGCGCACCACATGCTGCTCAGGCTTGGTGCCGTTGGAAATGACCGCCGCAGGCGTATTGCCGTCCTTGCCGAAATGCATCAGAGCGTTGGCTATGGGCTTTAATGAAGAGAGGCCCATAAGGAATACGAGCGTGCCGTTTATCGCCGCGTAGGCCTTGAAGTCTTCGAGCTCGGTCACGTCTCCGGAAGCCGTATGCCCCGTGATCACTGAAAAGGACCGGCTCTCTTCCCTTAAGGTCACCGGTATGCCCGCCGCCATCGGCACGGAAGTAGCCGAGGTCACTCCCGGGATCAGCTCATAGGGTATCCCCGCCTTGGAGAGCGCCTCGCATTCCTCCGGGCCGCGCCCGAATACGAAGGGGTCGCCGCCCTTGAGGCGCACGACTGTTTTTCCCTCAAGGGCCTTCTCGCAGAGCAGCTCGCATATCTCCGACTGCTTCATGGAATGCTTTCCCGTCCTCTTTCCGACGTATATCTCCTCTGTTCCGGGCCTGCAGTATTTCAGCAGTCCCGCGGAGACGAGGTCATCGTAGAGCACCGCATCGCAGTTCTGAAGGGCTTTGACTGCCCTTAAGGTCACGTCCAGAGGATTTCCCGGCCCGCCTCCCGTGATGTAAACATATCCTTTGCTCATGCCTGAAGCTCCTTTGCCAATAGCTCTATCGTCTCTTTAAGTCCCTCGACAGGACAGGTCCTTGTCATTATGCCCGACTCCCTGTAAAAGGCGTGTATCCGGCACATGCCGTCCTCAACGGCGATATTCACGCCGGTTTCGTCATGGCAGCTGGCTTTGAGCAGGCGCATCAGCAGCCGTTCGCTGTCGAAGAGCACCTTTGTGGGCCCGTCGTTTATGCCTTCGAGCACGGGGACGAATCTGCCCGTCTCGAGGGCTTCGATGGCAATGATCCCCTGGCACGCCGCGGGCACGAACCTTTCCGCGGGAAGATCTATGACGCCTATACCGTCCATATCGAGGGCCTTTGAGCGCTCGATCGCCGCTTTGGCCATGAATATCAGATCGTATTTCCCGTCCTTGAGCTTGTTCAGCCTGGTCTGGATGTTGCCTCTTATCAGCTCGATGGTGCACAGCGGATAATATTTCTTGGCGAGATATTCACGTCTGGAGCTCGATGTGCCGATTATGAGCCCTTCAAATTCACTGTTCTTTGTGATATCAAGGTCCGATCTCCTGTAAAGCAGGCAATCGGTGGGGTAGGATCTTTTCAGCACTGCAGGGATCGAGAACGGCGGCGCCGTGTAGGAGGGGAGGTCCTTTCCGCTGTGTACGGCGATATCGATCCTTCCCTCTCTCATCTCGTGCTCTATCTCATTGGTGAAGAGCCCGTTTGAACCCAGCTTGTCCAGAGAAACATCCGTGAATCTGTCTCCGGTGGTGGAGATGATGACTTTTTCGCATCTGTATCCGGGGAATGCGGCCTCGATCCTCTCGATCGCCTCGTTCGTCTGGGCGATGGCCAGCTCGCTGCCCCTTGTGCCTACTCTTATAGTCTCCATGTCACTCCCTCGCGGCAGTTTCTATAAACTGCTTGATCTCATCGTCATCGGCGTTGTCCTCCAGGATCATCGCGAGGATACGGTTGTTGAGCACCCCGCGCCTGGTCACGTCGCTGACCTTGTTCTTAAGGTAGATGCGGAAGGAATTCATCCTTTCGTTTACCGCGGAGATATTTTCGGGGAGCGCCTCCTTGACCTTTCCCTTCAGGTATTTGGCTATCACGGGACTCTTGCCGTTTGTTGAAATGGCTGCCGTGACGTCTCCCGACTTCACGATGGACGGGAACAGCGCCGTGCAGAGCTGCGGGTCGTCGACCACGTCGGTCAGTATGCCCATGTCAGCGCATCTTTCGGCGATGGCCGCGTTCAGCGGCGTGTCGTTGGTCGCCGCGACGACCAGAAAGTATCCGTTGTCGATATCCGACATCTCGAAGTCCCTGGCGATGACGCTGATCTTACCTGAGGCCTGCATGGCGAGTATCTCGTCCGAGGGGTTTTCGCAGATCACCGTTACGTCGGCTCTGTAATCCGACAGGGAACGGACCTTGCGCGTTGCGGTGCTTCCGCCTCCGACTATCAGCACCTTCATGTCTTCCGCCTTTACGAAGAGCGGGAAATATGCCGTAGAGTTCTTCTGGTTCATTTTTTCCTCGTTTACGTCGATGAATTGCTTGATATATTCCACTACACCCTGCATCTGGGAGAATGTGGTATTCTTTCTGAGGTCATATATGAATTTGCCCGCGTCGCCCTGGCCGATCACCTTTTTGAAGCGCGGGATCAGGTCGATGGCCTCCCTGATGCTGAGCTCCTTCATTATGTTCTGCTCCCATATGCGGGCGTTCTCGGCGGCCTGGTCGGCCTTCTGTTTTTTCAGCTCGTTGTTTTCCTCTGCCAGGGTGGTGAAGTAGTCGATATCGTGCAGCGTGCAGCCCTCTTCGTCCCTGAGCGCCGGGTCTATGTCCGCCGGGACTGCCAGGTCGATGAACAGCCTGTTCTTTTTCGTACTCAGGCTGCCGAGGAATTCGTCCCTGCCGACCGTATAGCCCTGGTAATTTGTTGCGCTGATGATCACATCGGCGCCGTCAAAGAGGCTGTATCTCTCGTCGAATGGATAGAGCGGCACCTGTGTGCCGTCCACGTCCAGGCTCTTCAGATCCTTTGCCCTGGTGGTACCGGTCAGCCGGATCCCTCCGTGGGCCAGGGCGTTCTTCGCCGTGATCAGGCCGATCTTGCCGGTGATGCCCATTATCAGGACATTGACCTCGCCCCATTCGGTTTTGAAACGGGCGGCCTCGGCGGCGGCCAGCGTCCCTATCGAGACCGGCGTCATGGACAGCCCCGTGAGCGTCTTGATCTCCTTAGCCGCGGTAATGGCCATCTTGAAGATCGTATTGAATTCGAAGCCCGTACGGCCCTTGTCATGCGCTTTCGTGTAGGCTTCCTTTATCTGGCGCAGTATCTCGTCCTCTCCGAGGACCATGGAATCCATCCCGCAGGCGAGCGTGATCAGCTGCGTTATGGCGTCCTCTCCGCTGTAGGTGAAGCTGTTTTCCATAACAGCCTTCTCATCGGCGCTTTTAAAGGCGCACAGTTCTCTCTCAACGGGGATGATATTCTCATCGGTCCCGTCGAAATACAGCTCGAAGCGGTTGCAGGTATTCAGTACGACGCACTGGGAGATCTCGGGAAATTCAGAAAAAAGCCCTGAGACGAAGAGCTCCTCTTCTTCGTCCGTCATGGAGAATTGCCCTCTCACTGAAACGGGCGTGTTCTTGTAATTGATAGATATTGTGTTCAATTCGCTCCAATGGGGTTTGATATTTATCCAAAAAAAAGCACTGTGTCACGGTGCCATTCGCCTTGAGTGACCCCGGCACCCTTTACTCGTGACACCTGCCTGCAGATCTGAGCCGAGCGGCCTCATATGCCTTATGCATGCAGCTTCGGTTTTGCATTGATTCTGCTGATTTTCCGTGCTTTTATTCAACTGATGAAAGTATAGCGCAGTACGTCCCTGTTTGCAACAAATGCAAAGGTGAAAAGGCCCGGGCTGTCCGATAAACACGCCCAGGCCGGCGCGTCTGCTAGAATATGTTGTCCTTGTTGTACACAATATTGCCCACCTTCCCGTCCACTCTCCGGCGGTCCGGCAGGATGGCCTTGGCTATATACCCGGTAAGCCCCATGAAGTTCAGGGGCATATCATCGGTATCGCCTTTAAGGATATCCTCGGCAGTATCGATCACTCCGCGGATGATGTCCTTGTTCTGGTTTCCCGGCACGCCGTGGTTGAGATATATCCTGTCGAATTTGCCGTCTGTCCCTTCAAGGAGCTTTTCCATGGCCTTTTTGTATTCGGCTATGGGCGAGCATGTATCGAAAAACATATAGGTCAGGGTGTTGCAGGCGTCCCCTGTGATGAGGGTGCGCTCCTCCCTTATAAGGTAGGCCATGCTTCCGGGCGTGTGGCCGCAGGCGGCGAATGCCTCGATCGTGATCCCGCCTAGATCGAAGACGTCGCCCTCCTGCACGTCCCTGAAATCAGGCTCTCCCGGGGCGAGGAAGTATTCGTCGGTCAGAAAAGCGAATTTTTCCGGCGATTTGCTCAACACGTAGGCCTTCCTGCCCTCTATATCCCTCATGGAATAGAAGGTATCCAGATCCGCGGGATTCATATAGACCTCGTCAAATTCAGGAGCGCCCATCGCGTGATCCACATGCCCGTGGGTGAGCAGCACGAACACCGGCCTGTCCGTCAGTTTTTCCACGAGCGTCCTTAAACTGCCGATCCCCACTCCGGTGTCGATCAGGCAGCTTCTGCTCTCACCTTCGATCAGGTACACTATCTCTCCGGACATGCTGACAAGAGCCCTGGTATGTTCCGTCATACGGTGCACTGTATAGAAATCTATTTGTTTCATGATCATTCACTCCTTTAACATCGTATGCTCCATTATAGCATTTCCTGCGGCAAATTCGCCCTGCTGGTCAGAAATGCTTTTCATTCGGCGGCAATGGTGCTATTATAATCCTGCTGATACCCCTGTAGCTCAGTGGATAGAGCATGGGTCTCCGAAGCCCAGTGCGTGAGTTCGATTCTCATCGGGGGTACCATTTTTCATTATTCCATGAAATCCTTTTACGGCTGAGCGCCAGAAAGACGATACGACGACATTTGATTTTTATGCAGGATGGTGCGGAAATGGAAGAGACAAAGACAGAAAAGATCACGGCAGGAACATGGGCAGTGATGCTCGTTACGGGGCTGGTCGGCCAGCTGTGCTGGAACATTGAGAACCAGTGGTTCAATACCTTCGTTTATGCAAAGATCGCCCCCGACCCGGATATCATCGCCTGGATGGTCGCGCTGACCGCGATAACCCAGGTCATCACCACGGTTTTTTTCGGGACCTGGAGCGACAGGATAGGCTCGCGCAAGCCCAATATCATCATCGGCTATTTCGTATGGGGGATAACGATCATCATCTTCGGGACAACGCAGTTCCTCTCGGGCAACGTAGCCATCGGCGCGGCGGCTGTCATCGCTGCGGACTGCCTCATGACCACCTTCGGATGCATGGGCTATGACGCAGGCTTCAACCCCTGGACGACCGACCTTTCGGCTCACAGCAAGAGAGGCTCCATCGGAGCCATGTGCGCTCTGCTTCCTGTCATTGCGACGATCCTGGGCTCGCTCATCTTCGGCAACATAATCGAAAAGACGGATTATTTCCTGTTTTTCGTCATCATCGGAGTCGCGGTCACTGCCCTGTCTTTTTTGATGCAGATCTTCGTAAAGGACAGTCCGTATACAGTTAAGACCGTGGATGAGAAGGGCTTTATGCATCAGTTCGCCTCCTTCTTCCAGTTCAGGATGCTCAAAGAGAACGAACAGCTCAAATGGGTGCTTTTCGTTTTTGCCACCTATTTCATAGGATTCCAGATGTATTTCCCGCATCTGACCAACTACCTGATATATTCCCTGGGCTATCCGACAGGAAGAGCCGGGATCATCTTCGGTGTCAGTCTGCTGCTCGCGACCCCCGCGACGATCCTCGGGGCAAGGATGATAAACGCCAAAAAGCATTATTCGATGATGTATGTGTCGGTGGCGTCGACCATCGCCGGACTCATCAGCCTGGGCCTCTTCAAGGGCCTGCCCGCAACGGTGATCGGCCTGTTCCTCATAGGCGTGGGCTATATGACTATCTTCCAGACCCTGATGGTACTGCTTAAAAATCTCTATCCCGAGGGGCAGAAGGGCCAGAGCGAGGGCTTAAGGTGCGTATTCTATGTCTGCATACCCATGTGCATAGGAACGCCGATCGGCTCCATGATAATCAACAATACCGGGATCAGGATGGTCAACGAATACGGCATCGAGGGCTACTCCGCAGCAGGGAATATCTATCTTTGGGCAGCCGCCTGGATAGTCCTTACGGTCATACCGATATATTTCGCCGGGAAGGCTTCCCTGAAGGAAAACTGAACGCTTCGTCAGGGCGGGAAACCGCCCTGTTTTTGGATCCGATCACTCCCTAAGTCGAAAAGGAGCTATACATGCCGGGAAACAGTCAGAAATTAGATATCGAATACCTTTTGGAACACACAGAGCTGCTGAAGGAGAATGAGTACATCGAGGCCAAGGCTGCTCTCGGAGGCCTGCCGGAGAGCATCTGGGAGACCTACAGCGCCTTCGCCAACACTTATGGCGGATATATCCTGCTCGGAGTGGCTGAAAGAAAAGATAAGAGCCTGTACACCGTCAATCTTCCGTACCCGGAGGTTATCGCCGATTCCTTCATCAGGGACCTGGGCGACAGGCGCATAGTGAGCGCGGACGTTCTCAGGAGCGGAGATGTGCGCATAATGACTGTCGACGGCAACAGGATCGTTGTCATCCATGTCCCTCATGCAAGGCCGTGCCACCGTCCCGTCTATAAGGGAGGCAGCGTCTACCACGGTTCATACAGAAGGGTGGGGGAGTCGGACATACAGATGGGCAAAGTCGAGGTGAACTGGGAACTCGCGAAACAAAGGTTTGCCTCCTCGGTCTGCAGGATACGCGGCAGAGATCCAAAAAAAGCATGAAAAAAAAACGGCTGATGATTCTCATTTCCAGCCGTTTTTCCATCTGTCAGGATAAACTCAATGTCTGAGCATATTTGAATTGGATGATGTCTTTTGGCGCTGTTTCGGTATAAGCGTCCTCGTGGTGCATCGCCTCGATGATCGAATTCTTTGAAGTCCTTCCAAATCGCAGGATCACTGCATCAAGGATTTCCTTGTCATCTGCTGTCAGATGATGATATTCTTTGTCCTCTGTCGGAAGGAATCTGTATCCTGTTCCGTCACCCATATCGATCTCTTCACAATGTATCGTACTGAGATCGAGAATTGACTCGTATGCTACGGGAACAGGTCTGGAACAGTATACTGATTCGTAAAGCGTGGATTTCTGTTTCGATCAACCAACCGATCAACCTGGAATGTCACCTTTGTGTTATGTGACAATGCATATCGAAGGTCTTGCAGATAGGATCTGACTTCGACTTCGATTTCGCTTTCGATTCTTGTCCTTGTATCAGCCAAGATTGTAACCTTCATGATCATAATGGTATCATCTGATACCATTATATGCTTGAGTATTGTAACTGAATAGAAAAAAGTGCCGATTGATACCAGAGTTGCAGGTATCCGGCTGAAGTTTGACGGCGTTCGCTTCTTCCGTCAGCAGGATACGCGGCAGAGATCCTGAAAAACAAAAGAACGGCATAGGGCTGCCGTGCTATTTTGGGCAAAAAAAATGGTGCCGATACGAGGACTTGAACCCCGAACCCACTGATTACAAATCAGTTGCTCTACCTTTGAGCCATATCGGCAACGGAGCCATTATATCTTTACCCGAAACCAAAATCAATAGTTTGCCTCAAAAAACAGGGAGCGGTATGGTATAATCATCTTCCCGGAGGAAAAAATGAAAGTACTGGTAATCGAAGACGAGGTCGGTATTTCAAAGCCCCTGTGCAAAATGCTCGAACACAGCAATATCCATACGGACGCCGTTTACGACGGCCTTTCCGGCTATATGCAGGGGAGCCGCAATATTTACGACGTGATAATCCTGGATATCATGCTCCCTGAAATGGACGGACTGGAAGTGCTCAGGAAGCTCAGGGCTGACGGCGTTCTTACTCCGATACTCCTGCTCACTGCCAAGGACACGGTCGATGACAAGGTCTCCGGACTGAACCTCGGCGCGGATGATTATCTGACCAAACCCTTCGTAATGGACGAGCTGATCGCCCGCGTGAAGGCGCTTTCCCGACGGAGGGCGGACGTTTTCTCGCCGGATATCATCACCGTAGGGGACGTCACTTTAAACGTGTCCGGCGCCATGCTGACGGTCGGGGAGTCCTCAGAGGTGATCCCGGCCAAGGAAGCGCATATCCTGGAGATACTCATGCGCAACAAGGACAACGTGATCAGCAAGGATTACCTTCTGGATACCGTCTGGGGCTTCGATTCCGAGGCGACAGACAATACCGTAGAGATATACGTCCATTATGTCCGCAAAAGACTGGCTGAAAGCAGGAACGTCAGCATAGTCACCCAGCGTTCGCTTGGCTATGTGCTGAGGGAAAAAGATGATTAAGCGTACCAGACTGAAGCTGACTATGCTCAATTCCGTGGTCGTTTGCCTGATCCTCGTGTGCATAGCGGCTTTTGTGTATTTTTCCGTCAGGATCGATTCAGAGAATATTACGGATAACGAGCTTATGAACGCTTCCTACATGATGAAGCGTTTTATCCCGTTGTTCGAAAAGAAGAGCCCGTCCGCAAACGCCGAGCTTTCCGAGGAATACCTGGTCTTCACCGAAAGGATGGAGACCAGCGGGATCGCTTACGGCGTATGGGACGTGTCGGGAAAGCAGCTTGAGTACCGGAGCATATATCCTCTGCCGGAAAATATGCTCTCAGGGATAAGAAGCTGCCTTTTCGGGAGAGATAAAAAGGAATCCGTACTGATGAACGAATCGGACGGACTTTATTATATCCACGTTTATGACTTCGGCGGGATCAGGATACGCGTGTGCTCCACCGTAGTGTGTTCCGATGCCGGACTGCTGAGGATAGTGCAGACGGTACAGAACGTAAGTGCACAGGATACCATGGCCGACAGGCTCTTAAGATGGCTCATGCTGGCGATGCTGATCGGAGTCACGCTCTCGTTCGTTTCGGGGTATTTTATTGCCGGACGGGCGATAATACCGATCCAGAACAGCCTGACGCGTCAGAAGGAATTCCTTGCGGATGCCTCACATGAGCTCAAAACGCCTGTCACTATCATGCGCGCGAACCTGGATGTCGTAAAGGCATGTCAGGAGGACACCGTCTCGGAACAGATCGAATGGATCGACAACGCCTACAGGGAGACCGAGCATATGGAGCATCTTATCTCCAACATGCTCCAGATAGCCAAAACCGAGGACTCTGACAGTCCCGAAAAAAAGGAAGCGGTCTCGCTGAATGATGTCTGTGCGGAAACGCTCGAACGTTTCCTGCCGATAGCCGGCAGCAAGGGAATAACGATCACCTTCGACAGGGGGGAGGACGTAAGCGTCCTGGCCGATCATCAGAAACTGCTGCAGGTCATGTCGATAGTGACCGACAACGCCGTCAAGTATTCTTCCGAGGGAGGGCGCATCACCTTGTCGGTAAGGCGTACCATGCTGCATGGAGTGATAGAGGTAAGCGACACCGGCATCGGCATGGAGCGCTCCGAACTTGAAAAGATCTTCGAGAGGTTCTACAGGACCGATAAGGCCCGCAGCCGAAAGGTCGGCGGCAGCGGCTTGGGACTGGCGATCGCCAGGCAGATTGTGCAGATGTATTCGGGCACCATCTCCGCAGACAGTGAGAAGGGTGTCGGCACGACGATAACGATCAGCATCCCTGCGGCAGTATGAAAAAAGGAAAAACTGATATGGATATTTTAAGCGGGCTGAACGATATGCAGCAGGAAGCCGTGAAGACAGTTTCAGGGCCTCTTCTTATATTGGCCGGAGCAGGCAGCGGCAAGACCAGGACGGTCATCCACCGCATCGCCTATCTGATGACCGAATGCGGCGTCGCCCCATGGCGAATCCTGGCGCTCACCTTTACCAACAAGGCAGCGGGCGAGATGAGGGAGCGCATCGACTCTTTCGGCATCGAGAACACTAATGAGATATGGATGGGAACCTTCCATTCTATTTTCGCGCGCATTTTAAGAAGACATGCCGAGTACATCGGCTTTACTTCCGATTATTCGATATATGACGAGACTGATAAGAAAAACCTCATAAAAGAGGTGATGGCGTCCCTGTCGATGAATGAAAAGGTGATCTCGCCTGACACAGTCATGAATCTGATATCGGACGCCAAGAACAATGCCGTCTTCCCTTCCGATTACGAAAAGGAGTACGGCTTCTATACATTCAAAAGAGATATCGCGAAGGCATATGATGTCTATCAGAAGAAACTGGCGGAAAACAACGCGATGGATTTTGACGATCTGCTGCTCAACGCCTATCGCCTCTTCACGGAGAATCCGTCGATAGCAGACAGCTACAGGGACAGGTTCCTGCATGTGCTTATCGACGAATACCAGGACACCAACCGCCTGCAGTACGAGATAGTGTCGATCATTGCAAAAGGTCATAACAATATATGCGTCGTAGGCGACGATGACCAGAGCATCTACGGCTGGAGAGGCGCCGATATCCGCAATATCCTTGGATTCGAGGAAGATTTCCCCGACGCCAAGGTTATCCGCCTCGAACAGAACTACAGGTCTACATCAAATATCCTGGACGCTGCCAATGCGGTCATCTCAAATAACAAAAACCGCAAAGGAAAAGAGCTTTGGACTGCACTGGGCAGCGGCGAGAAGGTGCATATACTCAGGAATAACCGGGACACGGACGAAGGGGACAATATCGCTTCGATCATAAAGGAGCTCGTTTCAAAAGGCGCAAGATATGCGGACTTCGCCGTGCTGTATCGCATCAATTCCCAATCCCGCGTACTGGAGGAGAGCCTTCTGAGGGCATCCGTCCCTTACCAGATCGTCAGAGGCACACGCTTCTACGAACGCCAGGAGATCAAGGACATCATGGCCTATCTGAAACTTGCCGTCAATCCGAAGGACGAGATAGCCTTTGAAAGGGCGCTTGTATCCCCGCGCAGGGGAATAGGGCCTTCAACGATGGAAAAACTGGCCGATTACGCTGCATTTAAAGGCATTTCGCGCCTGGAAGCATGTAGCAGGGCCATGTCTGTCCCGACACTGAGCGGGAGCGTGCAGGCAAAGCTTTCGGAATTTGCCCATATAGTCGAGAGCATTGCTGTCACAGCGGCTTCTGAAGGGCTTGAGGCAGCGGTCAAATATGCGATAAATGAAAGCGGTTATAAAGAAGCGCTTATGAAAAGGCCGGATGATCCGGAGGGGAGAGTCCGCAACCTCGAGGAATTTGTTTCTGCTGCCGCCGATTTTGAAGCGTCGAGCGAGGACAGCAGTCTTTCCGCTTTCCTTGAGAACGCCGCGCTTATCGCAGGCGCCGATACTATCAGCGATAATGACGGACAAGTGCTGCTGATGAGCATCCATAACTCAAAGGGGCTGGAATTCAACACGGTATTCGTCGCCGGTATGGAGGAAGGGTTATTCCCTTTGTCACGGGCTCTCGAGGAAGAAAGTGAACTGGAAGAGGAAAGAAGGCTCTGTTACGTCGCCATGACCAGGGCCGAGCGCAGGCTCTATCTGTCCTACGCGGAGACCAGGCGCCAGTACGGAGCGACACGGGCCAGTGAGCCCTCGCGTTTTATCAGCGAAGTACCGGAGGAATACACGGACGATGCGCGTCCTCTGAGGACCTGGCGTCCGGGCAGTTCCGGGAGCCGTGCGCAGTTCACAAGCAGCTTCGGAACAGCGAATTATAAAATGGCTGCAAGACCTGATGAAAAGAAAAATACGTCCTGCAGTGAGCAGACGTTCAGCCCGGGCGACAAGATCATCCACAGCGCATGGGGAGCGGGAACGGTAGTTGAGGTGGGTATATTAAACGGGGACGTGCTGATCACGGCGGCATTCGCCGGCCTCGGCATCAAAAAGTTCATTCCGGATGCTTCCAGGGTAAAGAAGGCATAAGTGCCGGGCCGGCATCGGTACAATCCGGTCAATTGTATTTGCAACACGTTACTTTGAAATAACTTTTAAACGGCATGACACAGGACGCGGTTTGATGTATATGCACCTCCTGCAACAAGTGCAACAGAGCAAAGGACGGATTCTCTCCGGGATTTTTTCTCGTTTATCGAGCACTATCGCTTGGAGGCTTCGCAGTGTATCGATGATACCCTAAGGCGATCATTCACGTACAAGTTTCGCATCGGCTCAATTAATTCCAGGCGGTTGCTCACAAAAAGACAGTTCTGTATATGCAGACCGTTTTGCAAGGATTACGAACCCTGATGAAAAGGTATACCAAAAGCTTGTGCTTCCTGATCCAACTGATACTGTAAACAGCATTCTGCAAGTAGAAATAATAGAATCCATTAAATTGAACAATGAGTCTCTGATGCGTTCCCATGTGAAAAATGTCGTGAAAGAACTAAACGATGCTGCGAGGTGTAAGCTAATAAGTCGGCAATTATGCCTGCCGGATCTGTGCTTGAGACTTTTTTGACAGACTGGATTTTAGGGATAGAGGACGTCCATTATTTTGAAGAAGATAGAATTGTCAGCCTAAAAGACGGTTTACAAGGCAGGGCGGTTCTGGAGGATTATAAATACTATCTATATGATCATTACAGTCCGGATTGTAATGATGCTTTGAAAAAAGCCCACAATATTGGAAATAAACGCAATCTTGTCCACGTGAAGCTGTACTTATAACGCTCCGGGGAGATTACTGATCGATTGTGTTTGGGGATTATCGATAACTTAAAGGAAATCATAGGGGCCGGAAGAGAATTATCGAAGAAAGGAGAAGTTGATACATGGCATACAGCGAGCTGATAAAGAACTTCAACCGCATTCGTGACTACATGCGGGAGTTCTATGTCTATGGCTTTAAAAGCCGGAATGAATACAACAAAAAAAGTGCTCGCTCGTATGACGACGAACGCAGACGTTTGGAGAGCTGGCTCGGAGACCATATGCAGTTCCGCCAGACCCCGGAAGGCAAAACCGTTTTCCTTTCGATAGACAGCCGTGTTTCGCACCATAATCCTCTGTATGCTGCATGGAAAGCGAAGAGTTTCACTGACGGAGACATCACTCTTCATTTTATCCTGCTTGATATTCTGTATTCTCCGAATGTCGTTCTTTCCTTGAATGAAATAACCGACGCCATAGACGGGTATCTTGCTTCTTTCGGTGAGCCGAGAATATTCGACTCATCTACAGTCAGAAAAAAACTCAACGAATACATGTCTGAAGGGATCGTTGTTTCTGAAAAGCATGAGAAAACCATGTATTACAGGCGAGCTGACTCGATGGATTATTCTGACTCAAACGCGCTTGATTTCTTTTCTGAGGTTGCTCCCTGCGGCGTAATCGGATCTTATCTTCTGGATAAGCTGGGCTCGCATGATGAACACTTTGCCTTCAAACATCACTACATCACAGGAGCCATGGACAGCGAGATCATCTGCATGTTGTTTAGCGCAATGTCTGAGAAAAGAAGCATTACAATGGAAACGATAAACCGGCATAAGGACAGAATCTCTGAAACCCACGTGATACCTCTTCGTATCATGATCAGCGTTCAGAGCGGGAGACAGTATCTGATGGCCTACGCACCCCGTTTTAAACGGATCACATCCTTTCGTATAGACAATATAGTATCGGTAAAGCTGGACGAGGTTTCAGAGCGTTTTGATGAACTCCGCGAAAAACTTGACGGCATGCTTCCTCATATGTGGGGCGTCAGTACGCAGAACACTTCAGGCGAGCGGATTGAGCATGTTGAATTCACCGTAAAGTATGCTGACCATGAGACACATATACATAGGAGGCTTGAACGTGAAAAACGGTGCGGGACAGTTGAAAGGATCGATGACCACACTAGCAGGTTCTCCGCCGATGTATTTGATGCAAGCGAACTGGTTCCATGGATAAGGACATTTATCTGCAGAATCACAGAATACAGCTTTTCCAACAAGGCTCTTGAAAGTCAATTCAGGGATGACATTGAGGAAATGTATCGTCTCTATGGAATTGAAGGAGGT
>JAIKVR010000008.1 GCA_024685545.1 Eubacteriales bacterium | reverse complement strand
GGCACCGTTCGCCCCGAGAAGACCCGTCACACCGACGCCGAGCTTCAGCGTGATCCTGTCGGCAGCTATGATATTCTGATACTGCTTCGACACACGGTCTAACACAAGTTCCATTGTAATTCCTCACTTTCTCTGATATATGCACATACCTCGACCGCCGTCAGACCGGCCGATATCAGAAGCACTCCGGACAGCGCGGATCTGTACAGTCCGGCGCAGCAACGCTCAAGAATATCTATGCCGCCGAACATGGCAGCGCAGACACCTGCTGCGATCACGACACAGCCGTAAATGTTTTTCGGCGAGTGCCAGCGGCGGATGAGCAGCATGCAGAGAAACGTCGTTATGAGATACGGCACGCCCGCCGCAGCAAAAGAAACGAACAGATTCATTCCCGTAACGGCACTCAGCGCACATGATGCCGCCAGCATAATGGCAAGCCCGGCAATTCCGATAATGGCCAACCGTATGATCTTAATCGTCCTCAGCGAAAACCTTGAAGACATCTCTATCTCTTCCATACCGTACTTTTCGGATTTCCCAAGTCCGGTCAGAGCAAACAGCGCCGCCAGGGGTGCAAGGACTGCAACGATTTTAGCCAGCTTCACATCGATATTTGCCAATGATCCGAGCAGCATCGCCAGCGCGTAACCGCAGATTGCCGTCAATTGCGCTCCCATATACTGCAACTGTACGCGAAGCAGCTCTCGGTAGTTCAGTTCGCGCCTCTGATAGTTTTTTATAAACTCATTTTTCCGAGATGCTTCTATGCTGTATGCGCTTTTAATGAGGCGTTTCAGTTCAGAATTCTTCATTTCTTTCCATCTCCTTTCTCAGCTTTTCCAGCGCCGATGATATCCTTCTGCGAACGGCAAAACGGGAGATACCCATGGTTTTTGCTATATCCTCTACGGAAAGCTCCCCTGAAAACCGGAGGACAACAGCTTCCCGCTCGTCCGCGGTCAGACTGTCCAAAGCCTGTTCTATAGAAATCCGATCAACAATATCCTCCACCTTGTCCCTTGATTCCGGCATTTCCTGTATCTTTGTTGGCAAATCCTCAATCAACTCATCTTTATGTTTTCTGAAATAGTCAATGCACAGATTTCGGGCTATCGTATAAAGGTAAGCCATTTCCTTTCCGATGCTGTGATAATCCTTACTTTCAAAAAACTTAATAAATGTTTCCTGTGTTAGATCTTCTGCCAAAGCCCTGTCCCGAAGCTTCATATAGCAGTAGCGAAGGAGTTTGTCATATTGCTGTTCAATATCCATGAATCATGTAACCTCCTCATACTGTATAACGAATGACTACTGCGCAATGTGCGGTCTTTCTATTTCCATAAATGCTGGCGCGATATGTCCTGCAGACATCCGACAGTCATGAAAGATGCGCAACCTATCTTCCGATGAATGAGACTTCTGTTTTCAATCTTCAGTGATGGGAAAATCATCACGGTGAGTCAATTCTAGTACTGTCGGGTAGAAAATGCAAAGAAGTTTAAAGGAATTCGGTAATAATAAAAAAGGATTGCTACCTTTGTTAAGATAGCAATCCTATTCTGCCTAAGTACGCCCAAAAGTACACTTTTCAAGCTAAGTACGCCTAAAAGTACACCAGAGATAAAGAGTTATGTAAACCTTTGCCAATAGCCCTTGTTTGTACAGTCTTGTGCCTACTGCTTGAGAGGACTACTCCACGGTCTTGCGATACTCACTTATTGGTTTTCGCGTCCAGACCGTGAAAGCCCGCAGGAAGGAATTGATCTCCTGATATCGCCAACGCGATGGAAAAGACGATCCCGGCTACAGCCAGCAAGGGCACTCCGTTGGGTAGAATCGGCTTGAAATCGGTGGTGCAAAGAATGCAGGATCCGATGAACAGTACCAAAGCCACCAGCGTCAGTACGGTGTACCGCAGGAAGTGGAAGATCCGGTTTAGGGGTTCCTCATAGCCGGATAGCTCGAAGCGCACCTTCGTCTTTCCCTTCACCATGCCCTCCAGAACTTCCGAAGCGAGGAGAGGGATTCTGGCTGCCTTTTTTCCGGCCTTAACCAGCTCCTGACCCTTCTCAAGGAGCTCACGCGGAATGTTCATATCCTGCCGCGCGCGTGCCTTCAATTTGTCATAGAGTATATCGAATATGTTCAGGTCGGGACAAAGCTGCTCGATGACGCCTTCCAGTGTGGTGAGGGAGCGGGCCAGCATTGTGAACCTGCCCGGCATGGAGACGTGGTTCTTTGCGGCCAGACTCATCACTTCCTCGAACACCTCAGTCACATTGATGTCGCTGACGCTCTTAACGTTCATATACTTTTCGATGAACATTTCCGCGTCCCGCGTAAGCTTGGCGCGATCGGTTTTCTCCGAGGCGGCGCCCATGCCCATGACCGCGTTGACCAGGGCGTCAGCGTCCTGGATCAGCAGCGCCTTGACCGCGTCCTGGATGAGGTCGATATCCTTGTCCGTGACGTGCCCGATCATTCCGAAGTCGATCCAATAGGGCTTGCCGTGGCTGACCAGAATGTTGCCCTGATGCGGATCGGCGTGGAATATGCCCGCGTCCAGCACCTGATGCAGGTAACTGTCCACGATTACGCGCCCGATCTCGTTCGGGTCGCAGCCCTCCGCGATCAGCTTTTCCGTGTCTGCGACGGAGCAGCCGTCGATATAGGTCATGGTGAAGATGCGCTCGGTGGTAAGGCTGTCGATGACGGCGGGGCAGGAGATGCGTTCCTCGTCGTCGAGACATTTTTCCCTGAAGAGACGGGTGTTCTCCGCCTCCACGCGGAAATCGAGTTCGGCTTTGGTAACGCGCTCAACCTCCGCGATCACTGACTTGAAGTCGATGACCTGCTCGTCGGAATCTTCCCCGATGACGTTCACCAGGTCCGCCAGCTTGTTCAGAAGCACGAAATCCTTTCGCATCATGTCGGCGATCAAAGGACGCTGTACCTTGGTGACGACCCGGGTGCCGTCCCTGAGGACGCCGTAATGGACCTGAGCGATCGACGCGGATCCCAGCGGTTCATCCCGAAACTCGGTATAGAT
>JAIKVR010000007.1 GCA_024685545.1 Eubacteriales bacterium | reverse complement strand
GGCAGTGAGCGGAAAATATCCGTCATATCATACAGGTCGTCTACGGCATGGTTAAAGGCGCTGTTCTCTTCATAAAGCCTGCCGTAGCCCTCGATGGTGATGAATCTCATAGCGGGGATATCGATCAGTGACGGTATTTCGCCGGGATCGTAAAGCTCGGGCAGTTCCTTTCTGAAATCGAAGGGCGTCTGCGCTGTTTCTGTTTTCATTGTATCACTCAGACTTTATCCGGTCTGTCGCTGATGGTGATCCTTCCGTCGATGACCGCGTCGGCGAGATGGCTCTTGGAGAGCATCTCATCAAGAATCTCCTGGCTGGATGTGGCGATGACCTTGGCTTTGCCGTTCTCTTCTACTTCGGCCAGCGGTATGCCGAAGAAGTCTTCCATATTATTGAAATGGAAATTCTGAATTGCGACTCTAAGAAGATCTCCGTCTCTGACGGGTTCGCCTTCATATGTCAGGTAGTTCAGCTTTTTATTCTCGTATGAGTAATCAACGCGCAGAGCGCTGTTTATCTGATAAAATTCCGTCTCTCCTGTGAAAGCGTCATCTCTGAGCAGATATGTTACCATCCTCTTCAGCTGCGCTCCGGTCACTTTGACCATGTATATGGCATCGCCGAACGGGAATATCTCGCAGAGATCCCTGAATTCCACGATCGGTCCGAGGTATTTGTTGCGGATGCTTCCGCTGCCTAAGAATACGATATCGACCCCTAAACTGTCCGCGAATATATCTGCGAAAAGGTTTCCGATCTCGGTCTCCTGATTGCGCCTTGGGTGGGTGAGCTGTCTTTTCAGGCGGGTGACCAGTCTGGCGTATTTCTTGTCGGTCTCATTTTTGTAGTTGGTTATAAGGTCCGCGAGGTTCTGGTCAGCAACGCAGGTGTCGTCGTTGATGGGGATCAGCTGCCATTTGTAGGAGCTCACGGAATTGGTGTCCTTATCCACGAGCATGTCAAATCTGCCTATCTGGTCGGTTCCGGTGCCTGCCTGTACTATGAGTATATCGTTTACGATCTCGGGTTTGTCCATAACAGTATGGGAGTGCCCTCCGATTATCATATCCACTCCAAGATCTTTATCAAGCTGAGCAGCAAGCTCCTTGTCTTTTTCAATGCCTATATGCGTGAGCAGCACCGTCAGGTCTATATCTACCGTTTTGTAGGTATTGATGATCTTTGATACCTCGTCAGCAGCTTCGTTTACATTGATGAATGTACCTATCATCGTGTCGTTTTTGGCGTAGGACATTATCTCCTCGGTAAGGATGCCGATGAAAAGAATGTTGAGGCCTCCGACGTTCAGTACGACGTGGGAATTGAACAGTCTGACGCCGTTTGTTTTTATGTAGAGGTTTGCGTTTATTATCGGGAATTTTGTGCACTTCTCAAGAAAGAGCAGGTGCTCGATCCCGTAATCCATCTCATGGTTGCCCAGAGTCACCACATCCGGTGCGAGCATGTTCATGATATCCACTGTGGAAACGCCCTTGAATTCGCTGTCGATGACGGAACCGCGGAACATGTCACCTGAAATGGTGTAGATGACATTGGGATTTTCCTGCCTGGTCCTGCTTACATAGCCCGACAGGAGGGAAACTCCACCTATAAGGTTCTTGTCGATATTTTCGGCAAGAAAATCGCCGTGCATATCATTGGAATGAAGTATCGTCAGCGGTACCAAATTGCTCATGTATTATCTCCTTTGCCTGACCCTATATCAATTTTAGTCATTATAGCATAACGGCATATCCCTTATATGCTATAACTCCAATATCATTTCTATGTGGGGGATGCCGTCCTCCAGAAAAACGTCGCCCTCTCTGATGAATCCTGCTTTTTCGTAAAACCCTGAAGCCTGGACCTGTGCTTCTATCCTGATCGCATCCGCATTGAATCTCTCTTTTGCAACTCTTATGCCTTCTTCAAGCACCATCCTGCCGTAGCCTTTAAGCCTTTCGGTGCTGATGACTCTTCCGAGAGAGACCTCGCTGAAGGAAACGCCCCTGTCCAGTACTCTCAGATAAGCGAGTATTCTGTTTCCCTCTTTCAGGTAAACGTGAAATGCGCCTTTGTCTTTTCCGTCGATATCCTGATACGGGCATTCCTGTTCAACGATAAAGACGGCGCAGCGGATCCTGAGTATCTCATACAATTCATCCAGAGTAAGTTCATCATATCTTTTAACTACATATTCCATAACATTCTCCTCAACGCAGCTTACAGTATTATACTATATTGCCAAATATTTATACATACGATTTCTTGAGGCCTCCGAATGCTGTGCGGCATGGAGTCTGAAAATAAGCGGTTAAGAACCCATAGGAAACGAATCAGCTTAGGACTCAAAATGCTCGTCCAATAGCTTCTATCAGATAGAGTTTTATGCTAACATGTTTCTGACAAAGCCGGAACTGATGGTGATTGATTTGACTTCTGGAAAGAAAACATACAAACTGATTATAAGGATCATATGTGTGGTAGCTGTATGCACCGCGCTGTTTATTGGGTTGGCCGCTGTGCTCATCTCAAACGGCGGCAGCAGGCTCTCTTTATTCAAAAAGACAGTCTTTACGCCCCGTGAATGCTCTTTTGAATTCCGCAGCGAGGGGAGACTGTATGACCTGTTCGATCTGACTAACGGCACTGTGGTCTCAGAAGATGAATTGCTGGATACGCGGGCGCTCGGAGACTTTTCCGCAGAGGTTATCTACAGAAATCCTCTCGGCATATCAAAAAAGAAGACGGTGAGCTATTCCGTAGTGGATACCGTCCCTCCGGTCATGATGTGCCCCAAAACCGTGACCATGACCCAGGGCAGCGATTACGATATCGCGATGTCCGTTTTTTCCGCAGACAACTGCGACCCGAATCCCGAAAGGAAGATAGAAGGCAGTTACGATATCAATACCGTAGGAAAGTATCCGGTCAGGCTCGTTGTCACAGACGCTTCCGGCAACGTTACGCAGAGCGAGTTCACGATATCAGTGGTACCCAAATCGGATTCCTCTTCTTCGTCATCTTCACCTGCGCCGTACTATTATTTCAACGATTTCGTCCGCGACTACGCGTCAGCGGGCATACAGTTCGGCATAGACGTTTCCACATGGCAGGGCGATATAGACTGGTATGCTGTTAAAAGAAGCGGTGTAGCATTTGCAATGATGCGCATCGGCTACCAGGCGGGCTGGGGAGGGGAGAGCAAGACCGACGGATGGTTCGATTCGAATATCCAGGAGTCAGTTGCTGCAGGCATGGAGCATCTCGGAGTGTACTTCTATTCCTACGCTCTGACCGAAGAAGAAGCTGTTCAACAGGCAAAATGGGTGATCGAGAAGCTCAACGGCGTGCCCCTCGATCTGGGAATCGCCTTTGACTGGGAATCATTCTCAGGCTTTCCGTCCCGGGGCAAGAGCCTGGCTGATATGAACGATATCGCCAGAGCCTTTCTCAGTGAAGTGGAAAAAGCCGGATACAGGGGCATTATGTACGGCAGTCTGAACTATCTGAATACGGTCTGGGATCTGCCGGAGTACGATACATGGCTCGCGCATTACGCAAAGCAGACGTCATATCAGAAGAGATACAGGATGTGGCAGCTGTCGAGCACCGGAAACGTACCGGGCATCAACGGATACTGCGATCTGGATATACTATATAATAGATAATACAATTTGGAGGGATCATGAGACTCGTATTAGTGCGCCACGGTGAAAGCGAATGGAATAAGGAGAACCGCTTTACCGGATGGACAGACGTTCCCCTTTCGGAGACGGGAAAACAGGAAGCAAGACAGGCAGGCATCATCCTGAAGGAAGAGGGATACTCCTTCGATGTGTGCTACACCTCGCTGCTCAAGAGGGCAATCGACACTTTGAACCTCATACTCGAGGAGATGGATATGGAATACCTGCCGGTAGTCAAGGACTTCAGACTGAATGAACGTCATTACGGAGCCCTTCAGGGACTCAACAAAGCCGATACTGCGGCAAAATTCGGCGAAGAACAGGTCAAGATCTGGAGACGTTCCTTTGACGTGCAGCCCCCGAGCCTTGATGCGAACGACGAACGCAACCCCGCTTTCCTTCCTCAGTATGCCGGGATCGACAGAACGCTGCTGCCTCTGACTGAAAGTCTCAAAGACACCATAGCCAGGGCGGTCCCGTACTTTGAAAATGAGATCAAGCCTAAGGTGCAGGCAGGGGATAAGGTACTTATCGTAGCCCACGGCAATTCCCTTAGAGGACTCGTCAAATATTTCGACGGATTGACTGACGACGAAATAGTTGCTGTAAATATCCCCACAGGGGTTCCTCTTGTATACGAATTCAATGAGGCTTTCGAAGTAGAGAAGAAATACTATCTGGGAAACCAGGCGGCTATAGAGGAAAAGATCGCAAGCGTATCCAATCAGGGCAAGGCAAAAGCCTGAGATGCTCAATTACGGTGAAGTTGAAGAGGCCGTTTTTATTGCCAGAAAGAACAGGTTCATCGCATCTGTGGAGGTGAATGGCAGAGCGGAAGATGTGCATGTCAAAAACACCGGCCGGCTGAGGGAACTTCTGCTTCCCGGAAGCAGGTCATATGTAGTGAGATCATCGAACTTAAACCGTAAGACCGCATACGACCTTGTCGCCGTCGAATCCGATCACGGAATCGTCAATATCGACTCAATGGCAGCCAACGAGACAGCAGGCGACATCTTCAAAAGGATCTATCCGGATATTTCCCGTATCAGGCGCGAAGTGACATATTCGGACAGCCGATTCGATTATTATTTCGAAATCAATGACAGCAGAGTTTTCGCGGAAGTAAAGGGCTGTACTCTTCTGAAAGGGGATACGGCCCTTTTCCCCGACGCTCCGACGCAAAGAGGCATAAAACACCTTAAAGCCTTAATGAGAGCCGTTGATGACGGATATGGGGCATCAGTGCTTTTTGTATGCACGATGAAAGGTGCGAAGTTCTTCAGTCCCAACAGGGAGACAAGCCCTGACTTCGCGGATGTTCTTGGGAAAGCTTTGCGCAAAGGCGTCAGGATATATGCATATGACTGTGTCGTGACACCTGACAGCGTAGTGCCTGATAGGGAACTGGAATTGAAACTGAAGTAGGATGTATATCAACAGAATCAGTGACGAATATAAAAGGGTCTTCAGCTGCAAAGTTTACAAGCTGGCCATCGACGGAGGCTTCAGCTGTCCCAACCGGGATGGCACATGCGGCGTGGGAGGCTGTACGTTCTGCTCCTCACAGGGATCGGGGGAATTCGCAGCCAGGGGCACCGATATATCAGAGCAGATCGAAAAAGCAAAGATGCTTGTTGCGCAAAAAGCCAAAAGCGCTAAATTTATCGCTTATTTTCAAAGTTTTTCCAATACCTATGCTCCAAAAGAAATCCTGAAGGTAAAATTTGAACAGGCTAGTAAACGCAGCGATATAGCCGCTCTTTGCATTGCAACGAGGCCGGACTGCCTGCCTGAGGATACGCTTGAACTGCTCAGCGATATCAACCGGGACAAGCCCGTATACATAGAATTGGGACTGCAGACTATCCATGAAGCGACAGCAAGAGCCATCAACAGAGGATATCCCATCGATGCATACGACAGAGCCGTCGATGAACTTAAAAAAAGGAACATATATACTGTCACGCATATGATAATAGGACTTCCCGGAGAAACGGAAGAAATGATTTACGAGACCGCGCGGTATATCGGTGAGTCAGGCGTCCAGGGGATCAAGCTGCATTCGCTCTATATTCTGAGCGATGCTGCGATAAAGGAAGACTATTATGAAGGAAAGGTAAAAGTGCTTTCCATGGATGAATACATAAGGCTTCTTGCCGGCTGCATCGAGCGGCTTCCCGAAAGCCTGGTCATCCACAGACTGACCGGTGATCCTCCTAAAGCCAAACTCATTGCCCCGCGGTGGAGCGCTGACAAAAAACGGGTCTTGAATTCAATCAACCGTTATCTGTCCGACAACGATGTTACTCAGGGGAGCCGTCTGCAAATTTTTCAAATATAATACGCCCGTTATTGAAAACCGGCAGACATGAGGTTATAATATGACCGTCAACTCGCGTCATTAGCACAGCGGATAGTGCATCCGGCTACGAACCGGAAGGCCGAAGGTTCGAATCCTTCATGGCGCGCCACTTTAGCCGGATAAGGATGCAAGTCGACTTGCATCCTTTTTTAGTAACAGACAGTGAACTTTCGGTAATGTCTCCTGATCATTCGGCAATGCAAAACAGCTCCTCTTTCAAAAAGAGGAGCTGTTGATATGAGATCTTATACTGTATGTACCGTACGGCCGTCGGTACGGAGCATGTAGATCAGCTCTATATATTTGAAGGGGCTGGTGTTCACGGTTTCAGAAGAAAGGACATAGCTTCCTCTGCCCTTGATCGAAAAGATAAGTCCCTGGCGGTTGATGACGTCCGCATCGGAAAAATCATTATAGTCGAAGGTGAAATCTCTTCCGTCTTTTGCGTAAAATTCCAGTCTGTCGCGGAATGCGGAAACCATGCCGTTGATGACTTCGTCTCCGTCTTTATCGCTCAAAATCGTCAGATCCTGTGAAAAGTCCTGTGTTATGGGGTCGTTTTCCTGATATGAGCTGTATAATTCTTTTCGGCTCCTGATCTCGTCCTTCTGCCATTCATACCAGTCGGTTATATTGTCGAAGGTATCTCTGTCGCTTTCGATAAATCCCTGCTCGGTATAACGGAAATGAGTGTGACAGTTGGTGCATTCAAAGGTATCGCCCTTGCTGGTAATGGCTGATAGCTTTTTGCATATCGGGCACATATAAAGGGCGACCTCGATCGATTCCGCGATATTATCTCCCTTATAAGTCAGCCTCGCATCTCTCTGATAGGCGTATGCATCTTCATATATATCTCTTTCGATCACTTCCTGGACTTCTTCGGGGCTCATTTGCGCTATTTCATCAGCACTGTATTCGTTGACGACTTCACCGAAGAATTTGCCTTTGCGGAACTTCTTTGCCCATCGCGGCTGGATAAAATATCCGCCCCGTATGCGGTATGTTATCAGAGCGGCGCCTGAGGCTTTTACCAGTTTCCCGGTGGCTGCTACCACGGGAAGCGTCCTCCCGCTGATGCTCCTGCCTCCTTCACCGAATATGCATACGTTTTCGCCGGATTTTACCCGCTTTAAAACGTTATAGACCGTGGTTATGTCGTTTGTGCTCTTCTTTCGCCATATGGGGTCGATCAGATATGTAAGCAGGTCATGCAGCTTCCTGCCTCTTCCTATATTGTCACTGGCTACATAATAATAATGGCAGGGAAGGGAAGAAGGCATACACAGAAAATCAACATCAGTGACATGGTTCGATATCATGATGAAATGATCTGATTTGGGTCTGTATTTCTTCCCTCTGAATCCGTAGTGAGCGCATATGGCTTTGCAGAACAGGAATTTGAGGATGTAAAACAGGAATTTTCGCGGTCTGGCTTTTTTCATGACGGTCTCCGGGAGTGTTGATGGATATATTCTATATTATTTTCTCTTCCAGTACTATTTCAGTCTGGATCGATTTCAGAAAACAGAAGCTGACCGGTCTTCTGATGTGATCCAGTCTGCTTCTGTTGTAAACCTGTGGCATTATTCCTTAAAGAACAGCGCGGTCCCGTCGGAGTCGATCACCAGATCGGCTTCCTCGACCAGATTGTATTCGATGATGCGTTTTGCCACCATCGTTTCGATATTGTGCTGAATGAATCTCTTGAGCGGGCGCGCTCCGTAAGCGGGATCATAGCCGTTATCGATGACATACTCCTGAGCCGCGTCTGTCAGTGTGAGGGTGATCTTTCTGTCGGCAAGCCTGCCGGACAGCTTGTCGAGCTGAAGCTTCATGATCCCCCTCATCTCATCCTTGGTGAGCGGCTTGAACATGATAGTCTCATCGATCCTGTTCAGGAATTCCGGCTTAAAGGACGATTTCAGCAACGCATTGACCTTTTCCCTGGCTTCCTCTGAAATGCTTCCGTCTTCGCTTATGCCGTCGAGAAGGTAATTGCTGCCCAGATTGGATGTCATGATTATTATGGTATTCTTGAAATTCACAGTGTTGCCCTGCGAATCGGTGACTCTTCCGTCATCGAAGATCTGCAGCATGATATCGAATACATCGGAGTGGGCCTTTTCGATCTCATCGAAGAGGATGACGCAGTAGGGCTTCTTGCGTACTGCCTCGGTCAGCTGTCCGCCTTCATCGTATCCGACATATCCCGGAGGAGCTCCGATGAGTCTGGAGACCGAATACTTCTCCATGTATTCGCTCATATCAATTCTGACCATATTCTTCTCACTGTCAAACAGCGATTCCGCAACGGCTTTGGCAAGTTCCGTCTTACCGACGCCGGTGGGTCCGAGGAAGAGGAAGCTGCCTATAGGCTTGCCGGGATCCTGGATGCCTGCTCTTGAACGAAGTATCGAGTTACACACGGTGGTAACGGCTTCATCCTGTCCGATGACTCTTTTATGGATGAGCTCTTCGATATGCATCAGCTTTGTTCTTTCGGATTCTACAAGCTTGGAGATAGGTATGCCAGTCCATTTGGACACGATATCGGCTATCTCGTCTTCCGTCACCTTGTCTCTGAGGATATTTTCCTGCATCTCCTCATATTGAGCTTCCTCGGAAGCAGCCAGCTGCTTTTCAAGCTCCGGAAGCTTTCCGTATTTCAGCTGCGCGGCTTTATCGAGGTCGTAATTGCGTTCTGCCTTCTCGATCTCCGCGTTGACGGCATCGCGTTCTTCCCTGAGCCTTTGAGTCTGTGCGATTAGATCCTTTTCTCTTGTCCATTCGTCCTTCATGTCATCGAACTGTTTCTGCAGATCATTGATCTGGGAATCGATACGTGAAAGCTTTTCCTCTCTGTCTTCATCATCCTCGGAGTCGACGGCTTTGCGCTCTATCTGAAGCTGCATTATCTCTCTGGATATCCTGTCCAGATCGGAAGGCATGGAGTCCATCTCAGTCCTTACAAGGGCGCAGGCCTGGTCGACGAGGTCGATGGCCTTGTCCGGAAGGAATCTGTCAGTGAGGTATCTGTCAGACAGCTCCGCTGCGGCAATGAGGGCGGAGTCGTGGATTTTCACGCCGTGATACACTTCGTATTTTTCCTTGATGCCTCGCAGGATCGAGATCGTATCCTCGATGCTCGGTTCATTGATCGTGATCGGCTGGAAACGTCTGGCAAGGGCCTTATCCTTTTCAAGGTATCTGTGGTATTCGTCCAGCGTAGTCGCGCCTATGCAGTGAAGTTCTCCTCTGGCCAGCATCGGCTTCAAAAGGTTGCCGGCGTCCATTGAGCCTTCAGAGCTGCCTCCTGCGCCGACGATAGTGTGTATCTCGTCGATGAACAGGATCGTCGAACCGCTGCTGGCTTTTACCTCGTTCAGGACAGCCTTCAGTCTTTCTTCAAACTCGCCTCTGTATTTGGCTCCTGCGATGAGGGAGCCCATATCGAGGGAGATAATCTTTTTATCTTTCAGGCCCTGAGGTACGTCACCGGCTACGATGCGCATTGCCAGTCCTTCTACGATAGCGGTTTTGCCGACCCCTGCTTCGCCTATGAGAAGAGGATTGTTCTTCGTCTTGCGGGAGAGGATCATCATAAGATTGCGTATCTCCTCGCTCCTGCCGATGACGGGATCTAGCTTGCCCTGCCGGGCAGCCTCGACAAGATCGCTGCCGTATTTCTCGAGAGCGTCATAGGAGCCTTCCGGATTGTCGTTTGCCACTCTTACGTTCCCGCGAACGAGTGCAAGCGCCTTGAGAAAATCAGCCTCGTTGACTCTGTACTCGTCGAAGAGTGCTTTAAGATCGCCGTCGGCCATCTGGACTATGCTGAGCCCGATGTGTTCGACAGAGACGAAATCATCCTTCATCTGAGTGATCTTAAGTTCGGCTTCCTCAAGGATCTTCTGTGTCTTCTCGGATATATAGTATTTTCCGATCTCCTTGGTGCTGGTCGTATAGCTCGGGAGCCTGCCTATGATCTCATCCAGTCTGGAGACGAATTCAGGAACGTTTACATTCATCTTCTCGAAGAGTTTGGGCGTAACCCCGTCTTTCTGAGTCAGCAGGCTGCGCATGAGATGCACTGGTTCGATCTGGGGGTTGGAGTGCTCCTCAGTGAGTTTCTGGGCATCCTGTATCGCTTCAATGGATTTCTGGGTGTATTTCTTTAGATTCATGTTTATCCCTCCATTCAGGTATATTCGGTATCTCAATGAGAAATCCGGCGATCACTCGCCGGACTCCAAGAATTCATTTACCTGACAAATTGATAACACATCAGACATATGCATTCAAGTTATTTAATCGGGCTGTAATCAATCTAATATTATATTAATTTGCTTGCTCCCGGAAGAAAAGAAATATAAATAAATTTATGAATATTCTTAGAAATGATTATGCATAATGTTATAATGCTATAGTTTTATTGTGCATTTTGGAGGAAATATGAAAACAGCTCTTTCCATCATTATTTTTATAAGCAGCTTGTTCGTTGTGGTATCCGTGGTACTGCAGGAAGGCAAGGATGAAGGCCTTTCGAGTGCGATAACGGGGAACACCAACCTGTTCGGCAAGGGAAGGGAGAGGACCCTGGATGCCACTCTCCAGAGGATAACCGTCATTGCCGGATCTGTACTGGGGATCGCCGTCTTTGCGATGGGGGTCCTGTTTAAATAAAGACCGTTGATCCTGAACGTTCTTTGCCATAAGTATAACGTCAATTCAGATCGGATTGGCTACATATAGATTGATCACTTAAAATGGCGGAGATACAGTATTTACGACTGTATCTCCGCCATTTGTACATCCTTTGTTTCTGCATCTTCTCAGATAGTTCTTGCTTTGGTCTATTCGCTGATATTCATCTTCAGATATGCCTCTATGAATCCGCCTATATCTCCGTCCATGACCGCCTGAACATTCGCTGTTTCAAACTTTGTGCGGTGATCCTTTACCATCGTATAGGGGCAAAATACATAAGATCTTATCTGATTTCCCCATGCAATCTGACCGTAATCTCCCTGAAGCTCTGAGAGCTTTTCCTTATGTTCTTCCTCCATAAGTGCCGTAAGCTTCGAGATAAGTATCTGCATGGCCTTATCCTTGTTCTGGAACTGACTGCGTTCGTTCTGAACCGCGACAACAATACCCGTAGGTATATGCGTTATCCTTACGGCAGAGTCAGTCTTATTGACTTTCTGTCCTCCGGCTCCGGTCGAACGGTACGTATCTATCCGCAGGTCTTTGGGATCGATCTCTACCGTCTGGGTGTTTTCGATCTGAGGTATGATATCCACGGAAACGAATGATGTCTGGCGGCGTGAGTTCGAATCGAAAGGGGAGATCCTAACAAGCCTGTGAACACCTTTTTCGCTTTTCAGATAGCCGTAAGCATTGGCTCCCTCAAAAAGAAGCGTAGCGCTTTTGATGCCTGCCACATCTCCCGGCAGGCTTTCAAGCACCGTTACTTTAAGCTTGTTGCGTTCGGCGTACCTGAGGTACATCCTCATGAGCATTTCCGCCCAATCCATGGATTCTGTCCCGCCTGCTCCGGGATGGATGGCCAGGATGGTATCGTTGGAGTCATATTCGCCTTTCAGAAGAGTAGCAAGTTTGAATGAGGCGAATAGCTCCTGCAGTTCTTCAAAGCCTTTATTCAGCTCATTCTCGTTTTCTTCGCTTTGATCATCGTCGTAGAATTCAACGAGGATCTTTACTTCATCACATTTATCGCGCACTTCAGCGTAGGATTCCTCCTTGGCCTTAAGTACCTTGATACGCTGAACGATCTGGCGCGAATCTTCGGCGTCGTCCCAGAATCCGGCGGCGCCCATCTTGTTTTCTAATTCCTCCCGTTCTTCTTTGGCGCCTGCGACGTCAAAGAGAACACCCCATTTCTTCGATCTGCGTATCTATTTCCGCCAGTTGTCTTTTCAGCTCGTCAATAAACAGCATTAGATCGTCACTTCCTTCCTCTTATAAATTATATTCGGACGTCAGTCCTTGAAAAGATCCTTGCCGCAGCACTGCTTGTATTTCTTTCCGCTGCCGCAGGGACATTTCGCGTTCTTGGCTATCGGCTTATCTCCCGGTTTCGGGATGTATTTCTTTACTACTGTCGCAGGTTTTCTGTCTCCTGCACTTGCTGCGGGCACTTTTCTGTCGACCGGTGCCTTTTCGTCTGCCAGTCTGAAATTATACATCAGACGTACGGTCTCTTCCCTGATAGTGTCATTCATCTGCTCGAACATCTGGAAGCCTTCGTTCGTATATGCCTGTACGGGATCCTGCTGGCCGTAAGCCCTGAGTCCTATGCCGTCCCTCAGCTGGTCCATATCGTCGATATGCGCCATCCAGTTATTGTCGACTACGGTGAGCAGGATCAGTCTTTCTATCTGCCGCATCCTTTCACTGCCGATGGTATCCTCACGTTTTCTGCGCGCGGAGAGCATCGCGCTGACAGCTTCCTCAATAAGATCTTCATTATCCGCTCCGGCAGTGAAGCTTACATCTACTTTGTATTCGGACAGGAACTTGTCATGCAGTTTCACGGTATCCGCCTTTTCGTCTCTTCCGAAATTGTCGCTGTTGACGATTTCGGCACAGATGTCTTCGATATACTCATCGATGAGACCGCTGATATCCCTGCCTTCCAGCACTTCTCTTCTCTGAGCGTAGATGATCTCTCTTTGTTTGTTCATCACATCGTCGTACTGCAGGACGTATCTTCTTGTTGCGAAGTTGCGTCCTTCGACGGTCTTCTGCGCGTTTTCGATCCCTTTGTTGAGGATTCCCGCCTCCAAAGGCATATCGTCGTCTATCTTGAGTTTGTTAGCGAGGGACAGCGTCGTTTCGCTGCCGAAAAGCCTCATGAGGTCGTCTTCGAGCGATATGAAGAACTGGCTGGAGCCCGGGTCTCCCTGACGTCCTGCACGGCCTCTGAGCTGATTGTCTATACGGCGGCTCTCGTGACGTTCGGTACCTATGATGTGAAGCCCGCCGAGCTCCCTGACGCCTTCACCGAGAACGATATCGGTACCTCTTCCCGCCATATTGGTGGAGATTGTCACAGTGTCCTTCTGTCCTGCCTGCGCGACTATCTCGGCTTCTTTTTCGTTGTTTTTGGCGTTCAGTACGCTGTGCTGAATTCCCGCGCGCTTTAAAAGCTTGCTTAAGTATTCGCTCTTTTCGATGGATATCGTGCCCACAAGGATGGGCTGACCAGTTGCGTGGCGCCGCTTTATCTCCTCGACCACGGCATTGAATTTGGCTTTTTCCGTCTTATATACCTGATCGTTGAGATCCTTACGTATCATCGGCTTGTTCGTGGGGACACAGACGACCTTCATGCCGTATATCGATTCGAATTCCCTCTCTTCGGTCTTTGCAGTTCCCGTCATGCCGCTGATCTTATTATATAACCTGAAGAAATTCTGGAAAGTGATGGTCGCCATGGTGACGCTCTCTCCGGCGACCTTGACATGCTCTTTGGCTTCGATGGCCTGATGGAGGCCTTCATTGAAGCGCCGCCCCGGCATCAGACGGCCGGTGAATTCATCGACTATGATTACCTGGCCGTCCCGTACGACGTAATCCACATCCTTTTTCATGACGAAACGGGCTTTAAGAGCCTGGTTGATGTGATGGCGAAGCGTCAGGTTCTCCAGGTCGCTGAGGTTGTCGATCCGGAAATACTTCTCCGCCTTGGCGGTCCCTTCCTCTGTCAGGGTGGCTGTATGCTCCTTTTCCTCAAGAGTGTAATCCCTGTCTCTGGTAAGCCGTGCGGCAAAAGCGTCAGTCTGGTTGTAGAGCTGTGTGCTTTCCCTTGAGCTTCCGGAAATAATAAGGGGAGTACGGGCCTCGTCGATAAGGATCGAGTCGACCTCGTCGATTATAGCGTAGTTGAGCTCTCTCATGACTAGAGAGTCCCTGGTCTTGACCATGTTGTCTCTCAGATAGTCAAAGCCGTATTCGTTGTTTGTGCCGTAGGTGATATCCGAGTTGTAAGCCTCTCTTTTTTCTTCGGCGGAAAGACCGTGCACGTTGAGTCCCACGGTGAGACCGAGGAATCTGTATATCTGACCCATCCACTGCGAGTCTCTGCCCGCCAGGTAATCGTTCACCGTCACTATATGGACGCCTTTTCCGCTGAGCGCGTTGAGGTACGCTGGCATCGTAGCTACCAGTGTTTTGCCTTCGCCTGTCTTCATCTCGGCGATATTGCCTTCGTGCAGGACTACAGCGCCCATGACCTGTACGGGGAAGGGCTTCATGCCGAGCACGCGCCATGCGGCCTCCCTGGCTGCCGCAAAGGCTTCGGGAAGGAGCATGTCCAGCGTCTCTCCGCTGGATATGCGCTCTTTGAACTGAGGAGTCTTCGCCTTGAGCTCATCATCGCTGAGCGCGGAGTATTCGCTTTCCAGTGCAATGACCTTTTCGGCGATCTTCCTGTATTGTCTGAGTTCTCTTTCTTCAAGAGTCTGGTTTATCTTATCAAGCAGTCCCATATGCAAAAATCCCTGTTACGATATGCTTTTGGTATACGCTTTTCTATTATAGCATCGCCGGGAGCCGATTTCCGTCTGTTAACTGATAATTAATTTAATATGCCTGCAGGCGTATTCCTTATCGCGGCCATAAGGGATAAAATCAGAATATGCAGGAAAATACGGAGTTTAAGAACATCGATAAATACATATCCCGCTTTCTGGACTCATCAAAGGGACTGATCTTTCCCGGAGAACGTATACTGATCGCACTGTCCGGAGGGAGCGATTCCGTCTTTCTTCTTGTCATGCTCATCGCTGTCCGTGAGAAGCTTGGCTTAAGTCTGTCCGCTTTCCATCTCAACCATATGCTCAGGGGAAAAGATGCGGATGCCGATGAAGAACTGTGCAAGGAGCTTTGCGCAAGATTCGGTGTTCCTCTGGATATATACAAAGAAGATATAGCAGCTCTTGCGCTGGCGGAAAAGATCTCCGTCGAGGAGGCCGGCAGAAAACGCCGCTACGAGATCATCGGATCCTACAGGGGAAGAACTGACAAGGCAGCTACCGCCCATCACGCGGACGACAACGCGGAGACCGTGATAATGAACCTTATCAGAGGCACCGGGATACATGGACTGACCGGCATCCCCAGGATCCGCGGGGACTACATCATCCGTCCGCTGATGGATTTTACGAAAAAGGAGATCACGGCATT
The DNA here is from genome assembly GCA_024685545.1 of Eubacteriales bacterium. GTDB lineage: Bacteria > Bacillota > Clostridia > Eubacteriales > Anaerofustaceae > JAAYHF01. The sequence goes on along the minus strand of JAIKVR010000007.1, from coordinate 15,993 downwards.
TCTGGATGAGAACTGTATCCCGTACGCCGTGGACATCACGAATTTCGGGAACGACGCCTTCCGCAGCCGTTTGCGCGGCAGCATCATGCCGCTTCTATGTAAAGAGAATCCATCCTTTTCGAAAAGCATGCTGCGCCTGAGTGAACTGGCATCCGAATACCAGAGACTGGCCGAAAGCGAGGCGGACAGCGTCGAGATCGATACAAAGGACGGCGGATGCAGCGTTGCCTTCGACGCGGTCAAGTCCATGAACAGAGCCGTTACGGGATGCCTTGTCAGGAAGATGTGCGCTCTGTGCGGCTTCGGAAGGGATATCGGCTATGAATCGATGAAAGAGCTCTTCACAAAGATCGAAGACGGGGATGACACTGTTTGGGATATCCATCTGCACGGGGTCGCTTTCCTCCGACGCTACGGCAGGCTTTACGCCAGAGCGGAAGATGATGTCCGTTCATCTGATGCGTTCTCATTCACGGCATACGCGCCGTCGTTTATCGTACGCCCTGCGCAGGGCTTCGCTCTGCGGCTTTCCTTCACGAAAAAAATGAAAAAGAATGACGGGGCTGCTCATATAACATACGTCGATTATGATAAAATACAGAATAAACTTGTTGTAAGGAGCCGCAGGGAGGGCGACAGATTCACCCAGATAGGTCTGAAGGGTGAGAAGACGGTACGGCGGCTGTTTATCGACAGGAAAGTGCCCAGAGAAAAACGCGATCTTGTCCCAATACTCACAGACGGCTCAAGGATCGCTGCCGTCATAGGCTTCGAGACCGCGGAGGAATTCAAGGTCACTGATAAAACCCGAAATATATTAAAAATAGAAATAATAAGCATAGGAAGTGGCGAAAAATGAAAAACGAAATGGAAAACGATATAAAGAAGGTCCTTTATCCGGAAGACGTGATCAAGAGCAGGCTCGAGGAGCTTGGGGAAGCGCTCAGCAATGATTACGCGGGAAAGAACCCGCTGGTGCTGTGCGTGCTCAAAGGCGCATCGATCTTCATAGCCGATATAGTGCGTCATATGGCCGTATCGCTTCAGATGGATTTCATGGCCGTTTCCAGCTACGAAGGGACCTCATCCACCGGAGAAGTCAGGATCGTCAAGGATCTTGAGGCTTCAGTTGAAGGAAGGGATATCCTGATTGTCGAGGATATCGTAGATACGGGACTGACGCTCTCATATCTCGTCAACCAGCTCAAGAGCCGCAATCCGGCCAGCGTGAACATCTGCGCGTTGCTTCTTAAAAAGAAGAACGATCCCTCGACACAGCGCATGGTGGATGTCAAATACGTCGGATTCGAATGCCCGGATGAGTTCGTAGTCGGTTACGGGCTCGACTTCAACGAGAAGTACAGGAACCTGCCCTATATCGGAGTACTCAAGGAAGAGATGTACTCCTGAGAGCATCAGGTCGATTAAATTCGTATTAACCGAAAGGGCACTGCAGCGCAAAAGCATCAGTCGGATGATAGACTGGTATAGTGCCACAGGCAATTAAGGAGATAATAATTTGAAAAGAAGAAGAGGTTTAGGCCCGCTGATATTCTATATATTGGTGCTCATCGGCGCGTACGTCTTCCTGATAACAGCCACCGGCAATATGATCTTCGGTTCAGGCAGGAAGGAAACGGTCAGCTACAACGATTTCACCAGATACCTTAACAACAACATGCTTAAGGAGATCGTCGTTTCCATCGGCTCAAACGGGGTGTCCTATGTTGAAGCCGAGCTGAAAACGTCGACCAGCAAGAATGTGACGGCCATCGACCTTTACCTGCCCTCGGACAAGCTTGCGGAACTGCTAGACGGATATACCGAAAAATATCCGAACGGCGTAGAGATCAAGTACAAGGTACTCAACGAGAGCGGCTGGACGGGCCTGCTTATGACCATAGCCACCCTGGCAGTCGTCGGTTTTGCTTTGTTCCTCATCATAAGCCAGCAGGCAGCGGGGAACTCCAGCGGACGGGTAATGAACTTCGGAAAGAGCAAGGCCAGGATGTACACGCCCGGAGACAAAAAGGTAACATTCCAGGATGTGGCCGGCGCCGATGAGGAAAAGCAGGAGCTCGAGGAGATCGTCGATTTTCTCAAGAATCCGGAAAGATACAAGAAACTCGGCGCAAGGATCCCCAAGGGAGTTCTTCTGGTCGGGCTTCCCGGTACGGGCAAGACCCTGCTCGCTAGGGCTACGGCAGGGGAGGCAGGAGTGCCTTTCTTCACGATCAGCGGCTCCGATTTCGTAGAGATGTTCGTCGGCGTGGGGGCTTCCAGGGTAAGAGACCTGTTCGATTCCGCAAAGAAGAACTCGCCATGCATCATATTCATCGACGAGATAGACGCTGTAGGACGCTACAGGGGCGCCGGACTGGGCGGAGGCAATGATGAAAGGGAACAGACCCTAAACCAGCTTCTCGTCGAAATGGACGGGTTTACGGACCATCAGAACATCATCATTCTGGCCGCCACCAACAGAGCGGACATTCTCGATCCCGCGCTGCTCAGACCCGGAAGATTCGACAGGCAGATAACTGTTCACGTGCCCGATGTCAAGGGCAGGGAAGAGATACTGAAGATTCACGCCAGGCAGAAGCCCATCGCCGAGGATGTGGATTTCAGCGTGATAGCCAAAGCGACAACGGGCATGACCGGAGCCGATCTGGAAAATGTCATGAACGAAGCCTCCCTTATGGCTGCCCGCAATAAGGCGGACAGGATCACGATGGAGGACATCAGAGAATCCATAAAGAGAGTCATCGCCGGTCCCGAGAAGAAGAGCATGGTGGTCACAGAAAGCGACAAGAAGATCACGGCTTATCATGAGGTGGGACACGCGGTGGTAGCCTCATCGCTGAAAGAGTGCGATCCCGTAATGGAGATATCGATAATACCGAGAGGAAGCGCCGCGGGATACACGATCAACATCCCGGACAATGACGACAATCACGTTTCCAGGACGAGACTGCTCAGCGAGATAACGATGTGCCTCGGAGGCAGGGCCAGCGAAGAGGTCATGCTTTCGGATATATGCACCGGCGCGGTAAGCGATATCCAGAGAGCCACGCAGATAGCCCGCAAGATGATCACTGACTACGGGATGAGCGACGTGCTCGGCCCAATAAGCTACGGCGATGACGACGACAACGTATTCATCGGCAAGGACCTTGTATCACGCAAGGTGCTCAGCGAGGAAGTGACAAGCAAGATCGATTCCGAAGTCAAGAGGATCATGGATACCTGCTACAGCGAGGCAAAGCGAATCATTGCCGCGAACAGGGATAAGGTAGACCAGATCGTCGGAAAGCTTTATGAAAAGGAGACCCTCACCGGAGACGAGTTCAGGGAACTGTTCTTCGCAGGATCCGTTGAGGAAAGCTCAGACGGAGAGCAGGAAGAACATGCTGATCCCCTAGAAACCTCCAACGGCGGCGATGCAGAAGTCAAGCGCGACGCTGCAGACATACTTCTGTCCTACAAGGCTCCCGAGTCCATCATGGGAACCGTAATGAGCCAGAATGCTGAAGCCGCGGATGAACAGAACAGCGCAGAGGATAACGGACAAAAAGCCGAGTCTGACGCAAGTGAGGATTTTTCCGGAACATCTTTTGACGAAAAAGCAGCTGATGAAAACAATCCTGTGAATGAGGCGGAACATAATGAGCCGAAGATCACGCGCAGCATCATAGCAGACGGGGAGAATATGGAGATACCTTCCGCAGAGGAAGTGCTCAGAAACGCCGGAAATTCTTCATCAGGCAGCCCAGGCGCTGAAGAAAAGGATTGAAGTTATTTTCGGTTATGGTATAATCAAAATCGTAAAAATCAGTAATAAACTGGAGGAATAATAATGGCTAAGAAAAAAAACGGATTCGGATTCGGGCTGATGATAGGGATCGCCGCGGGAGCCGCCGCGAAATATCTGCTCGACAATAAAGAAGAGATAAAAACCATGGCTGCCGAGACAGCGCAAGGAACTAAAGAGGGCTTTGAAGAAGCCGTGAATTTCGCTACAGATAAATTTACCGCCGCAGCCGGGGATCTCGTGGACAGAGTGAAGGAGTATGTGGAATACGCAAAGCAGCAGTTCAATGACATAAAGGAGACCCTGGTCTGCAGCGAATGTGAATGCGACGGCGACTGTGACTGTGACTGCTGTGAAGGCGAATGCCAGTGCGAGGATAAGGACGAGGACTGCTGCAAGGACGGAGTCTGCGAATACGACGCCGAGACCGAAGTTAAAGCAGAATAACTGACGCTGAGTCATAATCATGCAGTCTTGGGAATATGTTGTAATAGCTGTCGGGGCCGCTCTTGTCGTACTTATGGTCTATCTTATTGCTGCTGTAAAAAAGCTGTCAGCAATACTCGGCAGGGTCGATAAGCTTCTGGCTGACAACGAGAACGGAATCAGCGGCATCATCGGAAATACGGAGAATATTACTTCTACCGCCAATGACGTGGTCGCAGACGTTAAAAGCGTCAGCGGCGAGATCAAAAATGCTGCAGACGGAGTAAAGAAGACTATAAGCGATATTTCCGCTTCCAATGCTAAAGCTTCCGAGGATCCGTCCCGTTCCCCCATGTTCAACAGGGCCATCAAGGCAGCAGGGACAGCGGTCACGATAGCAAAGGTGCTGAGGAACCGGCATCGTGACAAACAACTGAAACAGCTGAAAAAAGAAGTTAAAAAATATAAATCCTGAATTGATACAAAAAGAGGATAAGCTTTCTGCCTGTTCTCTTTTTGACGGTTTTAAGGAAAAACGGAGGTTATTATGAAGATCTACGAGTCAAAGGACATCAGAAACGTAGCGGTACTGGGCCATGGCTCCAGCGGAAAGACGACTCTTGCTGAAGCTATGGCATTCAAGACAAAGCTCATCGACAGAATGGGAAAGGTCGAGGACAAGACAACGATCAGCGATTTCGACGCAGAGGAGCAGACACGCCAGTTCTCAATCAACATGGCGCTCATACCCCTTGAGTATCAGAACGTAAAGATCAATCTCATGGACACTCCCGGTTATTTCGACTTCGTCGGAGAGCAGGAATGTGCCCTCAGGGCAGCGGACGCAGCCCTTATTGTTGTCGACGCGCTAAGCGGAGTGGAAGTCGGCACGGAAAAGGCCTGGGACATGGTCCAGAAGGCGCATATTCCCGCCATCTTCGTCGTCAACAAGACAGACCGTGAAAACGTCGATTTCTCCAGGACTTACGAGTCCATCAGAAAGCTTGCAGGCACCAAGGCCGGCGCCTATACTGTCCCGGTAAACCCCGGAGTAGGCTTCGACACAATCTGCGAAGTCACCACGGGCGAAAGCTTCAAATACGAAAAAAATGTCGGCACCAAGACCGAAACGACAGGTGAGGAAGCCGAACAGGCGGAAGCTTACCGCGAGGAGCTCATGGAAACAGCCGTCTCCGCAGATGAGGAGCTCATGGAGAAGTACCTCGAAGGCGAAGAGCTTACCGCCAAGGAAGTCAATTCCGGCATCAAGAAAGCCGTCATGGCCGACGAGCTGATCCCCGTCATGACCATCGCGGCCGACACCGGAGTCGGACTCGATAAACTCATGGACGCGATCGTTCATATCCTTCCTTCGCCCCTTGAGAGCTCAAAGGAAGAAGTCGATCCCGGCAAGCCCACCAGCGTCTTCGTTTTCAAGACCATCGCTGACCCGTTCGTCGGAAAACTTTCCATCTTCAAGGTCATGGACGGAACCATGACCAATGATCTGGAGCTGCGCAACACGACGACCTCCACCAAGGAAAAGATCAACCATGTCTATACCATGGCCGGAAAGAAACAGATCGAGCTCGACAAGCTCAACTGCGGCGACATCGGCGCTCTTTCCAAGCTTAAGGATACGCTGACAAACCACGTCCTCACATCCTCCGCGGATGATGTTGAGTTCGAAAAGATCGATTTCTCCAAGCCGATCATGTCCATGTCGATCACGGCAAAATCCAAGGACGACGAGGACAAGCTCGGAAACGGAATCGCACGTATCAAGGAAGAGGATCCGACGATATCCTTCGAAAGAAACTCCGAGACGAACCAGAACCTTGTCACAGGCATGGGCGAGATGCATATCAACGTGGTTGCTTCCAAGCTGAAGAGCAAATACAACGTCGACGTCATACTCGATACTCCTCTCGTTCCTTACAGAGAGACCGTACGCAAGAAAGCGGAACATATCGAAGGAAAGCACAAGAAGCAGTCCGGAGGAAGCGGACAGTTCGGCGTGGTGTATATCGATTTCGAACCCAGCGGAAACCAGGAGCAGGCACTTGAGTTCGTCGACGCCGTCGTCGGCGGCACCGTTCCCCGTCAGTTCATCCCCGCAGTCGAAAAGGGACTTCAGCGCTGCGTAGCGGAAGGCGTTCTTGCAGGTTATCCCGTCGTGGGACTTAAGGCGACTCTTCTGGAAGGCAAGTACCATCCGGTAGACTCGGATGAGATCTCCTTCATCACAGCCGCCACACTGGCTTACAAGGCCGGAATGCCGCAGGCTGACCCTGTGCTCCTGCAGCCCATCTATACTGTCAATATCACCGTTCCCGATGATTACATGGGCGATATCATGGGAGACATCAGCAAGAAGAGCGGAAGAGTTCTGGGCTCTGACAGCAAAGACGGCAAGGTCATCGTTACCGCGGAAGTGCCTCTCGGAGAGATGTTCAAATATGCCACGGAGCTTCGTTCAATGACGCAGGGCAGAGGATCCTACGATATGGAATTCGCAAGATACGAGGAAGTACCTGCTTTCCAGGCACAGAAGGTGATCGAAGAAGCCAAGAAAATGAAGGAAGCACAGAAATAACCTCCTGAAAACGATAATCATAACAGGGCGGGAAACCGCCCTGTTTTTTTTACTTCAGTTTTTCTAAAGCTGGATATGCCGGAGACATATTTCGATACTGATGGCAATTACTGTTGAAAGCACGCTTTGATAACTGATTTCAGATTTATAGCCTTTCCTTTGACGGGTTGTGATATAATCTGATTGAACTAATATTGAAATTAACAGTATTATTATCCATAAAGGAGAAGATATGAAGAAACGCATCATGATGATAATCTGTGCATTGGCGCTTGTCCTGGCAGCTTTTATCCCCGCTGCGGAAGTAATGGCTGATCCGGAATTCGTCTATGCAATGGCTATCCAGGTTGCACACGCGCCGGATAAGACCGTTTATTCGGTCGGCGAGTCCCTTGATATCAAAGGCCTGGTCGTTAAAGGACATTACAAGTATTCGGACGGGTCCGATAAGTGGGTCGAGATCGGGAATCACGAATGCTATTTCCTTGACAATGATGACCAGAACGTCGATAAGCTGCAGAAAGCCGGCGATATAAAGATAAGAGTTATCGTGGATCTGCCAGACGATGACGGAGGCATAGAGTCTTTTGAGGACTATTTCTGGGTACAGGTAAAGGAGAAGTCCTCTTCCAGCAGCGGAAGCGAACCGAAGTTCAAGACGAGTTCCAAGCTTCCTGACGGAACCGTTGGCAAAGAATACTCCTGCACGATAGAAGCATCCGGCGGCGCCAATATGGCGATCGGCGAGTATTACAATCCCGGCAAGGAGAACAACGTTCCCAACGGACTGAAGATAACTGAAGGCTCAAAGGCAAAGCTGAGCGGTACCCCGACAAAGGCAGGAACATATAAATTCTACATGTGCGCCAGCAACGATTACGGAGAGGACTACCGCGAATTCACTATAACCATTAAGCCGGCGGAAGATGAATCAAAGTATCCTGCGAAATTCGTTACGGACTCAAAGCTCCCGGACGCAAAGGTAGGGGAGGAGTACAGCGTGACCATAGAAGCGGAAGGCTACGGCGAGATCGAGATCACCTGGGACAACGAAGCCCCGATCAGCCATTTCGTTCCGGATGGACTGGAATTTACCGACGGCAGGACTGCGACGCTCTCGGGCGTTCCCACAACTCCCGGCAGCGGAGCATTTACGCTCAAAGCCAGCAACATGTACGGACAGGAAAGCAGAGTATTCACCATTACGGTGCTCCCCGCGGACAGTGATCCTGATCCTGACCCTGATCCAATACCCCAGAAGAAGGACAATACCATGCTGTTCCTTCTCATATTCGGAATAATAATTGCCGTTCTTGTTGCAGTAATAACCGTTCTGGCTATAAAACTGAGCGAAAAAAACAGGAAGCCTGCAAAGAAGAAGACTGAAAAGAAACCGGAAAAGGAAGATAGCAGCATATCGGACGAAAACGGTCAGGAATAAGATATTCAGCAGGCTGACAAGCACTCTGTCTTAAGCTTTGATTAACCGCCTTGACAGCTGACATTTCCGTATATATAATTTTACCGCTTAAGAAAGGATACGTCATGGCGAGATCGAAGGAAACAGACAGATTAATAGCAAAAAACAGAACAGCGCTGCATGATTACTTCATCGAAGACACCTATGAAGCGGGCATTTCCTTAAGCGGTACGGAAGTCAAGTCGCTCAGAGCGGGCAAAGTCAATCTCAAGGACAGCTACTGCTATGTCAAGAACGGCGAAGTATACATCTCCAACATGCACATAAGCCCTTACGAGCATGGCAACGTATATAACCTCGATCCGTTGAGGGACAGAAAGCTGCTCCTGCACTCAAGAGAGATCAGGCGTTTGCGTGAAGCGTCGCAGAAAGACGGCTATACACTGGTTCCTCTGGATCTGCATTTTTCCCGGTCATACGTCAAGGTTAATCTCGGCGTCGGGAAAGGGAAAAAGCTTTATGACAAACGTGAAGACAAGGCGAAGAAAGACATTAAACGCGATATCGACAGGGCTTTGAAAAATCAATAAGGGGCCGCAATGGTTTCGACATGGACACTGAAACTAGGGCAGCGGGCAGATGCGCCTTTCATCTTAAAAAAGGGCACTTAAACATAAACGCAAACAATAATTACGCAATCGCTGCATAACGCAGCTGTTTCCCCTGTGCTGCCCCTCTAGGCACATCGGAAGCACAAAACCATAGAGGGTAACTGCGCGGGTATGCTGATATACGCGCTGTGACCATCAGCCCGTGAGCGTTCACCTCCGTTTGCCGCGGTAACGTTTCACGGAAAAGAGCGGCACTCTGCGCCCGGAGAAACCCTTTCGGATGTGTTTTTGGACGCGGGTTCAATTCCCGCCGGCTCCACCAGAACATGAAGCGTCGAACCAGTTTCACAAGAAGCATGTTCGCACATCGAATAAGAAACAGAGATCAGCCGATACCGGCTGGTCTCTGTTTTTATATTTTTGGCTTTTTACTATCACAGATAGGGACAAACAATGAAGAGTGAGCTTATGTAGATTTCCCGATCAACCGGTGATGCTCCTTAACCAGAAACAAAAGTCGGTATATCTGATATAATGCGGATATGATATAACATAAGATATAGATCAAGCGATCATTATTTGACCGAATGCTACGCTATGGTTGTTTAAATGTTATAAGGAGACAGCCTCACATACCGTCTGGGCTGACTGATAATAAATGAAAACAGAAAGCTTGATAGCTTATTGCGGAGTCGACTGTTCCGAATGTGTTGACTTTAAAGTCAATAAGTGCCCATCCTGCAGGCTTACGGCGTGGAAAGAGGACGATATATGCATGCCCGTGAAGTGCTGCCGTGAAAAAGGTATAGAATTCTGTTCAGAATGTCATAAATTTCCGTGTGAGATCATGAAAGAATTCTATGAAGAGTCTGACAGCCACAGAGAAGCATTGAGCAGAATGATCAGGATGGGGAAAGAACCAGATCATTAAACGTGCCTGGTGAGCATTTCTATGTGACGGAAAAATCCAAGGCAATATAAACATGATTACAGGAGCTATACTGAATTGAAAAAGCTGATTGCGTTCTCAGTAATAGTGTGTATGGGCATCGCGCTGCTTGCGGCATGCAGCGGATCACAGACGCCGGAAAACCCGGATGATGTTTATCGCGTCATCGTAAAGGATGAGATGGGTGCGGGGGTAAAAGGCGTAATTGTCCAGCTATGTTCAGACCAGATGTGTATTATGTCCGAGACTGATGATAACGGTATTGCAGTATTCAAAGGTCAGCCGGAAGGAACATATACAGTACATGTTCTTAGTGTTCCCGAAGGCTATGCAGAGGATCCGGCAGTATACGCTGTCCCTGAAAAGTATGGTGATATCAGCATAACTCTCAGGAGACAATAAGAAATCAAGGACAGTATCGATTATGGACAAGAAGAAACTCCTTATTTGTATCAACGCAGCTCTCTACGTATTGTGGGCATTATTAATCTCCGTATCCGTTGTCGCAGCATACACTACAGGTGCAGCTTACCGGGCACAGGGACATCCGGAAGTCTGGATATTCACGCGCGAAATGGCCACGGAATTGTTTCGTAAATCTTCGCCATTACTTCTTATTGCTGTCATCATGTCTGTGATCTGCTCGGCAAAAGGAACACAGGATGGAAATCAGGATAAACCCGGGGCTGATCCGGGTGCGTTAAGTCTTTACAGAGCAGAGCGTGAAACAGTACGGGACAGAGCAGCTGAGTCTGCCGAAGAAAAGAAGCTGCTGAAAACCAGATACGCATTGTTTGCTTTGGCTGTTTTATTCGTCGTTGCCGGAATACTGAACGGCAGTATGATGGAAATGCTGATAAAGGCTATAAAAATCTGTACAGAGTGTTTAGGACTTGGATAATAAAGAATCTGCAAATACATCGTGGTTAAAAAGCCGCCGTCCCACAAAAAGGCGTCTGATTCAGCTTTATTCCGCATTGCTTTACAACGCATATGTCAAAGGCTTCATAAAAGGGGATATATATACCGGCAAGACCAAGGCGCTGTGTGTGCCGGGCCTGAATTGCTATTCGTGCCCGGCTGCTATAGGGGCATGCCCGCTCGGATCGCTCCAGAACGCACTGGCTTCTTCCGGCAATCGTGTAGGCTTTTATGTGTTCGGGATCATAATGCTGTGGGGACTCATGCTGGGAAGGACTGTCTGCGGATGGATCTGTCCAATGGGCCTTATACAGGAGCTGCTCCACAAGATACCGACACCAAAGATCAGGAAGAGCCGTGTGACATATTATCTGTCATATCTGAAGTATTTATTCCTTTCATGGTTTGCCGTTGCCCTGCCTATGTGGTATGGATTGAAACGCGGGATAACGGTACCCGCGTTCTGCAAGTACATATGTCCGGCTGGAACTCTGGAGGGAGCGATGGCTCTTCTGGCCAATCCGAACAATGCAGGATTCTTTAGGATGCTCGGTCTGCTGTTTACGCGCAAATTCGTGATAATGGTTTTCACAGGTCTATTGTGCATCTTCTCCTATCGTTCATTCTGCCGTTTCATCTGCCCGCTTGGAGCGATCTACGGAATGTTCAGCAAGCTCGCGCTTGTCGGTGTCAGAGTGGATATGGACCGCTGTACGCACTGCGGTGCATGCGCAATCAACTGCAAAATGGATGTGAGACATGTCGGAGATCATGAGTGCATAAACTGTACAAAATGTATGGAGGTCTGCAAACAGGGGGCGATCTCGCTCAAGGCGGGAAAGATAACGCTGAAGGCTCCTGCCGACGGTTGCGTCAAGGATATGCCTGAACCGCATGGAAAACGCACAGGAACAGGCCGACTGGCTTTGTGGGCCGCGATTGCGGTTCTGGCCTTTGCGTTGCTGTGGTACAACGTTCTCGATAATACTGGAGCTGCGTCTGAAATAAGCGGAAAAGACGAGATAATAGACCAGCTTGACGGGACAGGCAATCAACCGGGATATTATCTGCCCGATTTTACGATAGAATGTATGGACAGAACACAGTTCCATCTGTATGATAACCGAGGCAAAGTAGTATTCATCAACCTTTGGGCAACATACTGCGGACCCTGTGTTCAGGAACTGCCGTGTTTCAACGAACTTGCAGCAACGCACGAAGGAGACGTGGAAATACTTGCCGTTCACAACTCCATGTCCACAGAAGACATACCCGCATATCTTTCAGATAAAGGCTGGAATAATCTTCATTTTGCACTTGATACAAACAACATGCTGGTCTGGAACATAGTCGGCGGAGGATCGGCGATGCCGCAGACAATCGTCATTGATCTAGAAGGGAAGGTCATATACAATCAGGTAGGCTCAGTGACACCGGAACTCCTTGAGGATCTGTTCGTAAAAGCCTCAGGCAATGGACTGTAATCCAGTCGGCACGATTTGTGAAACAATGGAGTTAACAGAAGGAATAACAAAGTGAAAACTATAGAAACCAACGGAATAACGTATCTTGAACTGATCCCTTACGGAACTGACGAATGGTATTACGGGATCAGTTACGAGCATGGCGACCTGTATGAGGCTGAAGAAGTATTTAAGGATGGACATGAAATTGAAGGCCGAAACCTCATTCTTATCCATTATCCAGATGGAGAAGTGTACAGACCTGTCCAGAAAACACAGGGCGTCTATCCTGCCGAGCCTGTCTATTATGGTGGAAGTATTTACATCCTAAATGTGGATTTCCCGAAAGATCTGATTCAGATCCTGAAATTCGACTGTGACAGTCGCGGGATAGCTGTTATTGAAGAACTGCCGCTGAGCAGCATAAAGAATTGTTACAATCTTCAGCTCAATACGGCACCGCTCACGCTGACAAGACAATGTGTAGGGACGAATGAGTTCGAGATCATATGGCCTGAGAAGCTGCAATTAGATCTGGGCGATCACGACAGTTTTTATCTCAGAGACGGAGATAAACTGTATTTCAGCAGATGGTATGAAGAAGGCGATGATGCAGATTACAGATATTGGGAGGAGACAATAGTCCGTAATCTTGAAGGAAAGATTATCGAAGTATATCCCGGTGACATAAGGAAAATGCCGAACGGGGAGATGTGGCACATAAAATAATGAAGAAATGCATTGTAATAATCAAAAAGCACTGGTGCATTGCGCTGACAGCAATAGTATTTATATGGACATTAAGCGAGTGGATAATATCAGGTGCTGATACGGATATCCTGTGGCTGAGCATCTTAAACTACGGTCTGCTGTTTCCTGTTTGCGGAATCATACTCGGCATTCATTACGGGAGATCTCAATCGGGCTTGAAATGGATCGTTCCATTATGTACGTTCCTTGTCGTGATGATCCATGACATTTCAGTCGGATATATCCTGTTTGAAAAAGTTGAATTTGATCCCGGGCAGATACCGATGTATCTGGTTACAGCGGTACCATGCCTCATATCTGAAATCATTACTCATATTGCTGCAGCTGTTTCAAACAAACGAAAATTTAATCAGACAGAGGACTCTTGAACGTAATATAAGCTGCCAGTGACAGAATTTGATATCAGCGTCTACAATTCGACCGAAGTCAGTAAGTGATCTTCCTTAAATGTCGCCCTGACGGCGACCATGCTGCATTGTAATGATGTTATATTTACATTAGCGAAAACGATTAATAGAAAAGGAGAGAGCACACGATGATGATCAGTCCAAAGACATATGTCGAAGAATTGAAAGATACAGATTTCAAAACTCTTATTGAAGAACGGAATCAGCTAATGGAAGCAATTGAGGAATTCGAGGAAGTGGCCATGTCCGGTGAAAGAACCGGCGAAGGATGGACCATAATGCCGAGTCCGGATGTGATCTATAAAATGAATCTGCAGTATCTGGCAGAATTATGTATACTGATGTGCGAAAAATACAATAATGATCTGACGGAAGAATAGTGTTCTGTTATTTCTTAACCAGTATTCACAGCAATGTATCGGACCTGTAAATCAGTATCACTCTGAATAGAATTCAGTTTAAACATAAAGCTAATTTACCAAGCTTCAGCGAGAATACTCCCGCTTCTATAAGCGGTGAGATGGATCGCTTCAGAGTCTTGCTGAAAGCTGAGCAGTGATTCTGAGTGCTTAACAAACATTGCCTGAGTTCTGCTTGCTCTGTTCTTTTTGACATGTATAAGACAGAATAATATCGAACATATGTTTGCAGGATACTCCTTCCTGTGCTACAATAACAGCACAGAGAGGAGTACCGCCATGGGCAACAGGGCATTCAGATACAGAGCATATCTGACAGATGATCAGTTTGAACTGGCCATGAAAACCGTCGGTTCCTGCCGCTATGTCTATAACAAAGCCCTGGAGTACAGGAACATTATATATCAGAATGAGCGAGTCTCTGTCAGCTACAGCAAGACTCTGATGCGATTCATCTCACCGCTTACAGAAGCGGGAGTATTCTCGCTGAAGCTTGATAAAGCGGGGATAATTGCAAAAGGGACTGTGAGAACCGGCTTTCCGTTTTCCACAGCCCCTTTCCATTCAGCCCGGATCTTTCATATCCGGGTATATTTAATTATAGAACCTTACCACCCTTTTGCTTAATGAGCAGAATATCTCATAGGGGATAGTGCCGATAAGATCGGCCAGCTCCTGGGCGGGGATATTATTCCCGAACAGCTCCACCTCGTCGCCTACGCGTACTTCAGGGATATCGGTAACATCCACCATCATCATGTCCATGCATACATTGCCGGTGCTGTGCGCGCGTTTGCCGCGGATGAAAACGTCGGCTTTGTTGGACAGCTGCCTAAAGTATCCGTCCGCATACCCGACACACAGGGTAGCGATCTTTCTGTCGGACGGGGCGGTGTAGTGGCGTCCGTAGCCTACAGTCTCTCCCTCTTTCAGATCAAATACGTTTGCTACGCTTGTCTTGAAGGTCATCACAGGTTTGAGTATATCCTTGAACCTTCCATCGGCAAACGGCGTGAGTCCGTAAAGCACCAGGCCCGGGCGGAACGCGTTTTCGATGGGGCAGTCGAAGTCAAGCCCGGCAGCCGAGTTGGAGATGTGGATCATTCTCGGATGTATTCTTTCATTGCCGAGCTTCTCCACCATAGTAACGAATTTTTCCCTCTGCAGCCTCGCATAGCTTAAGTCCTCCTCATCAGCTGTTGCATAGTGAGAGAATATCCCGTCTATCTCGATGCCGTCGTTGGAAGAGACCGCTTTTATCTCTTTGATGCCTTCATCACTGCACGGGAAGCCCAGTCTGTTCATGCCTGTGTTCAGCATGATGTGCACTTTTGCTTTTCTGCCGAGTTTTTTCGCGGCTTCCGAAAGCTTTCGGGCGAAATGTACAGTATATACTCCCGTTATTACGTCATATTCGAGAAGCTCATCGACACGCTCCTCCGGCACATATCCCAATATAAGGATATCTCCGCTGATTCCGTGCTTTCTGAGCTGTTCAGCCTCGTCCGTATTGGCGACGGCAAAATACTTCGCGCCGGCTTTTTCAAGGGCGGCGGCGCATTCCGCAGCCCCATGGCCATAGGCATCCGCCTTTACGATGGCGATGGGAGTTTTATTCTTGTTTAGTTCAGCAAGAGCTTTGAAGTTGCTGACAAGGTTGGATAAGTCTATCTGAGCATAAGTATTAGGGTATTTCATACGCCTATTATACAAGCTATGAAATGAATATGAACTTCTTTTTCGATTATTTATCAGCATTCATCCTCATGCGCGGTCAGTCCGCAGGCGATAGGCGGCTTTGCTGCTTTTCGTAGACTTATCTGCCGCAGGCACCCATCTGCTGTGAAGCCATGTATCGGCTCAGGCAATAAAAAAACGCTTTGTGAAGCGTGCTTTCGTTCCTACGCATCCTCATAAAGCGTTTTCAATAATCGGTCTTCAAAAGGAAGATCGTCTCTCCGTTATTCATGGTGACAATCTTCTGCTTGATCCTCTCATGGCTGTATCTGGTGCGCACATACGTCAGCAGCGCCTGTCCGCTCTTGTAGCCGTGCACTATCCTGACCTCGTCCACGGTTTCCGGCAGGTAATCGAGGAAATGATCCAGTTCGTCTTCCGCCTCGGCGATCGTGTAGCCATGGATATCCAGGCTCTCCGGTTCAGCCACAGCGAACTTCGGGTATTTTGCGTGCTTCATCC